>VEQY01000032.1 GCA_018882965.1 Mycobacterium sp. | reverse complement strand
CCTGCTCGATGCTGGAATCCGCCGCGCCGTTGGCCAGCAGCGCACCCAGGATGTCGGAGTCGGTGGTCGCGCAGGACTCCCCGTGGTTGAGCAGCCCGGCCGCACGGGCGCGGTCGGCGAGTTCGGTCGTGTTGACCAGATTTCCGTTGTGCCCCAACGCAAGTCCGGTTCCAGCAGCAGTGTTGCGGAACACCGGCTGGGCGTTCTCCCAGGTCGTGGACCCGGTGGTGGAGTAGCGGCAGTGGCCGATCGCGACGTGGCCGGGCATGGCGGCAAGCGTCTGCTCATCGAACACCTGACTGACCAGGCCGAGGTCCTTGAACACCAGAACCTGCGAGCCGTCGGCGACCGCGATACCGGCGGCCTCCTGGCCGCGGTGCTGCAATGCGTAGAGGCCGTAGTAGGTGAGTTTGGCGACTTCCTCGCCGGGGGCCCAGACGCCGAAGACGCCGCATTCCTCCCGGGGTGGGTTCTCCAGTTGACCGGTCACGATATGGGCTGCTCCCTGGCGCGTCGGCGGTCCCGTCAGTCTACGGTCATCGGGCCCAAATCCCGGAATCGTGCTGGTGCGCGTCAGGCGTGTTCGCCCCCACCAAGGCTGACCAGCGGCAATGACGAGCCGATATGGGCTGCTCGGGGCCCGGACAACCGGATCGTGCCGGCGGACCGGGCCGCATCGAGGGTCATCAGGCCGCATGCCAGCAGCAGCCAGGTGCGGGCATCGGTCTCGACCACATTCGGCGGCGTGCCGCGGCTGTGAGACGGACCCGAAATGCATTGCACCGCAACGAAAGGAGGCACGCGAAGTTCGACGCTGCGCCCAGGCGCCCGCGCGGCCAGGGCGCGGGCGGTCAGCCGGACGGCCTGCGCGACCACCGTCCGGTCGGGCTCCGGGTCCCGGCCTTCCCGCAGCCACGGCTCCACCGCCCGCAGGGCGGCCAGGACGGCTTCGGGGTCGATCATTCGGAATCCGGCCACGGTCTCCCTTTTCGGTCTCACTTCCCGGCGCGGTGACGTACCGCCAGCGCTGCCAGCGCGCCGGCCTCGTTCGCCGCCGCATGCGCCAGCATGGGCGCGAGCAGGCTGCCCGAACGCTCGGCCAGCAGGGCGAACACCCAGCCGGCCGATCCGGTCAGCACCACCGTCGCCACCATCGGTTCGCCGGTGCCACGGGCGTCGGGGATGTGACTGAGACCGAAGGCCAGCGCCTGCAGCAGCCGCCCGCCGGTCGGACCGAACGCTCCCCGGCCCGCCGCCGCCAGCGCCCCCCGGAAGGCTGTCTCCTCCGACCACACGGTGCCGAGCGGGATCTCGATCGCCAACCAGCGCCAGGGCCGGTTCGGCAGCTCCCGGGCGGCCATCGCAGCGCGCACGCGCGGCGAGGCAGCGAAGACCGCGACCGCCGCGGTGACGATGCCCGCCGCGGCACCACCCAGTCGCAGACCCGCGGCGGCGGGCGGCGGGCGCAGGCCCAGCGGAGCCCGCGCACCCAGCGCGAGAACGGTGCCCAGCCCGGCCTGCAGCAGCGGGTGTCGTCGCCAGGGGTGGCGCAGGCCGGCGGTGAAACTCCATGCCACCAGAGCGACGGCGAGCGCGACGGCACGCACCCGTGGTCCTCGGCCGCCGCTCACGCGAACTCCGGTCCGCCCGCGGCCATCGCCTCCCGCAGACCGCCGCGGACCCGTTCGGTGTCGGCGGGCGTCCACCCCGCGGGCGCGGCCACCGCCACCCACCCGTCGAGTTGGCGGTCACCGTAGTTGTGGCCGTGGCCGGTCGGTATGCCTGCCGAATCGGTGACGTTGCCGGCCATGTCCGCGGTGACCTGAAGGAACGTCACGATCGGATACCAGCGCATCGACGGGGTGCGATCGAATCCCGGCGCTTCGGTGAGCCAGTCCGGGCGTTGCAGCAGCAGATCAGGCGACCACCACACCACCGGGTCGGAGGCATGCTGCAGGAACAGCACGCGGGTATCCGGCCAGGGCGGCGCGGCGACCGTGGCGATCTCCGCGGAACTGGCCGACTGCGCGAAGCGCACCGTGCGGCCGTCGTCGTAGCGGGGCTCAACCTCGGGCGTGCCCGGATCGCGCCGTACCGTCAGCGCCTGCCACAGCGGGCTGGCATTCGGCGGCCCGACCCACAGCACCGAGGAGAAACCCTTCTCGGCGACGTCGGGCAGATACCCGAACGCACCCTGCCCGGCCATCGCGCCCAGGCTCTCGCCGTAGAGGGCAAGTCGTGGCCTGCTCCCGGCCGGCCATTGCGACCAGCGCCGCGCTACGGCCTCGATCATCGCCCGGCCCGCCTCGACCGACGTCGACCGGTCGGCCAGGAAGGAGATCCAGCTCGGCAGATACGAGTACTGCATGGCCACCAGGGCGGTGTCGCCGTTGTAGATCGACTCGATCGCGCGAGCCGCCACCGGGTCGACCCAGCCGGTCCCGGTGGTCGGAACGATCACCAGGACGCGCCGCTCGAAGGCGCGGGTGCGCTGCAGTTCGGAGAGCAGCAGTGCCACCCGGCCCTCGACACTGTCGCCGGACTGCAGGCCGGCGTAGATCCGAATCGGCTGCTTGGCGGTTCGGCCGTTGAGCGCGGTGAGTTCCTCGGCGCGCGGTCCGGTGGCCACGAAGGTGCGGCCCTGGAAACCCAGGGTGTCCCACGGCACGAAAGAGTCCGGGCTACCGGACCGTTCGGGCAGCTGTGGCTGAGCCACACCGGTTTGCGTGGTGCTGTTCTGGGGTTGGAAGACCACGCTCGCTCCGGCGACGAAACCACGGAACAGCACGCCGTTGACGACGGTGATGAGCACCGCGACCACGACCGCGGTGCCGACGAACATAGCCACCTCGTCGTCGATACGCCAGCGTCTGATCATCCACCGGGCAAGGTGTTTGATCGCATCCTTGATCACCCGAGCCCCCGCGATCAGAGCGCCCGCGGTCACGACGGCCACCGGCAGGACGCGAAGGTAACCCCCGGTGTCCGGTCCGGTGATGCCCATCAGTTCAGCCACCCGACGCTGCCAAGCCGCCGCCGGAACCACCATCAGAAGGCCGGCGACGATCGCCGCCGCGGCCGTGGCGGTCTGCAGCCGTAACCGCACCCGCCGGGACGGGGGCCACCAGTTGCGGCCGCGCAGCATCAACCCGCGCACCGCGACTGCGGCGAGAACGCCGATCCCGTACCCGACGGCCGCATTGATGCCGCCGATCACTCCGGCGCTGATCCAGTCGCGGGGCAACAGCGAGGGGGTCAGCGACAGACAGAAGAACAGCGCTCCGAACGCGATACCGGTGAAGTCCAGCCGCAGCAGACCCAGCGCCCAGGCCGCCACCGACTGCCTCATCCGAAGAGCCCGGGCAGTACCCCTTCGGACGTGCTGCGCAGCTCCTCCAAGGTCACCGCGAACAGACCCTGCACCTCGACTGAGTCCGATTCCGTGTCCGATACTCCGATACGGGTGGCCGGCAGACCGCGCGCTTCGCACATCGCCGCAAAACGGCTCTCCTCCGTGCGCGGCACGGCGATGAGCACGCGGCCGGCCGACTCGGAGAACAACCACACGAAGGCGTCGACGGACTCCGGAAGAACGATGCGGCACCCAGTCTCGCCCGCCAGTGCGGCTTCGACGACCGCCTGGATCAGTCCGCCCTCGCTGAGGTCATGCGCCGCCGAGGCCAGCCCGTCACGGGAGGCCGCCACCAGTACCTCGGCGAGCAGTCTCTCCCGGTCCAGATCCACCCGCGGCGGGACACCCCCGAGGTGGTCGGCGGTCACCTGCGCCCAGACCGACCCGTCGAATTCGTCGTGGGTCTCGCCGAGCAGGTAGAGGGTCTCCCCCGGTTCGGATCCCAGGGCGGTCGGCAGCCTGCGCCGGACATCATCGAGCACCCCGAGCACTCCCACCACCGGCGTGGGCAGGATCGCGGTGGACCCGGTCTGGTTATAGAAACTGACGTTGCCACCGGTGACCGGAATACCCAGGGCCGCAGCACCGTCGGCGAGCCCGCGCACCGCCTGCGCGAACTGCCACATCACACCCGGGTCTTCGGGAGATCCGAAATTCAGGCAGTTGGTCACCGCCACCGGAGTGGCACCGGTGACCGCGACGTTGCGATACGCCTCCGCGAGCGCCAACTGCGCACCGGTGTACGGGTCGAGTTGGGTGTACCGGCCGGAGGCATCGGTGGACACCGCGATGCCGCGGCCGGTCCTCTCGTCGATGCGCAGCACGCCACCATCGGCGTTCTCCGCCAGGACGGTGTTCCCGCGGACGTAGCGGTCGTACTGCTCGGTGATGAACGCCCGGCTGCACAGCTGCGGGCTGCCCAGCAGGTTGAGCAGCGTGGCCCGCAGCTCGTCTCCGGTCCGCGGACGGGGCAGATGCGCCGACGTGTTCGCGGTGAGCGCGTCCTGGGTGTCCGGGCGTGCCAGCGGACGCTGGTAGACCGGGCCCTCGTGGGCGACGGTGCGGGGTGGCACGTCCACAACGGTCTGACCGTGCCAGGTGATGGTAAGCCGGTCCCCGTCGGTCACCTCCCCGATGACCGTCGCCAGCACCTCCCACTTGCGGCACACCGCCATGAACCTCTCGATGTTGTGCGGTGCGACCACCGCACACATGCGTTCCTGGGATTCGCTGGAGAGCACCTCCGCGGGGGTCATGTTCGCGGCCCGCAGCGGCACCCTATCCAATTCGATGGACATCCCGCCGTCACCGGCAGACGCCAATTCCGATGTGGCACAGGATAGTCCGGCTCCACCGAGATCCTGGATGCCGATCACCAGGCCGGCCGAGTACAACTCCAGGCAGCACTCGATGAGCACCTTCTCGGTGAACGGATCGCCGACCTGGACGCTGGGCAGTTTCTTGCGGCCCGCGCCGGACTCGTCACCGGAGAACGTGTCCGAAGCCAGCACCGACACGCCACCAATGCCGTCCAGACCGGTGCGAGCACCGAACAGGATGATCTTGTTGCCCTTACCGGAGGCGAACGCCAGGTGCAGATCCTCCTTGCGCAGGACGCCCACGCACAGCGCGTTCACCAACGGGTTGCCTGCATACGAGGCGTCGAACACCGTTTCCCCGCCGATGTTGGGCAGCCCCAGCGAATTTCCGTATCCGCCGATGCCGCGCACCACGCCGTCGAGTACCCGACGGGTGTCGGGAGCGTCAGCCGGGCCGAAGCGCAACTGGTCCATGACCGCGACGGGCCGGGCCCCCATGGCCATGATGTCGCGGACGATGCCACCGACTCCGGTGGCCGCGCCCTGGTAGGGCTCGACGTAGGACGGGTGGTTGTGCGACTCGACCTTGAACGTCACCGCCCACCCGTCACCGATGTCGACGACCCCGGCGTTCTCGCCGATCCCGGCGAGCATGCCCGCCCGCATCGCCTCGGAGGTGGTCTCCCCGAAATAGCGCAGGTGCACCTTGGACGACTTGTACGAGCAGTGCTCGCTCCACATGACCGAGTACATGGCCAGTTCGGCATCGGTGGGCCGTCGGCCGAGGATGTCGCGAATCCGCTGATACTCGTCATCCTTGAGGCCGAGCTCACGGTAGGGCTGGGGATGGTCAGGGGTCGCCGCGGCCTGCTCAACGGTGTCGACGGCTGTCACGGGGGTGAGTCTAGTGAGGGTCAGTCCCGCGTCGCGGCCACGCAGAACGCGTTGCCGTCGGGATCGGCCATCACCGCCCAGCGCAAGCCCCCCTCGACCGAATGCCGGGCGGTCTCCACAGCACCGAGGCCGACGAGGCGCGCGACCTCGGCGTCGAGGTCGGCGGTCATCAGGTCGACGTGCATGCGGTTTTTGCCCGGCGTCGGGTGATCCACCCGTTGGAACCCGAGAGCGGGCCAGCCCTCCCGGGCCACCAGGGTGAACCCCCCGCCGGACAGGGCCACCACCTCACCTCCGATGGCGGCCGCCCACCAGCCGGCCAGCCCTGGCGGATCGGCGCAGTCGATGGTGATCATCTCCAGGCTGAGGGTCACGGGGACCTCGCCGGCTCGAGAAACGCTTGCAGGGCCGCAGCGTAGGCCGCGACGTCGGCCGCCCCCATCAGTTCGCGTGCCGAGTGCATGGCCAGTTGCGGCGCACCGACGTCGACGGTGGGAATACCGGTGCGCGCCGCCGTCATCGGCCCGATGGTTGAACCGCATGGCAGATCGGCGCGGTGCTCGTAGCGCTGCAGCGCGACCCCGGCCTGCCGGCAGGCGAGTGCGAACGCCGCGGCCGTGCGGCTGTCGGTGGCGTACCGCAGGTTCGGCTGGGCCTTGAGCACCGGACCGCCGTTGACCTGGATGAGGTGGCCGGGTTCGTGCCGTTCGGGGTAGTTCGGGTGGGTGGCGTGCGCCATGTCGGCCGACGCCACCATCGAGGCCGTCGTCAGCCGCAGGAAGTCCTCCCGGTCACCGCCGGCGGCGAGCACGATCCGCTCCAGCGTGGTGCGCAGGAAGTCCGATTGCGCACCATGGTCGGACGTCGAACCCACCTCCTCGTGGTCGAACAGGGCCAGCACGGGCGTGTGCGCGTCCGACTCGGCGGCCAGCAGCGCTTCCAGGCCGGCGTAGCAGCTGGCCTGGTTGTCCAGCCGCGGCGCGCTGATGAGATCGCCGTCGGCTCCGGTGACCCGCGAGGGCGTCAGGTCATGGGTCATCAGATCCGCCGAGAGCAGGTCGGTGGGCGCCACCCCCGCCCACTCGGCGACCTCGTGGTGGAACGGCCGCGCCGGGCCCCGCACACCGAAAACCGCGTCCAGGTGTCGCTGCGGGTTCAGGCTCACCGCGTTGCGGTCCTCGGCGAGGTGGATGGCCAGTTGCGGCACCCGCAGCAGCGGCTCGTCGAATCGCACCAGCCGGTCCTCCACCCGGCCCTCGGCGCTCCGGACCGACAACCGGCCGCTCAGACCCAGGTCGCGGTCCAGCCAGGAGTTCAGCCACGCCCCGCCGTAGGGCTGCAGTCGCACCAACCGCCACATCGGATCGACGCGATCCGGCTGCTGCTTGACGCGCAGGTTGGGGCTGTCGGTGTGGGCGCCGACGATGCGGTACGGCGCCAGGGGCCCCGCACTGACCCAGGCGATCAGCGACCCCGCCCGCACGGTGAAGAACCGGCCGGCCGCGGCCTCATCCCACCGGTCGGTCTCGGCCAGTTCGGTGAAACCGGCGGCGATCAGACGTTGCCCGACGGTTGCGCAGACGTGGAACGGCGACGGAGAGGCGTCGATGAACGCGCACAGTCCCTCCGCGGTGGCCGTCATCGCTCAGGCGGCCAGCACCGCGTCGAGGGCGGAGTAGAACATCCCCAGTCCGTCGTCCGAGGGTCCGGTCAAGGGTTCGGTCGCGTGCTCAGGGTGCGGCATCAGACCGACCACCCGCCCGTTCGGGGAACTGATGCCCGCGATGTCGCGCATCGAGCCGTTCGGGTTGTCGGCATAGCGAAACGCGACGCGGCCCTCGCCCTCGAGTTCATCGAGCACCGATTCGCGTGCGACATAACGGCCCTCACCGGACTTCAGCGGGATCAGCAGCTCGGCACCCCACTCGTAGCGCGACGTCCACGCCGAGGTGATCGACTCCACCCGCAGCCAGACATCGCGGCAAATGAAGTGCAGACCCGCGTTTCGGGTCAGCGCGCCGGGCAGCAGTCCGGCTTCGCAGAGGATCTGAAATCCGTTGCAGATCCCCAGTACCGGCATTCCGCCGTTCGCGGCCGTGACGACCTCCGCCATGACGGGGGCAAACTTGGCGATCGCTCCGCAACGCAGGTAGTCCCCGTAGGAGAACCCGCCCGGGACCACCACCGCGTCCACACCCCGGAGGTCGGCGTCGGCGTGCCACAGGCCGACCGCCTCGGCTCCGGCAAGGCGCACCGCACGCGCGGCATCGACGTCATCGAGGCTGCCGGGGAAGGTGATGACACCGATCCGGGCCGTCACGACGGTTCCCTGGTCACCGACCAGTCCTCGATCACGGTGTTGGCCAACAGGGACTCGGCGATCTCAGTCAGTTGCTCGTCGGTGACGGTGTCGTCGACTTCGAGTTCGAATCGCTTGCCCTGCCTGACATCTGAGACGCCGGCGTGGCCCAGCCTGCCCAGGGCGCCGACGATCGCCTGGCCCTGCGGGTCGAGAATCTCGGTCTTGGGCATCACGTTGACTACTACCCGGCCCACTCGGCTCCTCTGCGGTCGGCGAATCGTGCGGCTTGATCCTACCGGCGGCTCATCCGCACGAGCCGATGTATGCGGTGCACAGCGGCGCGCCGAGCGCGTCGAGCACGGCGGCGTCGGCGATGGGCGGCCACGGGGTGAGCGGGGGGCCGACCGCCCAGAGAGCCAGTTCGCTGATCGAACTGTTGGCGCGATTGGCCACCAGGTACTGGTGCACGATCACCGGTCCGCTGATCACCGCGGCCAACCGATCGGGTTCATCGACGGTGAGCGACGGCGAGGCCAACAGGTTGGTCTGCTGGCAGGCGCGCAACGCGGCAAGCGCTGCGGTGAAGACCTGTTCGGCCAGTTCGCCGCCGCGCCAGGTCTCGCCCGTCCAGTGCAACACCTGTGCCTGCAGCTGCCACTGGCCGGGCGGGTTGACCACCAGGGCGCGCTCGGCGACGACATAGCCGCGCGGGTCGGGCGGCGGCGGTGGCGGCGAGGCACAGATCTCCTCGAAGCGAAACCGCGGCCCGGGCGAGGTCACGGCCAGCGCGGCCAGCTGTGGCCAGCCGTACTGGCTGTTCAAGGGGATCGACCACGGTGGCACCCACGCCGAATCGGGAATGCTGTCGCAGGCCGGTGGGCAGTTGTAGGGCTCGGCACCGGCCGTGGGCGCCACGGCCAAGCCGCCGGCCGCCAGGATCACGGCGAGGACCAATCGCATGTCACCTCATTTCTCGCCAGGTGAGGTAGGGCGCACAATCGTAAACATGGAACTGACGCACTTCGGGCACTCCTGCCTGCTCGCCGACCTCGGTGGCACGCGGCTGCTGTTCGACCCGGGCACCTTCTCGCACGGATTCGAGGGCGTCACCGGGCTGGCGGCGATCCTGATCACCCACCAACACCCCGACCACGCCGACCCGCAGCGGCTCCCGGAACTGGTCGAGGCCAACCCCGCGGCGGCACTGTTCGCCGACCCGCAGACCGCCGCGCTGCTCGGTGACCGTTGGCGTGCCGTGCATCCCGGGGACGAAGTGGCCGTCGGCGGGCTGAGGATTCGCGGCACCGGCGGACGCCACGCGGTCATCCATCCCGAAATCCCGGTCATCGACAACATCTCCTACCTCGTCGGGGATCACGAGCACCCGGCGAGGCTGATGCACCCCGGGGATGCGCTGTTCCTCCCGGGCGAGCCGGTCGACGTGCTCGCCTGCCCCGCCGCAGCACCGTGGATGAAAATCTCCGAAGCTGTCGACTATCTGCGCGCGGTGGCGCCGCGCCACGCCGTTCCCATCCACCAGGGCATCATCGCCCCGGAGGCCCGGGGCATCTTCCACGGCAGGCTCAGCGAGATGTGCGACACCGACGTGCGGGTGCTCACCGAGGAGAACTCGGTACGGTTCTGACATGAGCGATCTGGAGAGGCTGTTCGGACTGACCGGCAAGACGGCTCTGGTCACCGGGGGCACCCGTGGCATCGGGCTGATGATCGCCCGCGGACTTCTCCAGGCCGGGGCCAGCGTGGTCATCTCTTCGCGGAAGGCCGACGGGTGCCGGGAGGCGGTCGACGCGCTGTCGGACTTCGGTCCGGTGCGGGCCGTGTCCGCCGATCTCTCCCGACGCGAGGAGTGCCAGCGGCTGGCGGCCGACGTGCAAGACCAATCCAGCACGCTCGACATCCTGGTCAACAATGCCGGTGCGACCTGGGGGGAGGCACTGGAGACGTTCCCCGCGTCGGCCTGGGACCGGGTGCTCGACCTCAACGTCAAGGCTCCGTTCTGGATGGTTCAGGAGCTTCTGCCGGCACTGCGCGGAGCCGGCAGCCTCGACGACCCGGCCCGGATCATCAACATCGGCAGCATTGACGGCATCCACGTCAGCCCGATGGCGACGTACTCCTATTCGGCGAGCAAGGCCGCGATCCATCAGTTGACCCGGGTGCTGGCCAGAGAACTCGGCCCGCAGCACATCACGGTCAACGCGGTCGCACCCGGACCGTTCCCGTCGAAGATGATGGCGGCGACTCTGGACGCCTTCGGCGACGCGATCGCCGCGGGCGCGCCGCTGCGCCGGATCGGCCGCGACGACGACATGGCCGGGATCGCCGTGTTCCTGGCCAGTCGGGCGGGCTCCTATGTCAACGGCGCGATCATTCCTGTCGACGGCGGAATCGCCACCACCGCCAGCGGCACCGCGCGCTAGGAATCAGGCCGCCCCCGCCAGAGCCGGATCCGCATCCCACCGGTAGACCCCGGGCGCACAGCCGTGCATGAGCGCGAGGTCGATGGCATCCAGCACGGCTTGACGGGATGCCGGCTTGCCAAGCTGGCGCGCTGAGACGGCCAACCGCACCGTTCCGCCCCGACGCGCGATCCGTTCCGCGGAGAGCACGACGGTGCGACACCACCACGGCTCGGTCAGAAACCCGGCTCCGATACCGATCACCCGGCCCTGGCAACTCGTTCCCCGCACCAGATCGACCATCGCGTACGGTCCAACCAGGAGCCGAAAGCCATTGCGTGGCAGAGCGATCAGAGTTCCCGATGAGGTAGTCCAGGACGGGGCGGCGAAGAGTCTGGTTCGGAGATCCAGCAATTCAAGGCATCGATCGGCGGCGATGAGGCGCAGGTTCGCCTCGTGGGCCGGGAGGGAGGCGAATTCGCCGCGGCGGCCCTTGCTCGCTTCATCGAAGCCGTGCAGGACCACCGCGTCACCGCCCGCTCTGCGCTGCCGCAGCCATTCGGTGGTCGTGGGGTCGGACTCGAGCCGATAGCCGTGCTTGAGCCGGGGTGCGACGAACAAGGACAGCGGCACGCCGCGGGCAGCGAGCTGCTGGGAGAAGTCGTCAAGCTGCGACAGAGTCTGGTCCCTGATCCCGGACACCGAGACGATCAGCCGGCCGGCCATGGCCTGAGTGTGACAAACGCAGGTGTCGAGACGGTGTCAGGCAGGTGGACGGGGGCCGAACCGCTCCGGATCGGCGGTGGCCAGCAGCCAGGCGAACTGGAAGGCGACTTCGCGCCAGCGTTCGTAACGACCGCTGATGCCGCCGTGTCCGGCCGCCATCTGGGTGCGGAGCAGCACCGGGTGCGGATCGGTCTTCACATGACGCAGCGCGGCCACCCACTTCGCCGGCTCGACGTACAGCACCCGGGTGTCATTGAGGGAGGTCATCGCGAGGATCGCCGGATAGGACTTGGCTTCGACGTTCTCATACGGCGAGTAGGACTTCATGTAGAAGTACACGTCGGGGTCCTCCAGCGGGTTACCCCACTCGTCCCACTCGGTGACGGTCAGGGGCAGCGAAGGATCCAGAATCGAGGTGAGGGGATCGACGAAGGGCACCTGCGCCAGGATCCCGGCGAACAGTTCCGGGGCCAGGTTCGCGACTGCGCCCATCAGCAGGCCGCCCGCGCTGCCGCCCAGCGCCACCAGGTTGCGAGGGCGGGTCACACCGCCGTCGATGAGGTGCCGCGCTACCGCGGTGAAGTCGGTGAAGGTGTTCTTCTTCTGCAGCAGCCTGCCCCCCTCGTACCAGAGCCGGCCCATCTCGCCGCCGCCGCGGGTATGCGCGATCGCGAACACCATGCCCCGGTCAAGAAGCGACAGCCGCGGGATCGAGAACCGGGGATCCTCGCTCGCCTCGTACGCTCCGTATCCGTAGAGCACTGCCGGAGCCGGGAATGCGCAATCCCTGCGGTGCATCAGTGAGATCGGGATCCGGGTGCCGTCCTCAGCGATCGCCCAGTCCCGGCGCTCCTCGTAGTCCTCGCGGCGGTAGCCGCCCAGCACCGGCTGCTCACGCAGCAGCACACGGTCACCGGAGGCGAACTCGATGTCATAGATCCTCATCGGGGTCAGAAACGAGGTCGCCCCGACGCGCAGTCGCGGGCCGCCCCAGTTCGGGTTGGCCAGCAGCCCGCATGCCATGAGGTCCGAGTCGAAGGTGATGTCCTCGAGGGTGCCCAGACCCTGTGCGCCGATGCGGCCGACCTGAACGCGGGGAAGACCATCGCGGCGGTAGCTGACAACGATGTGCCCCGCAAAGGCGTCGACGTCCTCGAGGCGCACGTCGTCGCGGTGCGGGATGACCGTGGTCTGTGCGGCTGGATCGCTGACCGGGGCGTCGACAAGGGTGAAGTTCGCCGCCCCGTCGTTGTGCAGGATGAGGAAACGGTCCTCGCCGTTGACAATCGCGTGCTCGACGGTGTACTCGACACCGTCGCGGCGCGGTAGAACCGGGACGAACTCCGCGTCCGGGTCCGACGCGTCGGCGACTAACACCTCGGAAGTGACCGCCGATGCGGCGGCGATCACCATGAACCGATCGCTACGGGTCCGGCCCAGCGCCACCCAGAACCGTTCGTCGGGCTCCTGGAAGACCTGCTCGTCGGGCCCGTTCGAGCCGAGTCGGTGCCGCCACACGGTATCGGTCCGCCAGGCGTCATCGACGGTCGTGTAATAGATCGTCGCGCTGTCGGCCGCCCACGACACTCGTCCGCCGATACCCGCGATCTCCTCGCCGATGAGTTCGCCGGACCGTAGGTCTTTGAAGCGCAGTGTGTACCGCTCGTCACCAACGACGTCCACGGAGTAGGCCAGGATGTTGCCGTCGATGCTGACGCTGCTGGCGCCCACGGCGAAGAAGTCGTGGCCCTCGGCCTCAAGATTCTCGTCGAGCAGTACCTGCTCTCCGGGAATCTCGGTGTGCTCGTCGAAAGTTGGCGGTTCCCAGTCGTCGGCTCGGCCCACCGGACAGCGGCAGTGCACGCCGTACTGCTTACCTTCGAAGCTGCGCGCGTAGTACCACCAGTCACCGCGCCGGGTCGGCACCGACAGATCGGTCTCCTTGACCCGCGACTTGATCTCCTCGAAGATCTGCTCCCGCAGCGGTTCCTGGTAGGCCGTCTCCTGCTCGACGTGGGCGTTCTCGGCCTCCAGGTGAGCGATTACCTCGGGATCGGACTTGTCGCGCAGCCACTCGTAGGCGTCGATGACGACGTCGCCGTGATGCTCCCGCCGGGTCTCCACCCGTTTCGGCGACGGGGCGCTCACCGTCCCGGTCCGATCCAGTCGGCGAAACTCATCCCGGAAATCCGTTCGTAGGCCTCGATGTACCGCGCCCGGGTGGCGTCGACGATGGCGTCCGGAAGCGGTGGCGGAGGCTTCGGCCCGTTGCGGTCCCAGCCGGATTCCGGCCCCGTCAGCCAGTTCCGGACGAACTGCTTGTCGAAGCTCGGCTGCACCACTCCCGGCCGGTAGGTGTCAGCGGGCCAGTATCGCGAGGAATCAGGCGTGAAGATCTCGTCGGCGAGAACCAGTGTGCCGTCGCGGTCGACACCGAACTCGAATTTGGTGTCGGCGATGATGATGCCTTTCGTCAATGCGTGTTCGGCGGCCTGCACGTAGGTCTGCAGGGTCTTGTCCCGCAACTCGCCCGCGCGCTGGGCGCCCACCATGTCGACCACCGTCTCGAACGGGATGTTCTCGTCATGGGTGCCCAGTTCGGCCTTGGTCGCGGGGGTGAACAGCGGCCGGTCGAACTTGCTGGCCTCGACCAGGCCCGGCGGAAGTTCGATTCCACAGAGCGCTCCGCTGCGCTGGTAGTCCAGCAGGCCCGAGCCGGTCAGATAGCCGCGGGCCACGCACTCCACCGGCATCATCTCCAGCGCACGGACCACCAGTGCGCGGCCGAGCACCTCGGCGGGAATACGCGGATCGTCCGGCGGTCCGGCCAGGTGGTTGGGCATGTCGACGAAGCCGAAGAAGAACACGCTCATCGCGGTCAGGACGCGCCCCTTGTCCGGGATGAGGGAATCCAGGATGTAGTCGTATGCCGAGATGCGGTCGGAGGCCACGAAGAGCAGGTGCTCGTCGTCGATGCGGTAAATCTCGCGGACCTTGCCGCTGGCCAGATGGCGGTAGTCGGTCAGGGCGGGACGCATCGCGACAGACTAGCGTTCGATCCCATGAAATCGCGCTTCCTGCCGTATGCGACAACCCCGGCCCGATTGGCCGCCCAGGTGGTCAGCGACCTCGTGGTGGGCTCGTGGATCGCGGTGTGGGTGCTCGTCGGGGTCGGGGTGCACACCGCCATCGCGACCATCGCCCGGGTCGGCACCCAGGTCCGCGAGGGCGCCACCGGGATCGCCGACAACCTGGGTTCCGCGGGTGAGAGCGCCGATCGCATCCCGCTGGTCGGCGATGCGGTGTCCACGCCGCTGCGGGCGGCCAGTGAGGCTGCCCTCGGCCTGGCCGGCGCCGGGGAGAACCTCTACACCACATCGACCTGGCTTGCGGTCCTGCTGGCGATCGCCGTCGCGGCCCCGCCCATCCTGGCGGTCGGGATGCCGTGGTTGTTCCTGCGGCTGCGCTTCTTCCGCCGCAAACTGACGGTGACCGCACTGGCCCGCACGCCCGCCGGCGAACAACTGCTGGCGCTGCGGGCGCTGGCCAGCCGGCCGCTGCCCAAGCTGACCGAGATCACCGCCGATCCGGTCGGCGCGTGGCGCCGGGAGGATCCGGCCGTCATCGCCGGCTTGGCCGCGCTGGAATTGCGCTCCGCAGGGGTGGCCCCGGTGACCTCGGCGCGCTGACGTGCGCTCAGCGCACGGAACCGCGCCCGGCGTGACCGCGTCTAACGGTTCATGATCGAGAGGTACCTCCGCCGCCACGATGGGGTCATCACCCTGGCCCAGGCCCGCTCCGCCGGCTTGAGCGAGCACGCGGTTCGCCGCCGAGTGCGTTCCGGGCAGTGGCGTCGGTGCGGCGCGGGGGTGTACTTCGCCGACGACCGACCGTTCACCCTCGCCGCCCGCATCAGGGCGGCGGTGTGGAGTCGGGGCAGTTTGGCTGCGGCCAGCGGGCTGGCCGCAGCCTGGTGGCTCGGGCTGATGGTTACGGATCCCGGCCTGGTCGAGATCACGGTTCCGCGCGACAGTCACGGTCGCGCGACACCGGGAACCCGCCTGCGGCGCCGTGACCTCAGCGACGACGACGTGGTCGAGCACCGCGGTCTGCGGGTGACTGCCCCGGCGTTGACAGTGCTCGAGGCGGCAGCCCGGTCGGGTGGCGGGCCGGCGGTCATGGACTCGGCTCTGCAGCGCAGTTGTCTGGGGTTAGCCGATCTGCAGCGAGCCCTGGTTCGCAACCGAGGGCGGCACGGCGCCGCGGCGGCCCGGAAGATGCTGCACGCGGCAGCGGGTGGCGCGCGGTCGGAAGCCGAACGCCTTGTGATTCAGCTGCTGCGGGCGGCCGGCATTGGCGGCTGGTACGCGAACTACCCGGTCGGCCGCTATGTCGTGGACTTCGCGTTTCCCCGCCAGAAGGTGGCGATAGAGGTCGACGGGTGGGCCTTCCACAGCGACCGACAGGCCTTCCAGCATGACCGCACTCGGCAGAACACACTGTCGCTGCAAGGCTGGACGGTGCTGCGATTCACCTGGCTGGATATCACCGCGCATCCCCAGCGGGTTCTCGCCGAGATCAGGGCCGCGACCTCGGCGCGCTGACGTGCGCTCAGCGCACGGAATCGCGCCCGGCGTGTGCGACCACGTGCAGGTGCCGTATGCCGGTGTGCCGGTTGCTGCGGGTCCACTCGACCGGCCGCACGACCTCGAAGCCCGAGAATCGCTCGAGCAGTTCCTCGAAGAGCACCCGTAGCTCCAGGCGGGCCAGGTTGGCGCCCAGGCAGTAGTGCACGCCCTGGCCGAAACCCAGGTGCGGATTGGGTTTGCGGCCCACGTCGAAGCAGTCGGCGCGCGGGAAGATCGACTCGTCGCGGTTGGCCGAACCCTCCCAGACCAACACTTTGTCGCCGGCCCGCACCCGGTGGCCACCCAGCACGGTGTCGCGGGTGGCGGTGCGCCGCTTGGACGGCGACGGCGATGTCCAACGCACCATCTCCTCCACCGCGGTCGCCAACAGGGTGGGATCCTCGCGCAGCCGCCGGTACTGCTCGGGATGGCCGGCCAGGGCCAGCAGTCCGCCGGCGATCGCGTTTCGCGTGGTCTCCGCCCCGGCGCTGAACAGCAGGCTGAAGAACATGTACAGCTCGACGTCGGAGAGCGAGGGCGCGTCCGGGTCGTCGACGGTGGCAGTGGCGACGACGGAGAGCATGTCGTCCCCGGGGGCGGCCCGCTTCTGCGCGATCAGCTCGGAGCCGTAGGCGTGCATGCGTGACCCGGCCTCCTCGACGGACAACCGGGTGATCTCTCCCTTGCGCGCGCCGCCGAAGTCGAAGCTGGGCTCGATGGCCTCGAAGAGCCAGTGCCGCTCGGTCTCCGGCACCCCGAGCAGGATGCAGATCATCTGCATCGGCAACTCGGCGGCGACACCGACGAGGAAGTCGAACGGCACGCCCGGCTGCACGGAGTCGAGCAGCGTGCCGGCCCGGGCCCGGAGATCGTCCTCGACACGGCGGATCATCCGCGGGGTCAGACCCGCACTGACCAGCCGGCGGATCTGAGCGTGGCGCGGATCGTCCATCATGTTCAATACCTGCCCCGCGATGGGCAGGTCCTGCAGCAGCGTGCCGCCAAACGGACGATCACCCCCGGTGACCGACGAGTAGGTGAGCGGATCCCGTAACACCGCGAGGACGTCGGCGTACCCGGCGACCGACCAGAAGCCCTCTCCGCCGGGGGTGTTCTCGGTCGGTTCGTGGAAGTACACCGGCGACTGCTCGCGGTGCATCGCGAACAACCGATGCGGAAATCCTTCGGCGAAGTTGTCCAGATCGGTGAAGTCGACGTCGCTGAGGGACATCACTTCTCGGGCTTCAAAGGATCGAGCCGGGCGTGTACTTCGCCGCTTCCGGATAGGCGCGCACCAGGTCGTCGACCGCGGCGACGACAGAGTCGATCTGGCTTCCCGCCGCCCCGGTGAAGGACTGCCGGTCGGCAAGTGCGGCCTCCAGCGCGGCACGGTCCAACGGCAGCCGCGGATCGGCGGCCAGACGCTCGAGCAGGTCCTGCCCGCCGCCGCGTTCGCGCATGGCCAGCGCTGTCGCGACGGCATGCTCTCCGATGACCTCGTGGGCGGCCTCGCGGCCCATCCCGGCCCGAACCGCTGCGATGAGCACCTTGGTGGTCGCCAGGAAGGGCAGGTAGCGGTCCAGTTCGCGTTGAATGACCGCGGGGTAGGCGCCGAACTCCTCCAGCACAGTCAGGAACGTCTCGGTCTGACCGTCGATGGCGAAGAACGCGTCCGGCAGCGCCACCCGGCGCACCACCGAGCAGAAGACGTCGCCCTCGTTCCACTGCGCCCCGGCCAGTTCGGCGGTCATCGAGCCGTATCCGCGCAGCACCACCTGCAGCCCGTTGACCCGTTCGCAACTGCGGGTGTTCATCTTGTGCGGCATCGCCGAGGAGCCGACCTGTCCGGGTGCGAAGCCCTCGGTCACCAACTCGTGCCCGGCCATCAGCCGGATGGTGTGCGCCAGCGAGGACGGGCCCGCACCGAGTTGGATGAGCGCGGAGACGACGTCATGGTCCAGCGAGCGCGGATAGACCTGGCCGACGCTGTCGAGCACCTCACGGAATCCCAGAAACTCCGCGACCCGGCGCTCGAGCTCGGTCTGCCGGCCGACGTCACCGTCGAAGAGATCGAGCATGTCCTGAGCGGTACCCATCGGGCCTTTGATGCCGCGCAGCGGATAGCGATCGATCAGCTCGCGGATACGGGTCAGCGCGATGAGGGTCTCCCGCGCCGCGGAGGCGAAGCGTTTGCCGAGCGTGGTCGCCTGGGCGGCGACGTTGTGGCTGCGGCCGGCCATCACCAGATCCCGGTAGGTCGTCGCCCGCTCGGCCAGCCGTGCCACCACCGCGACCCCGTGAGCGTGCACGAGTTCCAGCGACTGGCGCACCTGCAGCTGTTCGACGTTCTCGGTGAGGTCGCGGCTGGTCATTCCCTTGTGCACGTGCTGGTGGCCGGCCAGTGCGTTGAACTCCTCGATGCGGGCCTTGACGTCGTGGCGCAGCACCCGTTCGCGCGCGGCGATGGAGTCGAGGTCGACGTCCTCGAGAACCCGCTCGTAATCGGCGAGGGCCGCCGCGGGAACCTCGACCCCCAGATCGTGCTGGGCGCGCAGAACAGCGAGCCATAATCGTCGCTCGGCGACGATCTTGGCCCGCGGTGACCAGATGGCGACCATCTCCGCGCTGGCGTAGCGGGCGGCCAGGACGTCGGGAACGATCACAGCCCACAGCTTACGGTTTGGGGTGTGTTCTTCGTCGGAGTCGACCTCGCCTGGGGGCGGCGCAGCCCGACGGGTGTCGCCGCCGTCGACGCGCGCGGCGTGCTCTGCCACCTCGGAGTGGCCGCGGGCGATGACGACCTGCAGGCCCAGCTGGAGCCCTTCGTGCGCGGTGAGTGCGTGGTGGCGATCGACGCCCCGCTGGTGGTGACCAACCCGACGGGTAACCGGCCGTGCGAGGCCCAGCTGAACCGCGCCTTCCGGCGCTTCGACGCGGGCGCCCACCCGGCCAACACCGGCCTGGCGTGGTTCGCCGACGGCGGGCGCGGCGCTCGGCTCTGCGCCGCCCTGGACCTCGAACTCGACCCGCGGGCACCGGCGCGGCGGCGCGCACTGGAGGTGTACCCGCACGCGGCGTCGGTGGTTCTGTTCGGCCTGCCCAAGACCCTGAAGTACAAACAGAAAGCGGGCCGGGACTTCGCGCTGTTGCGATCGGAGTTGACGCGGCTGATGAGCCTGATCGAAAGCCTGGCCGCGGCCACCCCGGACCTCGACGTCGGAGCCGGGGACTGGGCCGAGCTTCGCGACGCGGTGGGTTCGGCGACCCGCAAGTCGGATCTGCGCCGAGCCGAGGATCCGGTGGATGCGGTGCTGTGCGCATACATCGCGCGGTTCTTCGTCGAGCGGCCCGCTGATGTGACGGTCTACGGGGACGCGCAGACAGGGTGCATCGTCACCCCGACGCCATCCGGTGACTAGACCCAGCGGTTGGGCGTCGCGCTGAGTTCACTGACCGCTTCCAGGAACCGGCGCACGGTGGCCTGGTTCTCGTGGCGCTGCCAGCCGAAAGTGGTGGGGCGCTGCGCGCGGTCGTGCCAGAAGTGTCCGGGCCTGGACGGCGGGCGGGTGGCGACCAACCACACCACCGTGTCGGCCCCGTCGGCCAGATCCCGCAGCAGCGGCCGGGTGATGACCCGAAAGCGGGGCAGGTATTCGGCCACGCCGGGGGTGTCCACCCAGCCCGGGTGCATGCTCTCGACCCGGACGTCGGTGCCGGCCAGCCGCCGTGCCCACGCGTCGGCGAGGACCACCTGCATCCGTTTGGTGCGCGCGTAGGCCCGCACCCCGTTGTAGTCGCGGCGGTATTCGAGGTCGCCGACCACCAGCGGTGTGCTGTACATCCCGCCGGAGGAGACGAACACCACCGATGCGCCGCGAGCCGCCCGCAATAGCGGAAGCAGCTTCTCGGTCATCAGGTGCGGGCCCAGGACGTGGGTTGCCAACTGCAGTTCGTGACCCTGCGGGGTGACCAGACGTTGCTTGGGCATCAGCCCGGCGTTGTGCACCAGCCCCTCGAGCGCGGGCACCCGGTTGGAGAAGTCGGCGGCCCACGTCGTCACCGCGTCCAGATCGGAGACGTCGCACACCTCCCCCACCACGTCGGACCCGGGCACCTCGGCACGGATCTCGGCCACCCGACGGCGAACCTTCTCAGGATCGCGGCCCAGCAGGTGCACCGTCGCCCCGAGCTCGGCGAACGCCCGCGCCATCGCTAAGCCGATACCTGCGGTCGCCCCGGTGACCAGCACTCTCTTTCCGACCATGCAATCCGGCGCCGGGTCAGCCGGCCACCAGCGCCGGCGGAGCCCCGAGCCGATCCTGGTGTAGCCGAGCACCAGCGCGCGATCCATGGCTCCGTCGATCAGGTCGGTGACCGGTCGGGCGACGCCCCTCAGATCCACCATCACATCCGCTCGTCGATCGGTGCCAACACGTCGATCACACCGACCAGCGTCGCACGGACGGTCTCGCGGGGTCCGCTGCGGTCTTCCACGATCGCCGATACCACCGCGCCGTCGACCGCGCATACCAACGCCGTCATCATGTCCACCCGCGCGCTGCGGCCGGAGCGTGCCATCGCTTCGACGACGGCATCGATGCGCTGCTGAAGCAGTCGGCGTTCGATGGCGCGCAGGGCCGGATGACGCGCACACGCGATGTAGCGCTCGTAGCGCGAGATCAATTGCTCACTGGTCGGTTCTCCGGCGAGAAGTTCGACAAGCAGATCGACGGCGGCGTCGGTGCCACGGCGCCGTCGCGGCAGCGCCTGAACCTGGGCGCGCAACTGCGCGGCTTCCGCGGTGCCGATGTACTCGACGGCTTTGCCGACCAGTTCGTCCAGCGAGGCGAAGTAATAGGTCGTCGACGCCAGTGGTAACCCGGCACGACGCGCAACCGCGCGATGATGTACCGCCTCGAATCCGCCTTCGGACAGCAGTTCGGCTGCCGCGCTCACCAGCGCGTACCGGCGACGCTCTCCTTTGGGGGTCACCGCGGCTGTCACCGCTGTCATGCTGCCAGCAACCTCCAGCCCGCAACCCGGCTTTAGGCGAGTTGGCAAGATGAGCCAATGCCGACGATCAGCCGCCGCGCGATGCTGCGGCTTGCCGCCGGCGCGGCCGGCCTCGGCGTGCTGCCCGGATGGCGGAGTCCGCGCGCCGCGGCCGACCCGACCGCGGCGCCGACGATGACGACCGGAACCTTCACCTCGGCAGCCCGTGGCGGAATCCCCACCTCGTGGGCGATCGCCCGCCCACCCGGCCAGAGCGCGCCGCTGCGACCGCTGATCGCCCTCCACGGCAAGGGCAGCGATGCCGCGACGGTCATGGCCGGCGGCGTCGAGCAGGGCTTGGCCCAGGCGGTCGCGGCCGGCCTGCCGCCGTTCGCGGTGGTGGCCGTCGACGGCGGCGGGGGTTACTGGCACCGGCGATCCTCCGGAGAGGACTCCGGTGCGATGGTGCTCGGTGAGCTCATCCCGCTGCTGACCGGACAGGGTCTGGACACCTCCCGGGTCGGCTTTCTGGGCTGGTCGATGGGGGGCTACGGCGCGCTGCTACTCGGCGGCCGGCTCGGTGCGGCCCGCACCGCCGCGATCTGTGCGGTGAGTCCGGCGCTGTGGCTGTCACCGGGTGCGGCCGCGCCGGGTGCTTTCGACGGGGCGGCGGACTTCGCCGCCAACAGCGTGTTCGGCCTGCCGGCGCTGGGGTCGATTCCGATCCGGATCGACTGCGGGGACGCCGACCCGTTCGCCGCGGCCACTCGGGAGTTCATCGCGCAGCTGCCCAGCCCGCCGGCGGGCGGGTTCGCGCCGGGCGGCCACGACGCGGGCTTCTGGAGCGCCCAGCTGCCCGCCGAGCTGGCTTGGGTCGCTCCGCTGCTCACGGCCTGACGTCCAGACGGCCCAGACCGCTCAGACGGCTCAGACGATGTTGACCACGTCGAGGAAACGCTCGCCGTAGTCCGCGTCACCGGCGACACAGACCTTGCGCTCGCGCCACCCGGCGCGCCGGGTCGCCCACTCCGGAAATTCCAGCGCCACCGCGCCGATGCGGGCGGCGGCCGGTCCGCCACGCCCGGCACTGATCGCTCCGGTCGGTTCGATCAGCCAGGTTCCGCCGCCGGGACCGTCGAGCGTGATCGACAGCGGGCGATCCAGCCACGCCGGCCGAGCGGCCCGCAGCTGGTTGGACAACACCGCCATCATCCACTCCAGGGTCACGGCCATCCGGTTGGCGTCGGTGCCCGGCGCGGGCCTGCCGAGCGCGGGGGCCATGTCGTGGCGCAGATGGGTGTGGTGGTCGAACACCGCCGCACTGGGCACCAGCCGGGCCGGAAAGCGCCCCAGTTCGGCCAGCCGGACTTCGACGCGAGCCATCGGGCCGCGGGAAAACCCCGGCAGCAGGACGATCAGCAGCCGGCTCCATCGCCGGTATTCGCCGAGCACCTCCGCGGGTAGCCGATCGCGACGCAGCTCCACCTGGTCGTCGTTGAATTGCTCGATATGGCGGCTGCGCATGACCTTCACCAGGCCCGTCCCGAACAGTGCGTGGCACCCCGACGCGAGATGGGCGACGCAGTCCTGGATGCTCCAGCCCGCGGCGCGACTGTCCATCCGCCAGTCCGCCGGACCGAGTGAAGCACAGAACGCCAGCAGATCAGCCCGCTCGGACCGGAAAGCCGCCCGCCGATTGAGCCCGCTCACAAACCGATCCTGCCCTCGGCTGCCGCCTGGGCGATATCGGCACGGAAGTGGCTGCCGGACAGCTGAATCGAGGACATGGTCCGGTAGGCCTCCGCACGGGCGCCGGCCAGGTCAGAACCCGTCCCGACAATCGAGAGCACCCGGCCGCCGGAAGAGACGATGGACCCGTCCTCGCGTCGGGTGGTGCCGGCATGCAGAACACCCGCCGCATCTGCCCCGGTGATCACATCACCTAGGCGCGGACGGCCGGGGTAGTTCTCCGCGGCCAAGACGACCGTCACCGCGCAGCCGCTGCGCCACCGCGGAGCAGGCGCGTCGGCCAAGGTCCCGGTGGCGGTCGCGTAGAGCAGCTGTCCCAGCGGGGACTCCAGCAACGCCAGCACCGCCTGCGTCTCGGGATCACCGAACCGGCAGTTGAACTCGACCACCGCGGGCCCGTCGGGAGTGATCGCCAGACCCGCGTAGAGCAGACCCGAGAACGGACACCCGCGGGCGAGCAGTTCCGCCGCCACGGGTTCCACCACCTCGTGAACGATCGCGGCGGTCACCGAGTCGGACAACCACGGCAGCGGCGCGTACGCACCCATCCCCCCGGTGTTGGGACCCAGATCCCCGTCGGCCACCCGCTTGAAATCCTGCGCCGGCAACAGCGGTACGACTGTGGCGCCGTCCACCAGACAGAACAGCGACACCTCCGGTCCGCTCAGAAAGGACTCCAGCAGCACCGGGTGTCCGGACTCCAGCAGGGCCGCGGCATGGGCCCGAGCGGCGTGACGATCATCGGTGACGACCACGCCCTTGCCGGCGGCCAGACCGTCGTCCTTGACCACCCAGGCCTCCTGGCCCGCGACCGGACCGAATCGATCGAGCGCCGCGTCCAGCTTTGCGGGGTTGTCGACGGTCTCGCTGGACGCCGTACGGACTCTGGCCGCCGCCATCACGTCTTTGGCGAAGGCCTTGGAGCCCTCGATGCGCGCCGCATCCCGCGAGGGGCCGAAGCACGCGATGCCTTCCGCGCGCACCGCGTCGGCGACGCCGAGCACCAGGGGCATCTCCGGGCCGATCACCACCAGATCGGCGCGGAACTGTTTGGCCAGCGCGGTCACATCCTCCGCGGAGGTGATGTCGACGTCGTACTGCTCGGCGATCCGGGCGGTGCCGGCGTTGCCCGGCGCGATGGCCAGCTGTTCGACCGCGGGGTCCTTGCGCAGGGCGAGCAGGAGGGCGTGTTCGCGGGCACCTGACCCGATGACGAGAACGCGCACAGGCTCACACCCTAATGCTCGCCGCCGCAGCGTCGGTAGCATCCGCTGCCGTGGCCCAACCGACTCCGGAGACTCCCCGATCGAGGAGGGACATCACCCTCTCGGTCACCGTGTTGGTGCTCACGGTCCTGCTCGGTGCCGCAGCCGCCGTCGTCGGCCTCGTCACGATTGCCTTCCTCGACTACTGCCCACCGGAGAGTTGCAGCGCCGATGACGCTTTCAGCACGGTGACGACGACGTTGGCGATAGCCGCATTGATCGGCCTCACCGGCGGGGTGATCACCGTCGTCCGACTCAACCACCGCCGGAAGGCGTGGCCGATCGCGGCGGGGACGTTCGCGCTGTGCGCCCTGACCTTCGCCGTCGGTGCGGCGGCCTACCAGTCCGTGGTGGGCTGGTAGCGCGCGGCTCACTGATCGGTTTTCCCGGTGGCTTTGGCCTTGTCGCGCCGGGCGATGACTTTCTCGACCACCCCGTTGAACGTCGACCCGAGCGGGAAGCCGACGTAGTGGGTGATGAACACCGCCATCTCCCGCAGGTCCGATTCGGTCATCTCCCGGTTGTGCAGCGCCGCGTTCACCTGGATCTCGGCGAGATCCGGTAGACCAAGCGCGGTCACCACCGAGAGGGTCATGATCCGTTTGTCGCGCATCGACAGTCCGGGGCGGCTCCAGATATCGGCGAACAGGTGATCGACGGTCAGCGCGAAGAAGTCGCCGGGCATGTCCGGCATGTCCCACGCGTAGACCTCGTTCATCTTCGCCAGGCCTTTGCGGCGCCGTTCGTCCACTTCTCACTCCTTCGTCGGATGGTGCGGAACGCCGAGCCCGGCCGCCAGGTCGCGCAATGCGACTTGGGCGAGCGGCAACTCGACGCCGAGTGCGTCGCCCAGCGCCAGAGCCAATCGCAGATCTTTCTCACCCAGCCCGCGGGTGTGGGTGAAGGCGTCATACAACCAGTGCCCGGGCTCGAGTTCGTGCGTGTTGTCTCGCACCATGATCGCGCCCGGACCACCGGTGAGGGCGTCGCTGTGCCGCACCACCCGGCCCAATGCTTGAAGGTCAAGACCCGCCGCTTCGGCCAGTCTCATCGACTCGCACACTGCGGCGAAGGAGCTGAAGGTCAGCATGTTGCGCGCCAGTTTCATCCGCGTCCCGGCCCCCGGCTCACCGGCATGGATCACCAGTGAGGCCCACCGGGTGAAGACCGGTTTGATGCGTTCGTAGATCCCACGGCCCGCCCCGACCATGGTGGCCAGCTCACCCTTCGCCGCCGCCCCCGCACCGCCGCTGACGGGGGCGTCGACGACGTGGATGGCATTGGACGCATAACGGTCGGCCAGATCGACGGCGGTGGTGTCACTGATGGTCGAGTGGACGGCGATGACCGTGTCCGGCGCGGCGTGGCGGGCCAGTTCGCCGACGACCTCGCGCACCTGCTCGTCGTCCAGGACGGTGACGCTGATGACGTCCGCCGTCGCGACTTCGGCGAGCGCGCCGGCCGCGGTCGCCCCCGCGGTGTCGAACGGCTCCATCGCCTCGTCCCGCACGTCGAACACCACCAGCCCGCCCGGCCAGCCGGTCAGTCGCATCGCCATCGGGGCACCCATGCTGCCCAGACCGACGTAGCCGAGCCGCGGTGCGGAGTCGCTCATCGGATGATCTGCCCGCCGTCGACGGTGAAGATCTGCCCGGTGATCCAGCGCGCCGCGTCGGAGAGCAGGAACAGGCACATTCCGACCAGGTCCTCCGGTTGGCCCATCCGGCTCAGCGGGATGCGTTTGACGATGTCGTCCACCATGGCCTTGGGCGTGGTGGTCCGATTGGCCTCGGTGTCGATCGGGCCGGGGGCGATCGCATTGATGCGGATGTTCTGCCAGCCGAGTTCCCGCGACAACTGCTGGGTCAGGCTGTTGACGCCGGCTTTGGCCAGCCCGTAGTAGTTCGCGTACAACCAGGCCGCGGTGGAGGATTGGTTGACGATCGCTCCCCCGCCGCGCTCCGCCATCGCCTTGTACACCGCCCGGGTGCAGACCAGGGCTCCGTCGAGGTTGACGCTCATGAACCTGCGGTAGTAGCTCCAGTCGACGGTGAGCAGCATGTCGAGCTTCATCCCGCCGAAGATGGCGGCATTGTTGACCAGGTAGTCGATACCGCCGAATTCCGCGACAGCCCGGGCTGCCATCGACTGCGCAGACTCCGGCTCGGACACGTCGACCGGCACCGCGATCGCCGTCCCGCCGTCGGCGACGATCGCCGCCGCGACGCGGTCGGCGCCCTCGGTGTCGATATCGGCGACGACCACCGCCGCACCGGCGCGCGCCAGAGCCTCGGCGTAGGCCTGCCCGATACCGCCACCCGCCCCGGTGACGATGGCGACCCTGTCCTCGAAGCCCTCGACAGTCATGACCCTCCCTCAGACCGCGGTCGCGATGACCTTGAGTTCGAGGTACTCCTCGAACCCGGCCACACCCATCTCCCGGCCGACACCGGACTGCTTGTAGCCACCGAACGGCACGTCGGCGGAGTACCACACCCCGCCGTTGACGTTGACGGTGCCGACGCGCAACCGGTCCGCCACCGCCCGGGCCCGGTGCGGGTCGGCGCTGTAGACCGTGCCCGACAGGCCGTAGGGCGAGTCGTTGGCGATGCGGACCGCGTCGTCGTCGCCGTCGTGCGCCAGCACGGTGAGCACCGGGCCGAAGATCTCCTCGCGCGCCACGCGGGCGTCGTTGTCCAGCCCCGCCACGACGGTGGGTTCGATGAAGAACCCGCGGTCCCGATCAGCCGGCCGGCCGCCCCCGCAGGCGAAGCGGCCGCCCTCCGCGATCGCGAGGTCGAGGTAGGACTGCACCCGGTCGCGCTGGCGGGCGGAGATGAGTGGACCGCACAGGGTGCCCGGATCGTTGGGGTCACCGGGTTTGATCCCCGACATCGTGGCCGCAGCGGCGGCCACCGCCTCGTCGTAACGCTGGCGGGGCACGACCAGGCGGGTGGTGATCGCGCAGCCCTGACCGGCGTGCACCGACGCGGTGAACGCCGCGACCGAACAGGCGCCGACCAACTCGGCGTCATCGAGGACGACAAAAGCCGACTTGCCGCCCAGTTCGAGGAACACCCGCTTGACCGTCTCGGCGCCGGATGCCATGACTGCGCGTCCGGTCGCCGTCGATCCGGTGAACGAGATCATGTCGACCGCCGGATCGGCGGCCAGCATCGCTCCGAGGCCGTGATCGTCGCCGGTGATGATGTTGAGGACTCCCGGGGGGATGTCGGTGTGCGCGGCGGCGATCTCGCCGAGAACGGCTGCACACCAAGGGGTGTCGGGGGCGGCTTTGAGTACGACGGTGTTGCCGGCAGCCAAGGCCGGGCCGATCTTGGCGAGGTTGATCTGGTGCGGGAAGTTCCACGGGGTGATGGCGCCCACCACGCCGATGGGTTCCCGGACGATGGTTCGCGACGTGGCGATCCCCATCGGGCTGGCCACGCCAAGATCGGTCCGCCACGGGTAGTGCTGCGCCGTGTCGGCCGCGAACGTCAGATCGGCCACCGGGCCCTCCAGTTGCGCGGCCGCCGTCAGCATCCGCGGCGCACCGGCGTCGGCGATGGTGATCTCGCGCACGTCCTCGATGTGATCGCGGAGGGCCTGCTGCAACTGCCGGATACACCGGACCCGCAACTCGGTGTCGGTCGCCCACGCGGTGGTGTCGAAGGCGCGCCGCGCGGCGTCGATGGCCCGGCGCATGTCTCCGGCATCCGCCGCCGCGGCGGTACCGAGTACCTCCTCGGTCGCCGGGTTGATCGTCGGATAGAGCCCGGATCCCCCGGGCCTGAACGCACCGTCGATGAACAGAGCACTGGTGCGATCGACCGCTATCGCCATCGGCTCCCGCCTGGGTTGGGTGGACACCTGTCTGAGACTTTCGGCTCGACCCTAGTCCGCACGCACCCCGGCAGGCAAGACCCCGGGGTCAGTAATCCAGCACTGATCAGGTGTTTCGCCGGAACTTCTTGCATGGCGACGGACCCCGCGACTACGGTGGACATGTGTCCAGTGATGTGGCGGTCGCGGCGGCGCGGCGGCCCCGGCAGGAGGAGACATTCCGCAAACTCGTGCGTGCCGGAATGGACGTGCTGCGCGGCTCGTCCTATGCCGATCTGACCGTGCGGGCCGTCGCAGCGCGCGCGAAGGTCGCCCCGGCGACCGCCTACACCTACTTCTCCTCGAAGAACCATCTCATCGCCGAGGTGTACCTCGACCTCGTGCAGCAGGTGCCGTTCTTCACCGACGTCAACGAGACCCGGCGGACTCGAGTCGAGCGGACCCTGAACCGGCTCGCCCTGGTGGTTGCTGACGAGCCGGTCGTAGCGGCGGCGTGCACGACCGCCCTGCTCAGCACCGACCCGGCCGTCCGCGACATTCGAGACCGCATCGGCACCGAGACCCACCGGCGCATCAAGTCAGCGCTGGGTCCCGACGCGGACCCGAAAACGGTTGCCGCACTGGAGATGAGTTACTTCGGCGCCCTCGTCCACGCGGGCAGCGGGGTGTTCGGCTACCGCCAGATCGCCGACCGGCTGGGCTACCTGGTAGGCCTGATCCTGGGCGAGGACGCATGACCGCCGAAACCGTCGATCTCGTGCTCGACCCCTACGACTACGCATTCCACGAGGACCCCTACCCCTATTACAAGAGGCTGCGCGACGAGGCGCCGCTCTATCGCAACGACAAGCTGAACTTCTGGGCACTGACCCGCCATGCCGACGTGCACAAAGGATTCCGCAACAGCACCGCGTTCTCCAACAAGCTCGGCGTGTCCCTTGATCCGATTTCCCGGAACACCGAAGCACACCGAACCATGTCCTTTCTGGCCATGGATGATCCGGACCATCTGCGGCTTCGCACGCTGGTGTCCAAGGGGTTCACCCCGAGGCGCATCCGCGAACTGGAGGCCCGCGTCGAGGTCCTGACCCGGATGCGTCTCGATGCCGCACTGCAGGGCGCCGACGGGGGAAGCTTCGACTTCATCGCCGACTTCGCCGGCAAACTGCCGATGGACGTCATCTCCGAACTGGTCGGCGTGCCCGAGCCCGATCGTGAGCACCTGCGTGCCCTCGCCGACGGTGTCATGCACCGCCAGGACGGCGTATCCGACGTGCCGGAGTCGGCGTTGATCGCGGCGATGGACCTGCTGGTCTACTACGCCGACATGGTCGCCCAGCGCCGGAGCCGGCCCACCGACGACCTGACGAGCGCGCTACTGGAGGCCGAGATCGACGGCGACCGCCTGGTCGACGAGGAAATCATGGCGTTCCTGTTCCTGATGGTGGTGGCCGGCAACGAGACCACGACCAAACTCCTGGGCAATGCGATGTTCTGGGGTGCCCGTAACCCCGACCAGCTGACGGGCGTCTACGCCGATCTCTCCCGAGTGCCGCTGTGGGTGGAGGAGACGCTGCGCTATGACAACTCGACGCAGATCCTGGCCCGGACCGTGACCGAGGACGTCGAGTTCCACGGGGTGACGCTGCGCGAGGCCGACACGCTGCTCCTGGTGCCCGGCTCAGCCAACCGCGACGAGCGGGTGTTCGACAAGCCAGATGAGTTCCGCATCGGTCGCGACATCGGTTCCAAGCTGCTGAGCTTCGGCAGCGGCGTGCATTTCTGCCTCGGCGCCCACCTGGCCCGCATGGAGGCCCGTGTCGCCCTGACGGAGCTCTTCACCCGCATCCGCGACTACGCGGTGGACGAGGCCAACGCCGTGCGCGTGCACTCCAGCAATGTGCGTGGCTTCGCCGCACTGCCCATCACGGTCCAGCCTGCGCCGCAACGGGGCTGACGGTGCGATTCGAACCCCACCCGACACGACGGCCCGCGTTCATCGCCGGCGCGTCGTCGGGTATCGGTGCGGCCACCGCAACCGAACTGGCTTCTCGCGGGTTCCCCGTGGCGTTGGGCGCCCGTCGGGTCGAGAAGTGCGCTGAGCTCGCCGGGCAGATCCGCGCCGAGGGCGGTGAAGCAGTGGCACTGGCCCTCGATGTCACCGATCCCGAGTCGGTCCGGGAATTCGTCGCCCGTGCCACCGCGGAACTCGGTGCGGTCGAGGTGCTCGTCGCCGGCGCGGGTGACACCTTCTTCGGCCGGCTGCACGAGACCGCGACCGAGGACTTCGAGGCGCAAATCCGCGTCCACCTCGTCGGGGCGAACCGTCTGGCCACCGCGGTACTCCCGGGAATGGTCAAGCGGCAGCGAGGCGACGTCATCTTCGTGGGCTCCGATGTGGCGCTGCGCGCCCGACCGCACATGGGCGGCTACGGCGCGGCGAAGGCCGGGTTGACGGCGATGGTCACCAACCTGCAGATGGAGCTGGAGGGCACCGGGGTGCGGGCGTCGATCGTGCATCCCGGGCCGACGTTGACCGAGATGGGCTGGAACCTCCCGCCCGAGTCGATCGCCTCGGCCCTGCAGGACTGGTCGAACTGGGGACTGGCCCGGCACAACTACTTCCTGCGCGCGGCCGACCTGGCTCGGGCGATCGCCTTCATCGCCGAGACACCCCGCGGCGGATATGTCGTCTCGATGGAGATCCAGCCCGAGGCGCCGCTGCCCGACGCGCCCGGGGACCGTCAGCACCTGCGCTACCCCGAGGAATCATGAGCGCCGGCAAGCAGGTTCGGCGTGTCTCCGGCGGGCAGGACGAACACGGTCACCTCGAGGAGTTCAGCACCGATCCGATCGGTCTGATGGCGCGGGTGCGCGCCGAGTGCGGCGATGTCGGCTTCTTCCAACTGGCCTCCAAGAAGGTCATCCTGCTGACCGGCGAGGAGGCGAACGAGTTCTTCTTCCGCGCCGCCGACGAGGATCTCGATCAAGCCGCGGCCTACCCGTTCATGACACCGATCTTCGGCAAAGGTGTGGTGTTCGACGCCAGCCCCGAGCGGCGCAAGGAAATGCTGCACAACTCCGCCCTGCGCGGCGACCACATGAAGAGCCACGCCGCCACCATCGAAGGCGAAGTGCGGCGGATGATCGCCGACTGGGGCGAGCACGGCGAGATCGACCTGCTCGACTTCTTCGCCGAGTTGACCATCTACACCTCGTCGGCCTGCCTGATCGGACGAAAGTTCCGTGACCAGCTCGACTCGCGCTTCGCCGACTATTACCACCTGCTCGAACGCGGCACCGACCCACTGTGTTACGTCGACCCGTACCTGCCGATCGAGAGCTTCCGCGTCCGCGACGAAGCCCGCCAGGCCCTGGTCGGCCTCGTCGAAGAGATCATGGAGCAGCGGATCGCCAACCCGCCCGCCGACAAGCGCGACCGCGACATGCTCGATGTCCTCGTCTCGATCACCGACGAGGTGGGCGCACCACGCTTCTCCGCCGACGAGATCACCGGCATGTTCATCTCGCTGATGTTCGCCGGCCACCACACCAGCTCGGGGACGTCGTCGTGGACGCTGATCGAGCTTCTGCGCCACCCTGACATCTACGCCGAGGTGATCACGGAGCTCGATGAACTCTTCGCCGACGGCCAGGAGGCGAGCTTCCACGCGCTACGACAGATCCCGAAACTGGAGAACGTGCTCAAGGAGACACTGCGGCTGCATCCGCCGCTGATCATCCTGATGCGGGTCGCCCAGGGCGAATTCGAGGTGCAGGGATACCCGATTCACAAGGGCGACTTCGTCGCCACCTCTCCGGCGATCTCGAACCGGATCCCGGAAGACTTTCCCGATCCGGATTCCTTCCGGCCGCAGCGGTATGAGAAGCCCCGCGAGGAGGACGTGGTCCACCGCTGGACCTGGATACCCTTCGGCGCGGGCCGGCACCGTTGCGTCGGGGCGGCATTCGCCGTCATGCAGATCAAGGCGATCTTCTCGGTCTTGCTGCGCGAATACGAGTTCACGCTGGCCCAGCCTGCCGACAGCTACCGCAACGACCACTCCAAGATGGTGGTCCAACTCTCCCGGCCGGCGCGGGTGCGTTACCGCCGGCGCAACCGTTAGGAGTTCGGGTGGGCAGCTACCGCGTCGACGTCGAGGCCGATCTCTGTCAGGGCCACGCCATGTGCGAGCTGGAGGCACCGGAGTTCTTCCGGGTGCCCAAGCGCGGCATCGTGGAGATCCTCGACGCCGAACCACCGGACTCCGCCCGCTCCGACATCGAACGGGCCGTCGAGGCGTGCCCGACCCGCGCGCTGTTCATCACCGAGATTTCCGAGGAGGGCTAGATGGCCGCAGTGTCCCGCGACAAGCTGGAGGAGTTCGTCGAGCGCTGGCTGGCGACGAACCGCGAAGCCGAGCGCGCCGGCGACTGGACGCCGCTGGCCGACTTCTACACCGCCGACGCCACCTACGGCTGGAACATCGGGCCGAAGGAGGACGTGATGTGCGTGGGCCGCGACGAGATCCGGGAGATCGCGCTCGGCCTGGAGATGGCCGGCCTTCAGGGGTGGACCTACCCCTACCAGAAGGTGCTCATCGACGAGAAGATCGGCGAAGTGGTCGGATTCTGGAAACAGGTCGCCACCGATGCCGACGGCAATCAGGCGGAGATCTACGGCATCGGCGGCAGCTGGTTCCGGCTCACCCCGGGCCCCGACGACAGGGCCCTGATCGAGTGGCAGCGCGACTTCTTCGACTTCGGCCACGTCCAGAAGCTCTACCTGCAGCTGATGAAGGCCGGCAAACTCTCGCAGGGCATGCAGCGGCGCATCGAACGCAGCCTGGCCGGCGAGAAGCTGCCCGGCTACTACCCGATCGGCCAGGCACCGGTCCCGATCTGGTGACGCTGCCCCGGCTTGGCCCTAGGATCGGCTCGTCGGCCACAACACCATCTGAGCGGAAGGTTCGCGATGAAGACAAAGGGTGCGCTCATCTGGGAGTTCAATCAGCCGTGGTCGATCGAGGAGATCGAGATCGGTGACCCGGCGCCCAACGAGGTGAAGGTCCAGATGGAGGCCTCGGGCATGTGCCACTCCGACCATCATCTGGTCACCGGCGGGATCCCGATGCTGGGCTTCCCGGTGCTCGGCGGCCACGAGGGCGCCGGCATCGTGACGGAGGTCGGCGAGGGCGTCGAGAGCGTTGCGCCGGGCGACCACGTGGTGATGTCGTTCATCCCGTCGTGCGGCAAATGTCCGTCGTGTCAGGCCGGGTTGCGCAACCTCTGCGACCTGGGGGCCGGGCTGCTCGGCGGGCTGGCGATCTCCGACAACACCCACCGCATCCACGCCAAGGGCCAGCCGGTGTTCCCGATGACGCTGCTGGGCACGTTCTCGCCCTACATGGTCGTGCACGAGACCTCGGTGGTGAAAATCGACCCGTCGATCCCCTTCGAGGTCGCCTGCCTGGTGGGTTGCGGGGTGACCACCGGCTACGGGTCGGCCACCCACACCGCCCAGATCAAACCCGGCGAGGACGTCGCGATCGTCGGTGTCGGTGGCGTCGGCATGGCCGCCCTGCAGGCCGCGGTGCTCTCCGGCGCGCGCAACGTCTTCGTCATCGACCCGGTGGAGTGGAAGCGCGACCAGGCGCTGAAGTTCGGCGCTACGCACGTCTACGAGGACATCAACGCCGCGCTGATGGGCATCGCCGAAGCCACCGCCGGCTTCATGGCCAAGAAAGTGATCGTGACCGTGGGCGAACTCCACGGCGCCGATGTCGAGAACTACATGATGATCACCGCGAAATCCGGCACCTGCGTCGTGACCGCGATCGGCAGCATGGTCGACGCCAACGTCACCCTGAACCTCGCGATGCTGACCCTGATGCAGAAGAACCTGCAGGGCACCATTTTCGGCGGCGGCAACCCCTACCACGACATTCCGCAGCTGCTGAGCATGTACAAGGCGGGCAAGCTCAACCTCGACGACATGATCACCCGCCAGTACCGTCTCGACCAGATCAACGAGGGCTACCAGGACATGCTGGAGGGCCGCAACATCCGCGGCGTCATCCGGTACACCGACGAGGATCGATGACGCAGACCGAACTCACCCCCGCGATGGCCGCATCGCAGGAGTCGTGGCGGTGTGTGCAGAGCCACGACAAGGCCGGCTGGCTGGCGCTGATGGCACCCGATGTGGTCATCGAGGACCCGATCGGCGAATCCATCACCAACCCCGACGGTCTGGGCATCCGGGGGCGCGACGCGGTCTCCGCGTTCTACGACACCAACATCGCCGCCAACACCCTCACGGTCACCTGCGAGGAGACCTTCCCATCCAGCTCACCCAACGAGGTGGCCCACATCCTGGTGCTCAGCAGCCTGTTCGAGGGCGGCTTCACCAGCCGGGTGCGTGGTGTGTTCTGCTATCGCGTCGACGACGACGGCCTGATCACCAACATCCGCGGCTACTGGCACCTGGCGGCCATGACCTTCGGGCAGGTGCCCACCGGGGACGACCCCGGGGCGCAGTGACGCCCGTGCCGTCGATCTTCACCAGGATCATCAACCGCGAACTGCCGGGCCGGTTCGTCTACGAGGACGATCGCGGGGACGACGGCGTGGTGGCCTTCCTGACCATCGAGCCGATGACCCCGGGGCACACCCTGGTCGTGCCCCGCGCCGAGGTGGACAACTGGCAGAGCGTCGACCCGGCGCTGTTCAACTCGGTCATGGCCGTCGCCCAGCGCATCGGCAGGGCGGTGTGCGCGGCCTTCGGCGCCGAACGCGCGGGGATGATCATCGCCGGCCTGGAGGTGCCGCACCTGCACGTGCACGTGTTCCCGGCCTACAACCTCACCGACTTCGGCTTCGCCCACGTCGACCGCAACCCGACTCCGGAGTCGCTGGACGAGGCGCAGGCCAAGATCGTGGCGGCGCTCGGCGCGCTGGACTGACCCGGGAACCCGAACCCCGGTCCTACACTTGCCGGATGGATCTGGGCAAGGTGCTGGTGGACCTCGCAGTCGCGCCGGTGCGGATCGGCCTGGCCGCCGCGAACGCGGGCCTGGACGTGGCCGAGACCGCGGTCGACTTGGCCAAGCGCACCGTCCGTGACGGAGAGGTCCCCTCGGCCCGCGACTCGGTGGCCCACCTGCTCGGCCTGGAGGACACCCTGGAGCGCGCCACCAAGCTGACGCAGCTTCTCGACGACGACGCACCGCTGGGTCGCGCCCTCGCACAGGACGGCCCGCTGGACCGCCTGCTGCAGCCCGGCGGGCTGGTCGAGCGACTGACCGCGCCCGACGGGGTGCTCGACCGACTGACCGCCGAGGGGGGCGGACTGGATCGCGCCCTGGCGCCCGGGGGGCTGGTCGACCAGCTCCTGGCCGAGGACGGGCTGCTCGAGCGTGTTCTCGCCGAGGACGGACTGGCCGACCGGCTGCTGGCCGAAGACGGGCCGATCGACAAGCTCACCGCACGCAACGGTCCCCTCGAGCAGTTGGCCGACGTCGCCGACACCCTCAACCGGCTCACGCCCGGACTCGAAGCACTCGGCCCGACCATCGAGCTGCTGCGCGAGGCGGTGGTCACGCTGAGCACGCTGGTCAACCCGCTTGCCACCATCGCCGAGCGCATCCCGCTGCCGGGCCGCCGACTGTGGCCGTTCCGCGACGACGAGGACTGACCGGATAGGCTGTCGCGGGGCCGGTTCCGATCGTGGCCGGTGGCTCGGCCCCGTGCGCCTCCTTAGCTCAGTGGTAGAGCACTCGCCTTGTAAGCGAAAGGTCGTCAGTTCAATCCTGACAGGGGGCTCTGAGCACAACGCCGTCGATTGCAGCCGATGCGACTAGCGGCGACTGCCGCACCTTCTACCGCACACGGTTCCGGAGTAGGTCACGACCGAAGTTGCGAATCCGTTGGACGAGGTCACCGTCACCTGGAACGAGTAACGGCCAGATCGTTGTGGTGATCCGGTGAGTTGACCGGTCGGACTCAGGGCGAGACCGGCCGGCAGAGATCCGTAGAGGCCACCGGTGACTTGCCACGTCGGCGGGTCCTGCTGGGACTCCTCGTAAATCGCGCTGAGTTGCTGGTTTGTTGGCTGTCCGGCTCTCATGGAGGTCAAACGGGTGGTGAGAATTTGGACCCATGAGATTGCGACAACGCTGTTCATCGCCTGACCCGGCACAACGGATACGTTGGCGGTGAACAACGGGTTGGCGTACGACGATCCACCACCACCACCACCACCTGCGCCAGCGGTCCCGAAGTATCCGGACTGACCCGCCTGACCACCCGAGCCGCCCTGCCAGCCTCCGCCGCCTCCCCCTCCGCCGCCATTACCGGTGAGATTGTCAGCGTCTTCGCCATTACTTCCATTTTGGGTGGCTTGATTTGAGCCCGCCCCGCCGCCGCCACCGTTGTCGCCGGGCGCGCCGATACCGGAGCCGCCCGCCCAAGCCCCGCCCGAAGCTGGCCCCAGCCCACCTGTGCCGCCCGGGCCGCCCGACGCTACGGGGGC
>VEQY01000092.1 GCA_018882965.1 Mycobacterium sp. | reverse complement strand
GCGACGTCGGCGGGCACCATGGACGCCGCGGCGGTGGCCCCGTCCACGACCGCGGTTCTGGCCGACTTGGGCAACTCCACCACACTGAGGTTCACCGTTGAGCCGGGCAGCGGTTCGACGACGCCGACCGGGCAGGTCATCGCCGAGCTTCCGCTGATCTGACGTGACCCACGGCTTCCGTTTCGGTATCGGACTGCGCGTCATCAAGTCCGCGGAGCGGTTCCGCACCACAGTGCGCCGTTTCGCCGAACTCGGTTACGACGTCATTCACCTGCCCGACCATCTCGGGGCGCCCGCGCCTTTTCCCGCACTCGTCGCCGCCGCCGACGCGGCCCCCACCATCCGGATCGGCACCTACGTGCTCAACAGTGCCTTCTACTCACCGGCGCTGCTCGCGCGTGACGCACTTGCCGTCGACACCCTCTCCGGCGCGCGACTCGAACTGGGACTGGGGACCGGTTACGTGCGTGCGGAATTCGAGGCCGCGGGGATTCCCTACCCCAGCGCCGGCGCACGGGTCGACCACCTCGCGCGCACCAGCGCCTACATCAAGGACCACGCACCGTCGCTGCCGCTGATGATCGCCGGCAACGGCGACCGGGTTCTCTCGGTGGCAGCGCGGTATGCCGACATCGTCGGCCTCGGTGCGACTGCCGCGCGCTCGGAGCACGACGACCCGCTGGCCGAACGCATCGCGGTTCTACGCGCCGCCGCCGGCGAACGTTTCGCCGAGCTGGAACTCAACCTCGCGATCACCGCGGTGCCCACTGATTCGTCGGGGATACCGGACCTGACCATGACGCGCGCCTACGCTCCGGATGCCACCGATGCCCAACTGTTATCGATGCCCAGCGTCCTGTGCGGTACCCCGCAGGACATCGCCGACAAACTGGGCGACATGCGGGAGCGTTACGGAGTGACGTATTTCATCGTGCAGGACTATCATGGTGAGTACTTCGCCGAGGCGATGAGCCTTCTGCGCTGAGCGCAGATCATGAGAGGCGGTGACACATGCGCCGGAACATCTGCTCAGCATTCTCCCCGTTGCGATTCGCCACCTGGATCCGCCGAGGGTATCCGCGGTCCGCGTCGCGCCGCGGTCACTGCTATCTCATGGCGCTCCACGGCGTCGACTCCGCGTCGCGCTGAGCCTCAGCGGTAAGCTGCCAGCCGATCCCCGCCCCCGTAGCTCAGGGGATAGAGCACGGCTCTCCTAAAGCCGGTGTCACAGGTTCGAATCCTGTCGGGGGCACTCGAGCTACGCCGGCGGAGCGCCGGCGTAGCGGCGACGGTGCCGCGCCCGTCGCTCGGCCACGATCGGGTCGGCGTACAGACTGCTCAGCGACACCGCACTCGCGCTGGCCTCCTGCACCCGGTTGCCGAACGTCGTCATCCGGATCTCGCGCGCAGACAGCAACGAGTACTCGGCGAACGCGGCGCGCACGCACTGCATGCCCTCGGGGTATTCGGTGAAGGCCTGCCCGCCCACCACCAGATCGTCGGGATTGAGGATGTCGCGCACCAGCGCCACCGCGTTGCCAAGCACCCGGGCCCGCTCGGCCAGAATCTCCCGGGCTCCGGCCGAGCGCCCATCGTCACCCTCGCGGGCCATCCGCCGCAGGCGGGCGATCGAGGAGTTGGGCCCGGACTGCGGCAGGATGCCCAGTTTCCGGGCGGCGCTGACGACGGCCTCGTCGCTGACCGTGGACTCCAGTCGACCGCTGCCGCCGAGGAGTTCGGACTGCACCGGAAGCCCCGCGACGGTACCCGGCCCGCTGATCGGGGTGTGCACACGTCCGTTGATGACCTGGGCGATGCCCACGGTCTCACGCGCGTAGAAGTACAGACTCGTCCCGGCGCCGGCCTGATCCTCACCGAATCGGTTGCCCAACACCTCGGCGAAGGCCATCGCGTCGACGTGGGAGGCGACCGATACCGGTAGTCCCAGTTCGGCGGCGAGAGCAGCACCGACTGGAGCCTGCGACCACCCCAGGCGGGAGTGGTCGACCCGGCCGCCCGCGTTGTCGACGACGCCGCCGATGGCCACCCCCACCCACAGCGGGCGGCGCCGATGCCAGCGGCTGAGGTATCGGCGCGCGCTGCCGGCCAGTGATGCCAGCGCGACGGACTGCGAACCGCCCGGGGTGGGGGTCTCGACGGCGTCGAGCGTTCGACCGATCAGATCGCTGGCGACGATGCTCGTCGTACGAGCACCGATATGGATCCCGAGGGTCAGGTAGGGCTCGCGGTTGATCTCGACCGGAATCCGGGGCCGCCCGATCGCCCCCGGCTCAACGAGGTCGGGCCGTTCGCGCAGGAGTTGCGCATCGAGCAGAGCGCTCACCTGCCGGTTGACCGTCGCGATCGACAGCCCGCTGACGGCCGCGATGATGTCGCGGCCGACTGGGCCGCGGCGCCGAACAGCCGCGAAGACACATGCGGTGGCGGACTCAGGCGCGCGCAACACGGGCGCGACGACGTGGTGTGAAACAGACATCAGAGCGATCCTTCGTTCGGCGGGCCGGGAACCTTCAGCCGCGCCGACGGCAGGTCAGGCGCAGCGCATCGCGAGGCGACAACACTCGCGAGGGGCTGCATCGATCACACGTGAAAGCTAACACGCCCGGCAGCCGAGCGCGAGACCGCTACCGCCCATTGCGAGAAGACCCCGCCCCAGCTGGGGATTTTTCCCTCGTCACGATTCGATCGTGCTGAGCGAAACCACCGATCGGCGAACATGCAGCGGATTTAGCGGATCCGGCGAATGCGCAGGTATCTCCGCTCACAGGCTTCGCCCGTAGCGTTTCGCCATCTCCGAGACGACCGGCTGAAATGGGGTGGCGACGTGGCATCAACGCATCCGGCTGCCACGCCCCTCCGGCGCTGGACCAAACCCGCGATCGCCGTCGGCGATTTCGTGGTCTTGGCGGGCGAGACGTTCGCCGCGATGTTCCGCCGGCCCTTCGCCTGGCGCGAGTTGCTCGATCAGATCTGGTTCGTGGCCCGGGTGTCGATCGTCCCCACGATCATGCTGTCGATGCCCTACACGGTGCTGATCGTCTTCACCCTCAATGTGGTGCTGCTGGAGGTCGGCGCCGGAGACCTGTCGGGTGCGGGCGCGGCGCTGGCGTCGGTCACCCAGGTTGGCCCGGTGGTGACCGCCATCGTCGTCTCAGGGGCGGGGGCGACGGCGATGTGCGCCGATCTCGGCGCCCGCACCATCCGCGAGGAGATCGACGCCATGACGGTAATCGGCGTCAATCCCATCCAGGCACTGGTGGTTCCCCGGGTGATCGCGGCGACTTTCGTGGCGCTGATGCTCTACTCGGTGGTCGCCGTGGTCGGCCTGACCGGAAGCTACGTCTTCGTCGTGTTCGTCCAGGACGTCACCCCGGGTGCCTTCGTCGCCGGGATGACCCTGTTGACCGGCCTGCCGCAGGTGATCGTGTCACTGGCCAAGGCTCTGCTGTTCGGTCTGTCGGCCGGGCTGATCGCCTGCTACAAGGGGCTCTCCGTCGGCGGCGGTCCGACCTCGGTGGGCAACGCCGTCAACGAGACGGTGGTTTTCGCGTTCATGGCGCTGTTCCTGATCAACATCTTGGCGACGGCCTTCGGCGTGAAGGTCGCGCCATGACCGATCTGGTAGCCGCGACCCGCCGCCTCGGTGAGCGCACCGCGTTCTACGGCGCCGCCCTGGCGTCCACCGCCGATGCGGTCCGCCGCTATCCGGCCGAGGTTCTGCGTCTCATCGCGGTGATGGGGATGGGTACCGGGGCGCTGGCCGTGATCGGGGGGACTGTCGTCATCATCGGGTTCCTGACCCTGTCGACCGGGGCGCTGATCGCGGTCCAGGGCTACAACACGCTGTCCAACGTCGGCATCGAAGCGCTCACCGGCTTCCTCTCGGCGTTCCTCAACGTCCGGTTCATCGCACCGGCCACCGCCGGTGTGGCCCTGGCGGCAACGATCGGAGCCGGTGCCACGGCACAGATCGGCGCCATGCGCATCAACGAGGAGATCGACGCCCTGGAATCGATGGCCATCCGCCCGATCACCTACCTCGCCTCAACTCGGATCGTCGCCGGCGTCCTCGTGGTGATCCCGCTCTACACCGTCGCCGTTCTGATGTCCTTTCTGGCCACCCGGTTCGGCACCACCATCGTCTACGGACAGTCACGCGGGGTCTACGACCACTACTTCTCATCCTTCCTGCACCCCACCGACCTGCTGTGGTCATTCGTCGCCGCACTGTCGATGGCGGCGGCAGTGATGGTGGTGCACACCTATTACGGGTTCACCGCGACTGGCGGCCCGGCCGGTGTCGGCGAAGCCGTCGGGCGCGCGGTCCGGACATCGGTGACCGCGACGGTGTTCGTACTCCTGACCATCACTCTGGCCGTGTACGGCCAGTCCGGCAACTTCTACCTCTCCGGTTAGCGTCCGGTTAGCGCGATGGCCGACTCACGCACCAACCCGCCGCGCCGCGGCCGGATCGACCCGATCTGGTGGGCGCCGGTGTCCTTCCTCGTAATCAGCGGCCTGGTCGTGCTGACCGCGCTGCTGTTCAACGGAACCCTGCGCACGGTCGTCCCGCTGACCCTGGTCTCCGACCGGGCCGGGCTGGTGATGGAGCAGGGCGCCAAGGTGAAGCTGCGCGGAGTGCAGATCGGCCAGGTGGCCTCGATCGGCTCCGATCAAAACAACCGGGCGACGCTGAAGCTGCGCATGGACCCGGGACCCTTCCGGTACCTGCCCAGCAACGTCGAAGCCGAGATCAAGTCGACCACCGCGTTCGGCGCCAAGTACGTCGACCTGGTCGTTCCCGGCGGGGCGAGTCCCGCGCCCCTCAAGCCCGGTGCGGTCCTGACATCGCGCAACGTCACCGTCGAGGTCAACACCGTCTTCGAGAATCTGCAGGCGGTGGTGACCGCGATCGACCCGGCCAAGCTCAATGCCGTACTCGCAGCGCTGGCCGACGCGCTGCGCGGCAAGGGCGAGGTGATCGGTCAGGCCATCACTGCGTCGAATGACGTGCTCCTGGCCGTCAACCCTCGTATGCCGACCGTCGCCCGCGACTGGAAACTGTTCGGCCAGACGACAGCCGCGTATTCGGTTGCCGCCCAAGACATCCTGTCGACGCTGGCGTCATTCTCGGCAACGGCGGCGACGATCAGCAGTCAGGCCGGCGCGCTGAACGACATCCTCCTCTCCGCGGTCGGCTTCTCCCGATCGGCGGTCTCCGTGCTCGCCCCGAACCAGGAGAATCTGGTTCGGTCGCTGAATCTGCTGCAACCGACCACCGAACTGCTCAACACCTACTCACCGACCTATACCTGCCTGTTCCAGGGGGCGCAGTGGTTCCTGGAGAACGGCGGTCGCGACGCCCTGGGCGGCAACGGTAAGTCGGTCGTCATGGACGCCGCGCTCCTGCTCGGCGACGACCCCTACCGTTTCCCCGACAACCTGCCCAAAGTCAACGCCCGGGGCGGGCCCGGCGGCCGGCCGAGCTGCGGGTCACTGCCCGATCCCACCAAGAACTTCCCGGTGAAGTACCTCGTCACCGACACCGGTTTCGGTACCGGGCTGGACGTGCGACCCAATCCCGGGATCGGTTTCCCCGGCTGGGCGGACTACTTCCCGGTGACCCGCGCGGTGCCCGAGCCGCCCAGTATCCGCTACCCGGGCGGACCCGCACCCGGACCATGGCCACCACCTCCGCCGCCACCTCCGCCGCCACCTCCGCCACCTGCCGAAGCGGGGCAGCCGTGAGGCGCCGCACGATCGCAGCCGCGGTGCGGGTGGCCGTGTTCACTGCCGTCTGCCTGGTCTTCACGTTCATCCTGATGACGGTGTTCGGCCAGTTCCGTTTCGACCCGCGGGTCTCCTACCGCGCGGTCTTCACCAACGTCTCGGGCCTCAAGGGCGGCAACTTCGTTCGCATCGCCGGGGTCGAGGTCGGCAAGGTGACCAACCTGGTGCTCAACCGCGACGGCACCGTCGTCGTCGACTTCGCCGTCGACGGGCGACTGCCGCTGACCGGCGGCACCCGGGCGGCGGTGCGCTACGAGAATCTGGTCGGCGACCGCTACCTCGCCCTCGAGGACGGTCCCGGAACGGTCGAACGGCTGCCGAGGGGGGCGACCATCCCCCTGGCGCGCACCTCGCCGGCCCTCGACGTCGACGCCCTGATCGGGGGATTCCGCCCGCTGTTCCGCGCACTGGACCCCGAGCAGGTCAACGCGCTGAGCGGGCAACTGCTCAAGGTTTTCCAGGGCCAGGGCGGCACGATCTCCTCGGTGCTGGCCCAGACCTCGGCGCTGACCACCACCCTGGCTGGTCGCGATGAACTCATCGGTGAGGTCATCGCCAATCTCAACACCGTGCTCGGCACCTTCCGCGACCGCGATGACGAGTTCGGGACGGCGCTGGATGCGCTGTCGGGCCTGGTCGGTGAACTGTCCCACCGCCGCTCCGACATCGCGAACGGCGCGGCTTACATCAACGCCGCGGCCGGCTCGGTGGCCGATCTGCTGGCCGCCGCCCGCCAGCCGATCAACGACACCGTGATACAGACCGACCGCGTCGCCGGCCAGATCATGGCCGACCACGACTACGTGGACGAGCTCGTCAGAACCCTGCCTGACGCCTACCAGATTCTGGCCCGTCAGGGTCTCTACGGCGACTACTTCGGCTTCTACCTCTGCGACGCGATCCTCAAGCTCAACGGCAAGGGCGGACAGCCGGTATTCGTCAAACTCGCCGGGCAGGACACCGGGCGGTGCACTGCGAAATGATGAGGCTCAGACGTCCGACCTTCACCCCGCTGGCCGAGCGCAATCGGTTAGCCGTGGGCGCCGTGGGCATCCTGTTGCTGATCGGTCTGGTCATCGTGACGTTCTCCTACGATCGTCTGCCCTTCATCAAGGGCACCTCCGACTATTCGGCGTTCTTCGCCGAGGCGGGTGGCATCAAGCCCGGCAGCGAGGTCCGGGTGTCCGGCCTCGGCGTCGGGCGGGTCTCGGAGATCAGCCTGGAGGACTCATCCGACGGGATGAGCGTGCGGGTCGATTTCACCGTGCGCAAGGGTGTCAATCTCGGTGATCGCACGGAGGCGGCGATCCGGACCGAGACGGTGCTGGGCACCAAAATGCTCGAACTGATCCCGCGGGGCGAGGGGGCGCTGTCCGGGCCGATCCCACTGGAGCGCACAAGATCTCCCTACGACCTCTCGACCGCGCTTGGTGACCTGACCACGACCATCAGCGGCCTGGACACCGCGCAGTTGTCCGAGGCGCTGACGACTTTGGCGCAGACCTTCGCCGATACCCCGCCCGATCTCAGGGCGGCCCTGGAGGGGGTGGCACGATTCTCGGACACGCTCAACACCCGCGACGCCGCGCTGCGTGAACTGCTTGCCGATGCCAACAAGGTGACCGCCGTCCTGGCCAAGCGCAGCGATCAGATCGCGGCCCTGGTGGTCAACACCAACGCGCTGCTCACCGAGTTGGTCGGCCAGCGAGACGCGGTCGATGCGCTGATGGTCAACCTGGCCCGGGTGTCGCGCGAGATCTCCGGTGTGGTCACCGACAACCGCGATCGGCTGCGTCCGACCGTAGACAAGCTCAACGGTGTGCTGGGGATCCTCGACCGCCACAAGCAAGGCCTGCAGCGCACCCTCTATCTGCTGCGCCGCTACGCCATGTCGTTCGGGGAGGTCCTGGGCTCCGGTCCGTTCTTCAAAGCCTCCGTGGTCAACCTGGCGCCGGGCCAATTCGCGCAACCCTTCATCGACGCCGCGTTCTCCGACCTCGGTCTGGATCCCAGTGTCCTGTTGCCGTCCGAACTCACCGACCCCGCCACCGGCCAGCCTGGCACGCCGCCGCTACCGATGCCGTACCCGCGGACCGGGCAGGGCGGCGAACCGCATCTGACGCTGCCCGATGCGATCACCGGAAACCCGGGCGACCCGCGCTATCCCTACCGCGAGCCGCTGCCCGCCCCTCCCCCCGGCGGACCGCCGCCCGGGCCACCCGCACAGGCCGGGAGTCCCTGACGTGAGAAACGCCCTCCTCCGGACCGTCACCGCCCTGGCACTGGTCGCCTCGCTGACCGGTGGGCTGATCCTGCTTGCCCCCGGCGTGCGGAAAAACACCTTCGTCGCCTACTTCGCCAATACCAACGGGCTGTACACCGGCGACGAGGTCAGGATTCTCGGCGTCGCGGTCGGCACGGTGGAAACGATCCAGCCGCAACCCGATTCGGCCAAGGTCACTTTCTCTGTCGACGCGAGGTACCCGGTGCCCGCCGACGTCCAGGCGGCGATCCTCTCGCCGTCGCTGGTGACCGCGCGCGCCATCCAGTTGGTGCCCGCTTACTCCAGCGGCCCCACCCTCACACCGGGTGAGGTCATCCCCCAGGAACGGACCGCCGTTCCGGTCGAGTGGGACGACTTCCGCAACCAGCTCGAGAAGTTGTCGGACTCGCTGCAGCCACTCACGCCGGGTGGACCCAGTGCGCTGGGTGAGTTCATCAACACCGCCGCCGCCAATCTGCGCGGTCAGGGAGATACCGCGCGAGAGGCCGTCATCAAGCTGTCCAAGGCCGCTTCGGCTCTCGGTGACCACGCGACCGATATTTTCGGTACCGTTCGCAATCTGCAGCTGCTGGTCTCAGCGCTGTCGTCAAGCAGTGACCTGCTCGCCGACTTCAACGAAAACCTCGCCGAAGTGACCACTGTGCTGTCCAATACGCCCGATGAAATCGCCTCCGCCACAGCGGGTCTGGATGCAGCAGTCACGGATCTACGTGGATTCGTAGCCGATAACCGAGAGGGTATCGGGACTACCGTCGATCATCTCAACTCGATCACCACGGCACTCAATGACAGCCGGGTTGACATCAAGCAGGTCCTGCACATCACGCCGACGGTTTTCCAGAACTTCACCAACATCTACCAGCCCGCGCAGAGCGCAATCTCGGGAATCCTCGCGCCCGTGAACTTCGCCAATACCGTCGACTTCATCTGCGGTGCCATCGAAGCGGCATCTCGGAAGGGGTTCGAGCAGTCTGCCAAACTGTGCGTGCAGTACCTGG
>VEQY01000031.1 GCA_018882965.1 Mycobacterium sp. | reverse complement strand
ACACCGTCATCGAGCTCAAGGTCCTGGATCGCAACGGGGCCCCGGTCCTCGCCGAGCGGCTGTTCCATTCCGGTGACCACCCCACCCGCACCGTGCGGACCACCGACGGCGCCTCGGTGACCGGCACCGCGAACCACCCGCTGCTGTGCCTGGTGGACCTCGGCGGTGTGCCGACCCTGCTGTGGAAGCTGATCGAGGAGATCCGGCCCGGCGATCACGTGGCCATGAGCGCCGAGCGTGGGCGCTGTGGACCCCAAACCCCCCCATCGGTGACCGCATCCCTCACGTTCGAGCAGGTGCCGGGGCTCGCCGAGTTGCTGCGGGCGCACGGCGAGGACCCCGACGTGATCGCGATCGCCGCCGAGCTGACCGATGGGCGCTACCGCTTCGCGACGGTCGCCTCGGTCCGGGATGCCGGCACGCAGCCGGTCTACAGCCTGCGGGTCGACTCCGAGGACCACTCGTTTGTCACCAACGGGTTCATCAGCCACAACACCGAGGCCCGCCTGACTCCGCTGGCGATGGAGATGCTGCGTGAAATCGACGAGGAGACAGTCGATTTCATCCCGAACTACGACGGGCGGGTGCAGGAGCCCACCGTCCTGCCGAGCCGCTTCCCGAACCTACTGGCGAACGGCTCCGGCGGCATCGCCGTCGGCATGGCGACCAACATCCCGCCGCACAACCTCGGTGAACTCGCCGAGGCGGTGTACTGGTGCCTGGAGAACTTCGAGGCCGACGAGGAGGCCACCCTCGCCGCGGTGATCCAGCGGGTGAAGGGCCCGGACTTCCCGACCTCCGGACTCATCGTCGGCAACCAGGGAATCACCGACACCTACACCACCGGCCGCGGGTCGATCCGGATGCGCGGGGTGGTCGAGGTCGAAGAGGACTCCCGGGGACGCACCGGGATCGTCATCACCGAACTGCCCTATCAGGTCAACCACGACAACTTCATCACCTCGATCGCCGAGCAGGTGCGCGACGGCAAGCTCGGCGGAATCTCCAACATCGAGGACCAGTCCAGCGACCGGGTGGGTCTGCGCATCGTCGTCGAGCTCAAACGCGATGCCGTCGCCAAGGTGGTGCTCAACAACCTCTACAAGCACACCCAACTGCAAACCAGCTTCGGCGCCAACATGCTGGCCATCGTCGACGGGGTTCCCCGCACCCTGCGGCTGGACCAGCTGATCCGCTACTACGTCGAGCACCAACTGGACGTCATCGTCCGGCGCACCACCTACCGGTTGCGCAAGGCCAACGAGCGCGCCCACATCCTGCGCGGGCTGGTCAAGGCGCTCGACGCGCTCGACGAGGTGATCGCCCTGATCCGCGCGTCGGAGACGGTGGACGTCGCGCGCGCGGGCCTGATCGACCTGCTCGAGATCGACGACATCCAGGCGCAGGCGATCCTGGACATGCAGCTGCGGCGGCTGGCCGCGCTGGAGCGCCAGCGCATCATCGACGACCTGGCCAAGATCGAGGCTGAGATCGCCGACCTCGAGGACATCCTGGCCAAGCCGGAGCGCCAGCGCGGCATCGTGCGCGACGAGCTCACCGAGATCGTCGACAAGCACGGCGACGCCCGGCGCACCCGGATCGTCGCCGCCGAGGGCGAGGTCGCCGACGAGGACCTGATCGCCCGCGAGGACGTCGTCGTCACCATCACCGAGACCGGCTACGCCAAGCGCACCAAGACCGACCTCTACCGCAGCCAGAAACGCGGCGGCAAGGGCGTGCAGGGGGCGGGCCTCAAGCAGGACGACATCGTGCGGCACTTCTTCGTGTGCTCCACGCACGACTGGATCCTGTTCTTCACCACCCAGGGCCGGGTGTACCGGGCCAAGGCCTACGACCTGCCGGAGACCTCCCGCACCGCGCGCGGCCAGCATGTGGCCAACCTGCTGGCGTTCCAGCCCGACGAGAGCATCGCCCAGGTCATCCAGATCAAGAGCTATGACGACGCGCCGTATCTGGTGCTGGCCACCCGCAACGGTCTGGTCAAGAAGTCCAAACTCACCGATTTCGACTCCAACCGCTCCGGCGGGATCGTCGCGGTCAACCTGCGCGACGGGGACGAACTGGTGGGCGCGGTGCTCTGCTCGGCCGACGACGACCTGCTGCTGGTCAGTGCCAAGGGACAGTCGATCCGGTTCTCGGCCACCGACGAGGCGCTGCGGCCGATGGGCCGGGCCACCTCGGGCGTGCAGGGCATGCGGTTCAACACCGACGACCGGCTGCTGTCGCTCAACGTCGTGCGTGCGGGCACCTACCTGCTGGTGGCCACGGCCGGCGGGTACGCCAAGCGCACCGCCATCGAGGAGTACAGCGCGCAGGGCCGCGGCGGCAAGGGCATCCTGACCATCCAGTACGACACCCGCCGGGGCAGCCTGGTGGGCGCGCTGGTCGTCGACGAGGACAGCGAACTGTATGCGATCACCTCCGGCGGCGGGGTGATCCGCACCGCCGCGCGTCAGGTCCGCAAGGCCGGCCGGCAGACCAAGGGCGTGCGGCTGATGAACCTCGGCGAGGGCGATACCCTGCTGGCCATCGCCCGCAACGCCGAGGAGGCCGAGGAGGCCGAAACCGACGAGGGCGCCGATTAGGCCCACCCCGCCGCCCCGACGGGCGTGGCCGACTAACGTGGGCCCTCGGGAAAGCCTGCGCGAAGGCCCAGTCGCGAAGGCCCAGTGAGGAGCAGTGGTGAGTTCACCGAACGAACCGGAGCGGCCTGTCGCCGGCGAGGCGCCTGGCGGCGCGCCCGGCTCGGGTGAGGTTCCGCCGTGGCAGCGCGCCCCCCGCCCCACCCCGGACGGCGCACCCCCGCCGCCGCCGGCGCACAGCCGCCCGGCCCCGCCGCCGGGTCCGGACCCCTACGCCGACAAGCGAATCAGTCGCTACGTCACCGGGATCGCCGCACCCGACCTGACCGCGCTGGATCCCGAGCCGCCGCCCGGTCGGGTGGCGCCGCGCGCGGAGCGCACCGAGACCGCCCCGGTGCAGGCCTACCCCAGTGAGTTGCCGAACCTGTCGGCGCCGCCCCGGCCGCTGCCGGCACCCCGGCCGCCGCTGTTCCCACCCGGCCTGCGCGGCCAGGCGTCGCGCATCCTGGTCGGCAACCGTCCCCGCGGGCCGGTGCGCGCCACCATGCAGATCCGCCGGATCGATCCGTGGAGCGCGCTACGGGTGTCGCTGCTGCTGTCGGTGGCGCTGTTCTTCGTCTGGATGATCGCGGTGGCGTTCCTGTATCTGGTGCTCGGCGCGATGGGTGTGTGGAGCAAGCTCAACAGCAACGTCGGCGATCTGCTGACCGGCACCGGTGGCGGTGGCGGTGAGCTGGTGTCGGCGGGGTCGGTTTTCGGGGGCGCGCTGCTGATCGGCTTGGTCAACATCGTGCTGCTGACCGCGATGGCCACCGTCGGCGCCTACATCTACAACCTGAGCACCGACATCGTCGGTGGCGTCGAGGTCACGCTGGCCGACCTGGACTAGCCGGCCGGCCCGGCTGTTCGGCCATTTGGGCAGGCTGGCGAGGGTGCGGTAATCTCGTCGCTCGTCTTGATGATCGGGGCCTATAGCTCAGGCGGTTAGAGCGCTTCGCTGATAACGAAGAGGTCGGAGGTTCGAGTCCTCCTAGGCCCACGGCGTGATCGATCCGGCAGCACCGCCGGTCGTCATCCCGGGGCCTTAGCTCAGTTGGTAGAGCGCTGCCTTTGCAAGGCAGATGTCAGGAGTTCGAATCTCCTAGGCTCCACTGGCCGGCTCCACTGGCCGGCTCCACTGGCCCGGGGCATACCGCCACACCCCGCAATGGCACACTGTCTCATCGTGAGCACAAGCCCGATTCAGACCGCGACCGCGACCCTGCACACCAACCGAGGCGACATCAAAATCGCCCTGTTCGGTAACCACGCCCCCAAAACGGTGGCCAACTTCGTCGGGCTCGCCGACGGCTCGAAGGAGTACTCGACGAAGAACGCGTCGGGTGGCAGCGCGGGCCCGTTCTACGACGGCGCGGTGTTCCACCGCGTGATCGACGGCTTCATGATCCAGGGCGGTGACCCGACCGGCACCGGCCGCGGCGGACCGGGATATCGCTTCGCCGACGAGTTCCATCCCGAGTTGCAGTTCGACCGGCCCTACCTGCTGGCGATGGCCAACGCCGGACCCGGCACCAACGGGTCGCAGTTCTTCATCACGGTGGGTGCGACCCCGCACCTCAACCGCAGGCACACCATCTTCGGTGAGGTCGTCGACCCGGAGTCACAGAAGGTCGTCGACGCCATCGCCACGACCGCGACCGACCACAACGACCGGCCCACCGACGACGTGGTGATCGAGTCGGTCGAGATCGCCTGACCGCCGGCTAGCGGCCGGCCAGGCCCGCCTCGGTCAGCGCGTCGAGGACCGTCAGCGGCTCGCAGCCCAGATCCCACCGGCTGAGCACGATGAGCGAGCCGGAGGTGTCGATCTCCAGCAGCCGGACCTTGCGGCCCAGCCGGCGGAACTCGGTGATGCGGATCAGGTCGATGTCCGCGCGGCGCAGTAGCTGACTATGCAGCCAGCCGCGGTAGAGCAGCGCCGCGTCCGGCCCGGCCCCGGTGATCGCCAGCCGTGGGCGGGCCCGCCACGACCCCAGCGCGAAGACCAGCAGCCCCACCGTCGCGACGCCGGTCAGGATCCGCCCCGGCGCGTCGACCGCGACGGCGACGCAGCCCACCGCCATCAGCAGGCCCGCCAGCGCCACCATCGCGATCGCGGCGGGGCGAGGACCCCACTGAGCAGGCGCGACGCTGCTATCCACGGGGTTTATCCACAGGGTTTATCCACAATGGGGATGAATCACAACGGTGTGATTGTCCTCTCACCGCCACCGCATGGTGAGCAGCAACCCAGCGATCATCAGCGCGAAGGCGATGGCGTAGTTCCACGGCCCGAGGTCGGCCATCCACTGCAGCGCGGCGGGGGTGTTGAACCCGGAGGCCGCCAACTGGAAGACCAGCAACCACGCCAGGCCCACCACCATCAGGCCGACGAACAGCACCACGAACCAGACGCTTGACGGGCCGACCTTGACCTTCACCGCGTTGCGGCTGACCGGGCTGACGGTGAAGTCGTTCTTCTTGCGAACCTTGGACTTGGGCATGGCTACCTTCGTGGGGGGCTTCGGGGTTACTTCGCGGGGATGACGCCGGGATACGAGATTACCGTGACCGCCGCAGCAACCCGATCCCGACCGTGGGTAGCCTGACCCGGTGCGGATTCTGGTCGTCGACAACTACGACAGCTTCGTGTTCAACCTGGTCCAGTACCTGGGCCAGCTCGGCGTCGACGCCCAGGTCTGGCGCAACGACGACACGCGGCTGTCCGACGACGAGAAGATCGCGGCCGCGGCCGGGGCTTTCGACGGCGTGCTGCTCAGCCCCGGTCCCGGCACGCCCGAACGCGCCGGCGCCTCGATAGCGGTCGTTCGGGCCTGCGCGGCCACCCAGACCCCGGTGCTCGGGGTCTGCCTGGGACACCAGGCGATCGGGGTGGCCTTCGGCGGCACGGTCGACCGGGCCCCGGAGTTGTTGCACGGCAAGACGAGCGAGGTCTACCACTCCGACAGCGGTGTCCTGCGCGGTCTGGCCAATCCGTTCACCGCCACCCGCTACCACTCGTTGACCATCCTGCCCGAGACCGTGCCCGCGGAACTCGAGGTCATCGCCCACACCCAGGGCGGGGTGATCATGGCCGTCTGCCACCGCACCCTGCCCATCCATGGGGTGCAGTTCCACCCCGAGTCGATCCTCACCGAGGGCGGGCACCGGATGCTCGCCAACTGGCTGTCCTACTGCGGTGCGGCCCCGGACGAGTCGCTGGTGCGCTCGCTGGAGCGTGAGGTGGCCGACACCGTCAAGGCGGCCCGCGGCGAGCCGGCCTAGCCGGCGAAACCCCAGCCGGCGAAACCCTAGCCAGCGAAACTGAGCGTGATCGACCCGCCGAAGTCGGCCCCGGAACCCGGCGGCGGGTTTTGCACCACGACCGCGTTGGCCCGCTGACCGCTGTTGGGCACGTCGGGTCCCTTGACCAGGGTGCCGGTCCAGCCCAGGGCGCGCAGCGCCGGTTCGGCGTCGACCCAGAACTGCCCGATCAGGTTGGGCATGACGAACTGGTTGCCCTTGGAGACCTTGAGCGTCACCGCCCCGTCCACAGGGGCCGGCGAACCGGCGGGGGGTTCGGTCGCGAGCACCAGACCGGCCGGCTCGGGACTGTCGACCGGGGCGGTGAGGATGGTCTCGAATCCGAGGGTGTTGAGGTTGTTCGTCGCGACCTCGACGGTCTGCCCGCCGAGATTGGGAATCTCGCGGGTGCGCGGCCCGGTCCCGACGACGATGGTGATCTCGTTGGTGATCGGCGAGGACTGGTTGGCCGGCGGGACGGTGTTGAGCACCTTGTCCTTCTGCTCGGGTTTCGACGGCGCCTCGCCCTGCTTGAACTTGCCGAACCCGGCCGCGCTGAGTTTCTTGACCGCATCGGCGTAGCTGAGGTTCGCCACGTCGGGGATCTCCCGCTGCTCGGGCCCGGTGGAGATGCTGACCAGGATCTCGTCGCCGGCGCTGACCGACGCGTTGCCCGCCGGGTTGGTACTGATCACCCGGTCGGGTGCCACCGTGCTGTCGGGGCGCTGCTGGGTTCGGGTCTTGAAACCCCGGCTCTGCAGGGTGGCGATCGCGTCGGCGGACACCTGACCGCGGACGTCGGGCACCTGCACCGCCCGGGTCTTGCCACCGACGGTGTAGATGGCCACCGTCACCACCACGGTCAGTACCGCCAGTACCGCCGCCACCACCAGCCAGCGGGCCCGCGATCCGACGGGCTGGTCGCGTCCGGGCCGGTAGGGCGCGCCCCCTCCGTCGCGGGCGCCGCGGCCGCGGACGGCGGCCAGCAGCTGGGTGCGCTCGGCGGCGGTCAATACCTTGGGCGCCTCCGGTTTCTCCCCGCTGTGCACCCGGACCAGGTCGGCGCGCATCTCTGCGGCACTTTGGTAGCGGTTCTCCGGGTTCTTGGCCAGCGCCTTGAGCACCACCGCGTCGAGCTCAGGCGAGATGCCCGCACGCTTGAGTGACGGCGGGATCGGGTCCTCGCGCACGTGCTGATAGGCGACGGCGACCGGGGAGTCGCCGACGAAGGGGGGCTCGCCGGTGAGGACCTCGTAGAGCACGCAGCCCAGCGAGTAGACGTCGGAGCGGGCGTCGACGGTCTCACCGCGTGCCTGCTCGGGCGAGAGGTACTGTGCCGTGCCAATCACCGCGGCGGTCTGGGTGACGCTGTTGCCGGTGTCGGCGATCGCCCGGGCGATGCCGAAGTCCATCACCTTCACCGCGCCGGTTTTGGTGATCATGATGTTGGCGGGTTTGACGTCGCGGTGGATGATGCCGTTCTGGTGGGAGAAGTTCAGCGCCTGGCACGCGTCGGCGATGACCTCCAGCGCCCGCCGCGGCGGCATCGGGCCGTCGGTGTGCACGATGTCGCGCAGCGTCACCCCGTCGACGTACTCCATGACGATGTAGGGCAGCGGTCCGCTGGGCGTTTCCGCTTCGCCGGTGTCGTAGACCGCGACGATCGCGGGATGGTTGAGGGCGGCGGCGTTCTGGGCTTCGCGGCGGAACCTGAGGTAGAAGCTGGGGTCGCGGGCGAGGTCGGCGCGCAGCACCTTGATCGCGACGTCGCGGTGCAGCCTGAGGTCGCGGGCCAGGTGCACCTCCGACATGCCGCCGAAGCCCAGGATCTCGCCGATCTGGTAGCGGTCGGACAGGTGCGGCGGCGTCGTCACGGTATGCCGCCGGTGTCCGGGGGCAGCAGCGGCGCGGGCTCGGGCACACCCGGGGTCACGGTCTCGGTCTCGATCACCTGGGGTGGCGGGGTGTTGCGGTTCTGCTGATCGGCCAGCACCAGCAGCACTGCGCTGACGATGGCCAGCAGGCCCAGAACACCGGCCGCCCACAGCAGGGCCCGCTGGCCGGCGGAGAACGCCCGACGGGCCGGCTGCTGGCGGGTGGCGGCCCGCACGCGCGGTGTCGTCGTGGTCGGCCGTGGCTCGGGCCGGGAACGCTTCACGCCGGGGATCGCCGCCGGCGTCGCCTTGATGGTCGGCGCGGAGTGGGGCCGCGGCGGGCGGTGCCCGGACCGTACGGTGGCCACGGCATCGGCGAACTGTCCGCCGCTGCGGTAGCGCATGCCCGGGTTCTTCACCAGGGTGATCTCGATCAGCTCGCGCACGTTGGGCGGCAGGTCGGGCGGTAGCGGCGCGGGGGTCTCCTTGATGTGTTTCATCGCGACCGTCAGCGCGCCGTCTCCGACGAACGGGCGCTTACCCGAAACCGCCTCGTAGCCAACGACTCCCAGCGAGTAGACGTCGCTGGCCGCGGTGGCGTCCTCTCCGAGGGCCTGCTCGGGAGCGATGTACTGGGCGGTGCCCATCACCATGCCGGTCTGGGTCACCGGAGCCGCGTCGACCGCCTTGGCGATGCCGAAGTCGGTGAGCTTCACCTGGCCGCTGGGGGTGATGAGGATGTTGCCCGGCTTGACGTCGCGGTGCACCAGGCCCGCGGCGTGGGCCACCTGCAGCGCGCGGCCGGTCTGCTCGAGCATGTCCAGGGCGTGCCGGAGCGACAGCCGGCCGGTGCGTTTGAGTACCGAGTTCAGCGGTTCGCCGTTGATCAGTTCCATCACCAGGTAGGCGGTGCGGCCCTCGCCGTCGATCTCGGTCTCGCCGTAGTCGTGCACGGCCGCGATGCCGGGGTGGTTGAGCATGGCCACCGTGCGCGCCTCGGCGCGGAACCGCTCCAGGAACTCCGGGTCGGAGGAGAACTCCTGCTTGAGGACCTTCACCGCGACCCGGCGTCCGAGGCGGCTGTCGACGGCTTCCCACACCTGGCCCATGCCGCCGGTTGCGATCAGCCGCTGCAGCCGGTAGCGCCCCGAGAGCATCTCGCCGACGCGGGGACTCATGGCTTGCCTCGCTTCGCTCGGCTCACGGCAACCTCTGCAATGCCGCGGCGATGGTGGCCCGCCCGATCGGTGCGGCCAGCGCTCCCCCGGTCGCCGACAGCCGGTCGCCACCGTTCTCGACCACCACCGCCACCGCGACTTTGGGGCTCTGCGCCGGCGCGAACGCGATGTACCACGCGTGCGGCGGGGTGTTGCGCGGGTCGGTGCCGTGTTCGGCGGTCCCGGTCTTGGAGGCGATCTGCACGCCGGGGATCGCCTCCTGCTGCTGGGTGAACATTTCGGAGCCGACCATCAAATCCGTTAGCTTAGCCGCGACCTGCGGTGAAACCGCGCGACGCTGTTGCTGCGGCGCGGTGGTGCTGATCTGCGACAGGTCGGGGCCTTCGAGCCGCTCGACGAGGTAGGGCGCCATCACCACACCCGCGTTGGCGATCGCCGCGGCCACCATCGCGTTCTGCAACGGGGTGACCGCCACGTCCTTCTGGCCCATGCTGGACATCCCGACGGCCGCGGCGTCGCTCATCGGTCCGAGGGTGGACTCGGCCACCTGAAGCGGCATCGGGTCGGGCAGCGCGTCGAACCCGAAAGCCTCGGCCGTAGCGCGCAACGCCTTACCGCCGACGCGGATACCCAATTCGACGAAAGCGGTGTTGCAGGATTTTTCGAAGGCCTCCCGCAGCGTGGCCGTCGGACCGTCGCCGCACGGGCGCCCGCCGTAGTTCTCCAGCGTGGCGGTGCTGTCGGGCAGGGTGATCTGTGCGGCGGCGGTCAGCGGGTCGTTCTCGCCGACGCCCGCGGCCAGGGCGGCCGCCGTGGTGATCACCTTGAACGTCGACCCCGGCGGGTAGCGCTCGGCGACGGCGCGGTTGGTCAGCGGCGAGGCGGGGTCGTCGCGCAACTGCTGCCAGGCCTGGCCCTGCACCGTGGCGTCGTGACTGGCCAGCAGGTTGGGGTCGTAGGACGGTGCGGACACCATCGCCAGGATCCGGCCGGTCGCGGGCTCCAGCGCCACCACCGAACCCCTGCACGGGCCGTTGCAGCCGGCGCGCTGCAGGGCGTCCCAGGCGGCCTGCTGCACCCGGGGCACCACGGTGGTGTCCACGTTCCCGCCGCGCGGATCACGCCCGGTGAAGAAGTCGGCCAGGCGCCGGCCGAAGAGCCGCTCGTCGGATCCGTTGAGAACGGAGTCCTCAGCGCGCTCCAGACCGGTGCTGGAGTAGCGCAGCGAGTAGAAACCGGTGACCGGTGCATAGGCCAGCGGCTCGGGATAGACCCGCAGGAACCGGTATTGCCCGGTGGTGGACAGCGAGTTGGCGAGCAACTGGCCGCTGGCGGTGATCTGGCCGCGCTGTCGCGAGTACTCGTCGAGCAGCACGCGCTGGTTGCGCGGGTCAGACCGCAGGCCGTCGGCCCGGAACACCTGGGTGACGGTGGCGTTGAGCAGAAGCAGGACGACCAGTGCCATGACAGCCGTCGCGATCCGCCGCAGTGGAGTGTTCATGCCCGGCCGATCACCTCGGTGCGGGCCGCCGCGATGGGTGTGTGCTGGCCGGTGTCCAGCGGGCGCCGGGCGGCGTGGGAGATCCGGACCAGCAGGCCCAGCAGCAGGTAGTTGGCGAGCAGTGAGGAGCCCCCGTAGGACATCCACGGGGTGGTCAGGCCGGTCAGCGGGATCAGGCCGGTCACCCCGCCCGCGACGATGAACAGCTGAATGCCCAGTGTGGAGGCGAGGCCGGCGGCCAGGAGCTTGCCGAAACTGTCGCGCACTGCGACCGCGGTGCGCAGTCCGCGCACGATCACGACGGTGTAGAGCATGAGCACTCCGGCCAGCCCCACCAACCCGAGCTCCTCGCCGACGACGGCCAGGATGAAGTCCGTCGAGGCCGCCGGCACGGTGTCGGGCTGGCCGTTGCCCAGCCCGGCGCCGAACACTCCCCCGGTGGCGAAGCTGAACTGGGACTGCACCATCTGATAGCCCGCGCCCTCAGGGTCGGCGAACGGGTCGATCCAGGTCTGCACCCGGCTGCGCACGTGGTCGAAGACGTGATAGGCGGCCAGGCTGCCCAGTCCGAACAGGCCCAGTCCGAGGACCACCCAGCTGAACCGCTCGGTGGCGACGTAGACCAGCACCAGGAACGAGGCGTAGAGCAGCAGCGAGGTGCCCAGGTCCTTCTCGAACACCATCACCCCGACCGAGATCACCCACGCCGCCACCAGCGGAGCCAGGTCGCGGGGGCGGGGCAGGTCGAGCCCGAGGAAATGGGTGCCGGCGCTGGCGAACAGGTGACGCTTGGTGACCAGCACCCCCGCGAAGAAGATCAGCAGCAGGATCTTGGAGAACTCGGCGGGCTGAATACTGAAGCCGGGCAGCCGGATCCAGATCTTCGCGCCGTTGGTCTCCGAGAGGCTGGCCGGCAGCAGGGCCGGGATGATCAGCAACACCAGGCCGGCGGCACCGCAGATGTAGTCGTAGCGGGCCAGCAACCGGTGGTCCTTGAGGAAGATGACCACCAGCGCGAAACCCGTCACGCCGACCAGGGTCCAGAGCATCTGCTGACCGGCGCTCGGCCCGGAGGCGCCGGGCTCCTTGGCCAGGTCGAGCCGGTGGATGAGCACCAGACCGAGTCCGTTGAGCAGCGCGACCACCGGCAGCAGCAGTGGGTCGGCGTAGGGCGCGCAGCGCCGGATGGCCAGATGCGCGCAGACGAAGATGGTCAGGAAGACCAGGGTGTAGCTCAGCAGGTCCCAGTTCAGGGACTGCTGCTGGTTGGCTTCCACGATCAGCAACGCGACGGCGGTGATGAGCGTGGCGTAGCTCAGCAGACCCAGTTCGGCGTTGCGGCGGGTCGGCAGCGGCCGGGTCAGGACCACCGGGGCCTGCGGGGCGGTGGTCATGCCCGGTCCGCCCGGGCTCGGGCGCCGGCCGTCACGCGACCCCCCGGCAGTCGGTGCCCGGTTTCTGCGGTGGCGCCGCCGGCTTGGCGGGTGGTTTCGTGGCCGCGCCGGGACTGCGCGGGGCGGGCGCTGTCCCGGCGTTGCGCGTGGCCGGCGGCGGCGCACACACCGGCAGCAATGACGTGCGGGCCAGTTCACGCAACTGATCGATGGCGGCCTCGAGGCTCCCCGTCGGCAGGCCCGCGGTGACCTGCGCGCGCTCGGAGGGGCGCAGGTCCCCCAGCCGCATCAGTGTGCAGTCCAGCTCGGAGCTCGCCTGGCCAGGACTGATCTGGGACAGCTCGTTGCGATCGTTGAGGCAGCCCAGCAGGAACGGCCGCTGCAGCGGGACACCGAGGATCGAGCTGGGGACTCCGCGCATGATCGCGACGTTGTCGCGGTAGGCGCTGACGTAGTAGTTGCTACGGATGACGGAGTAGCCGACCCCGACCCCGGCCAGTGCGAGCAGGGCGATCAGCGCGGCGGCGATCAGTGGCCGCCGCCGCGACCGGGTCGGTGGCGGATCCGGTTCGGACGCAACCGCTGTCACGTCGCTGGGCGGCTGGGTGATCGCCGAGGCGCGGCCGGCGGCGGTGTCGGGCCGCGCCGTCTCGGCGCTCTCCCCGGAGACCGCCCCGGCCAGGATCGGGTTGGTCTGGGCACCGTAGTCGTGGTCGACGACGTCGGCGACGACGACGGTGACGTTGTCCGGTCCCCCGCCGCGCAGCGCGAGTTCGATGAGCCGATCTGCGCTCTCGGCGACGTCTCCGATCTTGAGCGCCTCCAGGATGGTCTCCTGGCTGACCGGATCGGACAGACCGTCCGAGCACAGCAGGTAGCGGTCGCCCTCGCGGGCCTCGCGCATGATCAGGGTGGGCTCGACCTCGTGACCGGTCAGCGCCCGCATGATCAGCGAGCGCTGGGGATGGCTGTGGGCCTCCTCGGCGGTGATCCGGCCTTCGTCGACGAGGGTCTGCACGAAGGTGTCGTCCTTGGTGATCTGCGTCAGTTCGCCGTCGCGCAGCAGGTAGCCACGGGAGTCGCCGATGTGGACCAGGCCCAGCCGGTCGCCGGCGAACAGGATGGCGGTCAGCGTGGTTCCCATGCCGTCGAGGTCGGGGTTGATCTCGACCTGCTCGTGAATGGCCTCGTTGCCCTCGCGTACCGCGCCCTCCAATTTGCCCAGCAGGTCACCGCCGGGTTCGTCGTCGTCCAGGGGCGCCAGCGCGGCGATCACCAGCTGGGAGGCCACCTCGCCGGCGGCATGGCCGCCCATTCCGTCGGCCAGGGCCAGCAGCCGCGCCCCGGCGTACACCGAGTCCTCATTGTTCGCGCGCACCAGGCCGCGGTCGCTGCGGGCGGCGTATCTCAGGGCGAGGGTCACGGCCGTAGCTCGATCACCGTCTTGCCGATGTGCACCGGCGTCCCCACCGGGACGCGCACGGCATTCGTCACCCGGGAGCGGTCAAGGTAGGTCCCGTTGGTGGAGCCGAGATCCTCGACGTACCAGTCCGGGCCGCGCTGCGAGAGCCGCGCGTGGCGGGTGGAGGCGTAGTCGTCGGTGAGCACCAGGGTGGAGTCGTCGGCGCGGCCGATCAGCACCGGCTGGGAGCCGAGGGTGATCCGGGTGCCGGCCAGCGCGCCCTCGACGACGACGAGTTGGCGGGCGGCGGCCCGGTGGCTGCGGACCGGGGAGCGGGCGCCGCGCAGCGCCAGGCCGCGACGCGCCATCACGGCACCGGCGGGGGCGTAGATGTCGTTGCGCAGGATGCGCAACACCGACCAGATGAACAGCCACAGCAGCAGCAGAAAGCCCGCGCGCGTCAGCTGCAGAACTAGTCCCTGCACGCGGCCCTCCGTCCCGACTTCGGCAACGTCACAGGATACTTTGGGTCGGGGTCGTGCGAAGGAGAAGCCGGATCAGCCGCGGCCCCGCGCGGCGTCAGTGAACGCGCACGATGATCTCGGAGTGACCGAGGCGGATGACGTCTCCGTCGGCGAGCTGCCACTCCTGCACCGGGGCGTTGTTGACGGTGGTCCCGTTGGTGGAGTTGAGGTCGGTCAGCAGCGCGACCTCGCCGTCCCACCGGATCTCCACGTGCCGCCGCGAAACACCGGTATCGGGCAACCGGAACTGGGCGTCCTGGCCGCGGCCGATGACGTTGGCGCCCTCGCGAAGGTCGTAGGTGCGGCCGCTGCCGTCGTCGAGCTGGAGCGTGACCAGGAGTGTGGCGTTGTGCGCGGCGGGCTGGTACTCGGCCGTGCCGCCGTACTCCTGGCCGTACTCCTGGCGGTAGTCCTGCTGCCCGTATTCGGGGCGGTAGTCCTGCTGCCCGTACCCCTGTCCGTACTCCTGGCGGTAATCCTGGCGGTAGTCCTGCTGTCCGTACCCCTGTCCGTAACCCTGGCCGTAGTCCTGCCGGTAGTCCGGCCGGCCGCCCTGCTCGTAGCCCCGGTAGTCCTGGGGCGGCGGGGCGTAGCCCGGCTGCGGGCGGCCGTACCCCTGGTCGTCCGGATGTCCGGGGCCGGGTCGGCCGTACTGCTGGCCGTACTGCTGTCCGTAGTTCGGGTACTGCTGGCCGTATTGCTGGCCTGGCTGCTGGCCGTACTGCTGTCCCGGCTGGTGTCCCGGCTGGTGTCCCGGCTGGTGTCCATAGTTCGGGCCGTAATTCGGCGGGTAGTCGCGTCCGTATTCCTGATCACCGGGCCGCTCGTAGCGCCCACCCGGCGGGGGGCCGTAGGACGGCGGGCCGTATCCGGGGGGCGGGGGCCGGTAGCCCTGGTCGTAGCCGGGCTGGCCGTATCCGCCGCCGGGGCCGGGGTAGCCCTGCCGCTGCTGGTCGGATGCGCCGGCCCGAGGGTCCTCCGGCGCGCGCCGGTCGTCCCGGTCGTCCCGGTCGTCGCCGGGTCGGTCCTGGGCGCCCTGGGGGCTGGGGTTGTCGCTCATCGCTGGCACTCCTGACTGTGCGGTGAAAACTGTGTTGAGTTGTGGGCGGGGATCGGTCTCGGGTCTGACGCCGGGTCTGACGTCGGGGTTGACGGTGGCGCGGGCCCGGTATTGCCCGGTGTGCAGCCCGTCCGACTCGTCGAACCGGACGGCTACGTCACCGTAGGTCTGCCATCCCTGCTCCTGAATGTAGTCCGCCAGATGCCGGGCATAGGCATCCGCGGTGAGGTTCCCCTCGCGGCTCAGCGCCGCGAAGTCGGACACACTGAGGGTAATGATGTAGTCATTGGGAGCCAAAAACCGCCCGCCGGGCAGTTCCCGCATCCCGTCGGAGGCCTCACGGCGCAGCAGAGCCGCCACCTCCTGGGGGATCACCGCGCCGCCGAACACCCGCGCGACCGCATCGCCCACGCCCTTCTCGAGCAGGCGTTCGATGCGCTGCGCCAGACCCTCCTGGGTTCCCACCGGACCGCCTACCTCGAACGCGGCGTCCCTCGCGGCGCCGCCCTGGTTGCGGTTATGGTATCGGCCGAGGTCAGCGGATCGTCACTCAAAGAACGCTGAGAATCACATCGGTGCAGGTCGGCGGCGCACGGCTTGAGTCGGGCGAGCGTCACCGTGATACGCTCCCCCGGTCGTTGGGGCGAGTGGCGGAATGGCAGACGCGCTGGCTTCAGGTGCCAGTGTCCTTCGGGACGTGGGGGTTCAAGTCCCCCTTCGCCCACCCACGCGCCGGTCGCTCACGAGTACCGTGAGGCCCATGCCCGACGAACCGACCCCGTCACCCGAGGCCCCCGACACCGGTTACACCGACTCGGGCGTGCCGACCCTCGAGGGCGTCCGGGACAAGATCGAGGCCCGCTACGGCAGCGCGCTGGGCGCGACCGAACTGGCCGAGGAGACCCCCGAGGTGCGCACCGCCCAGGAGCAGTTCGCCCAGCGCGAGCAGGCGGCCGCCGACAAACTCGAGCAGATCCGCGCCTCGATGCGCGAGCCGCGCGACTAGGCCCTCAGGCCCCGCCTAGTCCTGGTCGAAGATCGCCACCGCCCGGGTCCAGCCCGCCGAGGCGGCGTGGATCTTGACCGGGAAGCAGGCCACCTCGAACCCCGAGGCGGGCAGCGATTCGAGGTTGTGCAGCTTCTCGATGTGGCAGTAGCCGATGGTGCGCCCGGCGCGATGGCCCTCCCAGATGATCGAGGCGTCGTGGCTGCTCGCGTAGCGCGCCGCGGTGAAGACGAACGGCGCGTCCCAGCTCCAGGCGTCGGTCCCGGTCAGCCGCACACCACGCTCGAGCAGGTACAGCGTGGCCTCCCGGCCCATTCCGCAGCCCTTGCTGACGTAGTCGGGTGACCCGTAGTGCGTTCCCGCGCTGGTGTTGACCAGCACGATCTCCAGCGGCGCGAGGGTGTGCCCGATGCGGTCCAGTTCCTGCTCGACGTCGGCCGCCCCGACCACGTAGCCGTCCGCGAAGTGGCGGAAATCCAGCTTCACCGCCGGCTGCAGGCACCACTCCAGCGGCACCTCGTCGATGGTGATCGCCCGCTTGCCGCCGTCCATCGTGGAGGCGTAGTGGTAGGGCGCGTCCAGGTGGGTGCCGTTGTGGGTGGTGATCCGCACCCGCTCGATCGCCCACCCCTCGCCGTCGGGCAGATCGGCCACCGTCGCGCCGGGAAAGAAGGACACCACCTCCGCGGCGGTCTGGCGGTGGTCGTAGTAGTCGATCTCGGGCAGGTGCCCGGGCGGGTCCGAGGCGATGCCGGCCTGCAGCGGGACCGACAGGTCCACGAACCGCCGCCTCGCCATGGCGGCCAATGGTAGTTCTGATCCGTGGCAACACCCCCGATTCCCGGCTGTCCGCAGGACGTGACCCCGCTCTGGCTGTCGAGTGTGCTCGGCGTCGAGGTCGACGACGCTGCGATCACGCCGGTCGGGACCGGCCAGACCGCCGCCACCTACCGGGTGGGGGTGCGCTACCGCACCGGCGGGCACGGGCTGCCGGACTCCTTCGTGGTCAAGTTGCCCGCCGCCGATCCGGCGGTTCGCGAGCGGGTCGCGCTGAGCTACCGCTGCGAGCACGCCTTCTACACCGAGGTCGCCGAGACGGTCGCGGTGCCTGTCCCCCGCTGCTACCACTGCGCGGTCAGCCCGGCCGGCACCGACTTCGTGCTGCTGCTGGCCGACCTCGCCCCGGCCGAACAGGGCGATCAGATCCGCGGCTGCAGCCCGGACCAGGTGCGCCTGGCCGCCGCCGCGCTGGCCGGGCTGCACGGGCCGCGCTGGTGCGACCCGGCCTGGCTGAGCTTCACCGGCACCGTCATGCCCCGCCCGGACGCCGCGGCCGCGCGTGGCCTGGGCGACATCACCGTGCTGGCCGCCAAGACCACGGTCGACACTCTCGGCGCGCGGATGAGTCCGGCAGACCGGGCCACCGTGCTGGAGTCCGCCGCCCTCGTCGGTGACTGGCTGCTGGGTGCGCCCGAGCGCTTCAGCCTGCTGCACGGCGACTACCGGCTCGACAACCTGCTCTTCGACCCCGCGCACAGCAGGGTGACGGTGGTGGACTGGCAGACCCTGGCGGTGGGTCTGCCCGCCCGCGACCTGGCCTACCTGGTCGCCACCAGCCTGCCCTCCCCCACTCGCGCCGAGCATGAGCGCGACCTGGTCGATGCCTACCACCGCGCGCTGGCCGGCTACGGCGTCACCGGCTACGACGGTGAAACCTGTTGGCAGGACTACTGTTTGGGGGCGCTGCAGGTCCCCCTGATCACCACGCTCGGTTTCGCGTTCTCGACGTCGACCGAACGCGGTGAAGACATGACCCTGGCGATGCTCGAACGCGGCGCGCGGGCGATCCGGGAGTTGGGGTCGCTGGAGTTAGTCCGCGCGGGCGTCTGACGACGGCCCGCCGGGCTCGGTGGAGATGTCCGGCGAGAGCGCGTCGGCGGTCAGCGCCTCGGGCCGCTCGTATTCGGTGAACGGCGACTGGTCGGCATCGGTGGTGTCCGCGCCGGGCGCACTGCGGGCCGCGCCGCGCCAGTCCCGCACCAGCAGCACGATCCCGGCCGCGGCCAGTACGACCACCAGCACGGCGACCCAGGGGCTTTCGGTGAGCACCGCGACCAGAAGGGCGAGTGCCGCGGCTACGGCAAGAACCACGACGACCCGCACGCTCACAGTCTGCTACGGCCCGGCCGTCCTTGACCACCGCCACCCCCGCCGGGCGCGTCGGTTCAGGCCGCGCTGCAGGGCTGGCCTCCGGACCGGACGTGCACCACGACCGGTCCCGGGTCGGGCAGATCCTCGGACCGGGAGAGCAGTTCGATGCTCTCGGGCAGTTCGCGCGGGTTGATCGTGCCCTCGGCGATGCGGCGCAGGACGTCGTGGGCATGGGCGAGCTGGTGGCGTTTGCGGTACTGGCCGCCGGGCAGCTTCACCCCCGCCCACACGCCGTACTCCTCGCCGCCGGCCACCGCCCGGTGCGCGCAGAGCCGCTGCTGGGCGAGCGGGCAGCGGCGCAGGCACAGGGTCCGGGCCTTGACGGCCGACTGCTCGTAGACGCGGGCCTTGGCCGCCCCGTCGCTGGCGTCGTCGTCGGCGTAGCCGAACCACAGGTCCGGGTCGGTCGCACAGGGGCGGTCGGTCATCGGGGGCCTCCTGAAATCTATCAGAGACGCTGCAGAAGCGTATACATTTACGAACGTGCCGGACTACACAAACATACTCAAAAACGTATAGCAACTCCGGGTGGCCGCGGCTGTGTACGATCCCGGTTATGCCCGGAGCCCGACCGTGAGCCGCCCGGCTGCCGGCGCGGCGATCAGGGCCCTGCGGGAGTCGCGGGGACTGTCGCTGGCGGAGTTGGCCGCCGCCACCGGGGTCAGCGCCATGGGCCTGAGCTACCTGGAGCGCGGCGCCCGCAAACCGCACAAAGGCACAGTTCAGAAGGTCGAAAATGGTCTCGGACTGCCGCCGGGCACCTATCAGCGGCTGCTGGTCGCCGACGATCCGGACGCCGAACTGGGGGAGTTGCTCGCCGCGACCCGAACCGAGAAGGGCGCGCCGACCGACGCCGACGCGCTCGTCGTCAACCGGCACAGCGACGCCGACGTGCTGGCGGCTCACGCCGAAGCGCACATCGAATCGTTGAGAACGTTGACAGCCAGGCTCCCGGCGGAATCATCAAACGAATATGAGTCGTATCTTCTTTCCGTGGTCGCCCAGTGCATGAAGGCCGAGTTACTCGCCGCCAACTCCTGGCGGGTCGCCGTCAACGCCGGTGGCCGGGCCGCCGAGCGGCTCATGGTCCACCTGCAGGCGCTCGAGGACCTGCGCGCCGGCCTGCTCGCGCGGCTGCCGGCCAGCGTGAGCGCCCGCTTCGACGGGGCGTGCGCACGGTCGGGTCTGCCCGAGCCGGTGATCGCCGCGCTGATCGGCGTCAGTACCGAGGAGGTCTGGGAGATCCGCAACCGCGGCGTGATCCCGCCCGGCGCGCTGCCGCGGGTGCGCGCGTTCGTCGAGGGGCAACCCTGAGCGCCGCCGCGGCGGAGATCGAGATCCTGGCCCGCGCGCACGGACTGTTCGGCGGCGACACCGGCCCGGTCGCGCTTGCCTCCGCACCACCCGCCGCCACGGCGCCGGGCCACTGGGCGGGCGCGGCGGCGGGGTCTTACCGGGTCGCCGCCGCCGCCGACGGTCTCACCCGGGCAGCCGTCGACCGCACCGACGCCGACCTCTCCGCGATCCTGTCGGCCGTCCAGCGCGATCATCATGCGGCCCGCTCCGCCACCGGCGCGGTGCTCTCCGCTGCCCGCGCCGACGCCGCGATGGTGGCCGACAACCCGATCCTGGTACGGGAATTGCTGCGCCGCACTATCTTTCGTCTGCGGACTCAGCGCGCGCATGTGCTGGCCGCGCGCCGGCGGGCACGTCGGCGCCGGGCGGCTCTGCGGGCCCTGCGCTACGCCGGGCGTCGGCGACCGGGCGCGGCCGCCGGCCGGCGCGCCACGCTGGCGGTGCGTGCCGCGCTGAGCAGGCTGGGCTGCCCGTACGTCTGGGGCGCCACCGGGCCGGACCGCTTCGACTGCTCGGGACTGGTGAAATGGGCCTACGCGCAGGCCGGTGTCCCGCTGCCGCGCACGACCTACGAGCAGATCACCGGGGGCGTGGCGGTGCCGCGATCCCAGGTCCGGCCCGGTGATCTGGTGTTCCCGCACCCCGGCCACGTGCAGCTGGCGATCGGCGGCGGCCTCGTCGTCGAAGCGCCCTACGCCGGCGCCGCGGTGCGGATCAGCCCGCTGGCCGGCGAGGTCGCCATCCGCCGGGTGCGGTAGTGACCCGGGGTGAGCGGAGTGAATTGTCACCACCGCACCCCCCGGTTAGCGTTCGTCGCCATGGTGGAAGGCCCGGGGGAGACCGGCAGGGCGCTGCAGGCGGCGCGACGCGCACTGGCTGACGGGGACGAGGTTCTGGCCGGGACTGACCGGGTGCTCGCCGAGACGCTGGCGGATGCCCGCAGCGCCGCACAGCGGTCGGTCCAGCGCATCGACGTGGTGCGGGCCGGGGTCGACGCGATCGGTGAACGCGGAACTGCCGACAGTGCCGTCGAGACCAGGCACGTGGCGGCAGCCATCGCCGCCGGACACCGTGAGGTGATCGCGGCCGTGACCGATGCCGGCACGGTCTCCGCGGCCAAAGCAGTTGTGCTGCAGAACCTTTGCGAGCGCTATCGGTCGCTGACGCCGGCCGGGCGGCAGTGACGAGCCCGCTCGATCTGGAGGGCTCCGCTGCTGAGGCGATCCGCAGCGCCGAAGCGGCCCTGGTCCGCCAGAACTCGGTCGCCGCGCACGTCGATCTTCAGGTGATCACCGCGGTGCTCAACGCCCACAGCACCCATGCCGAGGGCGTCGACGCCCTCGACCGGTTGCAGCAGGAGATCGAGGCCGCCGTGACGACGTGGACCGACCTGGACACCCCGGCCGGTGCGCGGGCTTTCCAGCGCTATCTGATCGACAAGCTCTCGGCTATCCGTTCCGTGCTGGACACCGCCGACCTCGACGCCACCTCCAAGGCTGCGCTGGCCGCCGCACTGGCGGCGCTGTACGGCGCTGCGGCGCCGGGACCGCCGGACGCCGGGTCGCCGCCGGCACCACCGCAGCCGAGCCTTCCTCTGCCCGCGCCCGCGCCACCGGATCCGGCCCCGGCAGGCATTCCCGAGGCCGACGCCGGGATCGGTGACCCCGATCCGAGCGCCGCCGCCGAAGCGCCCGGGCCACCTCCGGCGCCGACCGCCGAGGCGGCTGCGCCTGCGCCGCCCGCGGCAGTCCCGGCCGGCGGCTGGGGCGGGGGAGTACCGGGCGGCGGCCTGCCGGCGCTGCCGGGTCTGTCCGGCCTGACGCGCGACGCGGGCCTGACCGGCCTGGCCGATCCCGGCCGGGACCTCAGCAGGGCGGGGGAGCGGTCCGACCCCACCGAAGACCCCGCCGAGCCTGCACCCGACCCGCCAGATGAGCCGGCCCCGCCGGACGGCGCGGTCGTCATCCGCCTCCCCGACGGGCAGACGGTCGCCGCGCCCACCCCAGAGCTGGCGGCCGTGATCACCGCCGCGGTCGCCGGCACGCCCATCGGCGATGCCTTCGCCCAGCAGGGCATCGCCATCCCGGCACCGGGCACGCCCGTCACCGCCCTGGTGGCCCCCGATCAGCTGATCGCCGGTGACGTCGGCGTCCTCGCCGACCGCCACGCGCTGGCCCTCGGAAACGGTCAGGCGCTGCTGGACAACAGGATCCGGCCCGTCCGGGAGGTCAGCGGACCGGGTTTCCTCGGCTGGCAGCATCCCCCCGAACCCCAACCGGTGCCGCCGGCCGCCCCGGCCCCGGCGCCGACCGCCGCCCCGTCCTGATTGGAGTCACCGATGGCAGAACGCATCACCGTCGTGCCCGCGGAGCTGCGCCGCGCGGCCCAGGAGCACCGGCTCACCGCCGACTACCTCAACGAGGTGCCGGCCGGGCACGCCGCGGTGCTGGCGAGCCTGGAGGCGCTCGGCCCGGTGTTCGCCGAGTTGCGGGAGGCCGGCCGCGAACTGCTCGACGAGCGCAGGGCCTGCTATCAGCAGCAGGCCGCCGCCCACGCAGACCTGGCCGACCGGCTCAGCAGCGCGGCCGACGTGTGGGAGCAGCAGGACGCCGAGGCGGCGTCTCGTCTGGGCACGGTCGGCGAGGAGCATCCGTGAGCTGTCCCGATCCGGCGTTCGACGCCGCCCATCCCAGCGGCCATCTGGTCTTCCGGTCCTGCCGGGGTGGCTACCTGCACAGCGTCGCGCTGGCCGACGCGGCGATGGACGCCGACGCGGGCGTCTTGGCCCACGCCGTCCTGCTCGCCGCACAGGTCTCACACCTCAAAGCGGTGATGCGGATACGCCAGGACATCGTCGCAGCGGGGTTCACGCCGTCGGCCGATCTCGCCGAACCTGCTGATCTCGACCGTGCCGAGGCGGTGCTACGGGAGCACGCGCTGCGGTGAGCTGATCGGCGGGGGTGGATCGTCAGAACCACTGTCTCCGAACAGTTCTCGCGCACGTTCGAGAAGCTGACGGACCTCGTCGAGTTGGCGCTGCAGGATCTCCACGGCGGCCACGCTAACGCGACCGCCGGGCCGTCCACAATTCACCCGGGCGCTGGCGGGGGATCTCGGCGTTGATCCGGTCCAGCAGTTCGCCGTACCGGCGGGCCTCGGGGTGCCGGCCCGGTTTCCCGCTGCTGATCAGGCCGACGGCGAGTCGGCGCTGCGGGTCGGCCCACATCACCACGTTGGTCAGGCCGGTGTGCCCGAAGGCCGCCGGCGCGTTGCGGCCGAACGGACCGAAGTAGGTGGAGCCGAGCATGAACCCGGTGCCCCACCGGATCGGCGCCATCCCGGTGGCGACGTCGGGCCGCAACCGTCGGCGCTGCGCCACCGCGGCGGCCAGGGTCTCGGGTTGCAGCACGCGCACCCCGTCGAGCTCGCCGCCGCGGCGAAGCAGGTCGGCGAAGCGGGAGAGCTCATCGGCGGTCGACACGGTGCTCGACGAAGGGATCACGCTGGTCAGAAAGAGCGGGCTGTTGGAGAACGGGACGATCTGCGTCATCGTGCCGCCCAGGGCGGTCCGCAGCGCCGCCGAGATCGGCGCCGGCAGCGGTGGACCCGTCACATGACTGGGCGCGACCAAGGGCACGTCGGCCTCGGCGACCCCGTAGTTCGTCCACCGGAATCCCAGCGGGTCGAGGATCTCGGTGGCCAGAATCTCGCGGATGCTCCGTCCCGTTGCGGCCGAGACGATCTCGCGGACCAGCGGCCCCCAGGTCAGGCCGTGATAGATGTGCACCAGCCCCGGGGGATGGATCGGCTTCATTAGCCCCAGCTGCTCGCGGGCGTAGTCGCTGTCGTTCATCCGCTTGAGATCCGGGCGCGGGCCGGTGGCGAACGGCACCCCGGCGCTGTGGGTCATCACGTGACGAAGGGTGGTGCGGTCCTTGCCGTGGCTGGTGTAGGTCGGCAGGTAGTCGCACACCCGGTCCTCGAGCCGGAAGTAACCGCGCTCGACGAGCATGTGCACCACCGTCGTGGTGATGGCCTTGGCCGCGGAGTACACGCAGAACGGGGTGCGGGTGCTGACCGGGATCTGCTCGGCGTCGGGCGGATCGGCAGGGCCGTTGCCGTGGGCGTGCCCGATCGCGCGGTTGAGCACGACCGTGCCGTTGTGCCGCAGACACAGCTGGATGGCCGGATGCATGCCGCCCGCATACCAGTGCCGCACCGCCTGCCAGATCCGCTCGACGGCGGCGGCGTCCAACGCCGCCGGATTCTCGTCGCCGACGTGGGTGACGGCGTCGAGATCCGCCGGCACCCGGATCCGGCCGCTCACGTCGAGCGGCGCAGCGTTGCGGCCAGGTGGTGCTGTAGCGGCTGACCGACCGCGGCCATCGCGATGGTGTAGGTCAGCTCGTCGCCCACGATGCGGATCGACCGCGAGAGCGCGGCAACATCTTTCGCCGTGGCCGTGCGGCCGATGGTGGTGGACCGGAGGTCGATGGCCAGTTCGCTGCCGTGTTTTGCGTCATGTTCGGTGACGGTGCCCTCGTCGATCTCGGTGATCCCGGTCGGGTGGGCGAGGACCAGCTCGACGCGGCCGGGTGCGGGCGTGCGCAGGTAGCCGCACTCGGCGTGCAGCGGCGCGCCGGCCTCCGAGCGGGTCCGCTGGGTGTAGATCAGAAACGGCTTGCCGTTGTGGCTGAAGCTGATCTCCTCGGTGTAGCCGAACGACTCGATGGTGGGGTACTCGCCGCGGCCGCTCCCGGTCCAGGTGCCCAGCAACGGCGCCAGACCGGCGATGCCCGGATGCAGGTCCGCCATCGTCAGAGCGGTCCCACGAGTTCGACCCAGTTGCCGTCGGGATCGGCGACGAAGAGCCAGCCCATTCCCGGTACCGCCGCGAATTCGGTTCGGGGTTCGACGATGTCGCACCCGGCCTCGGCGAGCAGTTGCTCGGTTGCGGTCAGGCTGGCCACCACCAGGGTGAGGTAGCGGATGCCGGCCCGGGCCCGCCCGCCTCCCGGCGCGGTCGGCTCGGCCGGGGCCTGGTCATAGGTGACCAGTTTGAGGACGTTGTTGCCGATGGCGTAGCGGCGCATCGTCCCGCCGACGAAGTCGAGGCTGCCCTGAAGCGGCAGCCCGAGCAGATCCTGGTAGAACGCGGACATCGCATCGGGATTGGTCGTCACCACACCGATCTCGATGTTCTTGGCGAGCAGTTCGATGGCCATGGCAGTCAGTCTCCTACGCTTTCTCGCCGATGGTGATCAGGTCCCAGACCCCGCGGGTCCACAGCGGGCGGTCTACGCGGCGCTGTTCGATGACCGAGAAACCGGCATCGGTGAACAGCCGCCGTATCTCCGCCGGGGAGGGGTTGTGCGCCGGGTTGGCGGGATTCACCGAGAGCCGGCGAAGCGCGGCGGGCATCGGCGGGCTGATGGTCGCCACGGCCGCGACGCCGCCCGGGGCGAGCACCCGGTGGAATTCGCGCATGGCCGCGGGCTGATCGAAGAAGTGGAACGCCGAAGTCGTCACGACGGCGTCGAGCGATCCGTCGTCGAAGGGGAGTTGCTCGGCCGGCCCCTTGAGCCAGCGCACGTGCACCGAGCGCGCCCGCGCTTGCTCGAGCATCCCGTCGGACATGTCGACTCCGTAGACTTCCTCCGGTCCGATCTCGGAGTGAATCCGGGTGGCCAGAATCCCTGTGCCGCAGGCGATGTCAGCCACACGGCGGACACCCCTGCGCCGCAGCAGGGCGAGTACCTCATCCTGTGCGGGCTGGTAGACCCACCGCTGCAGCCGGGGCAGGTCGTACAGCGGAGCGGCGAAACTCCAGAAGCGCGTCACGAGGTCGTTGAACCGTCGGCCCGGTGCCGTCATCTGCGACCTCTTCCACCCGCTTGCTCAGCCCCGCTGCTTAGCCGGAGTATAGGCGCGCCCACAAGCCCGGTCCGGATACCCAGTATCGTCCTGGCAGGACCAGATACCCAGTATCGTCCGGGCAGGACTATGAGCACTCCCTATCCTCCGCCGGCGCCGTACTGCTGCTACCGCCATCCCGATCGAGGGACCTACCTGGGCTGCACCCGCTGCGGGCGGCCGGCCTGCCCGGAATGCCTGCGCAGCGCACCGGTCGGCCAGCAGTGCGTCGATTGCGTGCACGCCGCCGCGGCGCAGGCGCCCGTGGTGTCGGCGCCGATGGCCGTGGTGCGCCGAACCGGCCAACCACTGATCACCTACGCGCTGATCGCGGTCAACGTCGCGGTGTTCATCGCGCAGACGGCCTCGCCCGGTCTGGAGCGCACGCTGTCGCTATGGCCGCCCGCAGTCGCCGCCGGTGACTACTACCGGCTGGTGACCTCCGCCTTCATGCACTACGGACTGGTGCACATCGCGTTCAACATGTGGGCGCTGTACGTCCTCGGGCCGCCATTGGAGCAGCACCTGGGCCGGATGCGCTTCGCCGGCCTGTACGGGTTGAGCGCGCTGGGCGGTTCGGTAGTCGTCTATCTGTTCTCACCGCTGAACGCGGCGACCGCGGGCGCCTCCGGCGCGATCTTCGGACTCTTCGGCGCGACGTTCGTCGCCGCCAAGCGGTTGAACCTCGACGTGCGCTGGCTGGTCACCCTGATCGCGATCAACCTGGTGCTGACCTTCACCGTGCCGGGCATCAGTTGGCAGGGCCATCTCGGCGGATTGCTGACCGGGATGCTGGTCGCGTTGATCTACCTCTACGTTCCGCGGGCGGCTGCGCAAGCCGGGTTGAGCGTGGCGTTTCTGGTCGTGCTGGTCACGCTGATCTTCTGGCGAACCGGCGCGATCCTCGACCAGTTCGGGGCCATGCACGGCGGATGAGCCGCCGAGCTACAGACGCACCAGGCTGAAGGGGTAGGTGAAGGTGCCGCCCGGCGCGTTGTCGCAGCCCACCGCGAATGAGGACTGCAGTGTTCCGATCAGCGTCACCGCGTCGAACGTGTACACGTCGCGGGTCGGGATCACCGGGCCGTAGTAGACGTTGCCGCAGCGCAGGCCGTCGGGAACGTCGACGGTCAGGGTGTAGGTGCCGTTGACCTGGTTGGCCACCCCGTACCACGCGTAGGCCTTGGCGATCGGCATCGCGATCGCCGACACCCGCGCACACTCCTCGGGCCCGCCGGGCGGATTGCACGAACTGATCGCCCAGACCCAGGTGTGGAAGTCATAGCGGCCGTCGACGTTGGCGTTGTAGTTGCCCAGTCGCAGCCCGGCACTGGCCGGCGGAGCCAGCGTCACCGCCGCGGCGATCAGCCCCGCGCCGAGCATCGCCACCGGCAGCCTGCGCACCGTCGCTCCTTTCGCCGAGCCGTGTGAGCCGAATCTAGGCAACTGCGCGGGATCCGGGTGCAGAATCAGCCCATATCGCCCGGCGACGTCGTGTTCTGGGCAGTCACCCGGGGAGAGGACAGGCCGAGCCGGTGTCCACCGATACCGCGAAGTCGCCGGCGGTTCGGCGACTGCGTGCGGGTGTGGTGGTCGCCGCGCTCGGAGTGGTCTTCGGCGACATCGGCACCAGCCCGATCTATACGCTCTCCACCCTGTTCAACCCTCGCGACCCGCATCCGGTACCGATCAACCAGGCCAACGTCTACGGCGTGGTGTCGCTGGTTTTCTGGGCGGTGATGACCATCGTCACCCTGACCTACGTGGTCCTGGTGATGCGCGCCGACAACGACGGCGAGGGCGGTGTCATCGCGCTGATCACCCTGGTTCGGAAGCTGGACGGAACCAGCTCGCGGCTCATCGGCGCCCTTACCGTGCTGGGGATTTTCGGTGCTGCGCTGTTCTTCGGGGACTCGATGATCACCCCGGCCATCTCGGTGCTGTCCGCGGTGGAGGGTCTGAAGATCCTCGATCCTGAACTGGCCGACGCGGTGGTGCCGGTGACCGCGCTCATCATCGTCGGACTGTTCTCCGTGCAACGGCACGGGACGGCGACGGTCGGCCGATTCTTCGGCCCTGTGATGATCGTGTGGTTCGTGGTGATCGCCGCCTGCGGCGTGCGCGGCATCCGCCTTCATCCCGAGATACTGCGAGCGCTCTCTCCGCTCTACGCCGCGGAGTTCGTCACCGAGCACTTCCACATCGCCTTCTTCGCCCTGGCCGCCGTGGTGCTGGCGGTCACCGGCGCCGAGGCGCTCTACGCCGACATGGGGCACTTCGGCAGGAAGGCGATCACGGTGGGGTGGCTGGGGCTGGCGCTGCCCGCGATCGCGCTGAACTATCTCGGGCAGGGAGCGATCCTGCTGGACGACCGGTCCGTGGTGGAGGCGCCGTTCTTCATGCTCGCGCCGTCCTGGGCGCACATCCCGATCATCGTGCTGGCGACGGCGGCGACGGTGATCGCCTCACAGTCGGTCATCACCGGCGCCTATTCGGTGGCATCACAGGCCGCACAGCTCGGCTTCCTGCCGCGCATGCGCGTCGCACACACCTCGGAGTCGACGATCGGGCAGGTCTACGTGCCGTGGATCAACGGCACGCTGATGGTGGCGGTGATCATCCTGGTGTTCGCGTTTCGTAGTTCGGTCGCTCTGGGCTATGCCTACGGCATGGCGGTGACCGGGACGATCACCATCACGACGCTGCTGTTCCTCTATGTCGCCCGGAAGCGCTGGCACGCGCCGATGTGGTTGGTCGTGCTCGGCGGCGGCGCTCTGCTGGGCGTGGACCTGATGTTCCTGGCCGCCAATATGACCAAGCTGCTGCACGGCGCATGGCTTCCGCTTCTGGTCGGGCTGGCGGCCTTCACTGTTCTCACCACCTGGCGGCGGGGCCACGCCCTTGCCGTCGCCGCGCGGGAGAAGGCCGCGGGTTCGCTGCGCGACTTCATCCGCGGGCTCGCCGATCAACGACCCGGGCTGACCCGGTTGCCGGGCACGGCGGTCTTCCTCAATCGGGATCTGCTCACCACCCCGCTGGCGATGCGGGCCAACGTCGACCGCATTCACGAACTTCCGGAATACGCGCTCGTGGTGTCCGCCGAGACCGTGCCCGTACCGCGCATACCCGACTCCGAGCGAGTCCGCATCGAAGATCCCGGCGCCGATGTGGAAGGAATCATGCTCGTCTCGATGCGCTTCGGCTTCATGGAGCGCCCCGACATCCCCGCCGCGCTGCGCCTGGTTGGGCCCACCTTGACCGAAGGTCCGATCGACCTGGACAACGCCACCTACTTCCTGTCCGAGATCAAGGTCCTCGCCGGACCCGAGCCGGTGATGGCGCAGTGGCGCAAGCGCTTGTTCATCCGGATCTCGCAGGTGACCTCTGACGCCGAGTACTACGGACTCCCCCCCGATCGCACCGTCACGATCGGCGCCCGGATCGAAATCTGATCCGCGGATTACGGGCTTAAGGTGGGGCCATGACCCAGTCCACGACGTGCGCGATCGTCGGCGGCGGCCCGGCCGGCATGGTGCTGGGTCTCCTGCTGGCTCGGGCCGGTGTCGAGGTCACCGTGCTGGAGAAGCACGCGGATTTCCTGCGCGACTTTCGCGGCGACACCGTGCATCCCAGCACCCTGACGCTGCTCGACGAACTGGGGCTGTGGGAGCGCTTCGCGGCGTTGCCCAAGAGCAAGGTCGAGCGGGCGAGCTTGAGCAACGGCGGCCGCGAGGTCACCGTCGTCGATTTCGGGAAGCTGCACCAGCCGCACCCCTACATCGCGATGGTGCCGCAGTGGGACCTGCTGAGCCTGCTGGCCGAGGCGGCCGAGGCCGAGCCCACGTTCACGCTGCGGCTCCGCCACGAGGTCACCGGGCTGCTGCGCGAGGGTTCCCGGGTCAGCGGCGTGCGCTACCGCGGACCGGACGGGGAGGGCGAGCTGAGTGCTGACGTGACGGTGGCCTGCGACGGCCGGTGGTCGGTCGTCCGTGAGCAGGCAGGGCTGCGCGCGCGGGACTATCCGGTGCCGTTCGACGTCTGGTGGTTCCGGCTGCCGCGGGAGATGGACGCGCAGTACTCGCTGGTTCCGCGAATCTCTGCAGGGCGGCTGCTGATCATGATCCCGCGGGAGGGCTACTTCCAGATCGCCTACCTGATCCCGAAGGGCAGTGACGCGCAGTTGCGGGCACGGGGCCTGCAGGCATTCCGCGACGAGGTCAGCGGTCTGGCGCCCGAAGCCGACGTCTCCCAGATCACGTCCTGGGATGAGGTGAAGTTCCTCGACGTGCGGCTCAACCGGCTGCGGCGCTGGCACACCGACGGTCTGCTGTGCCTCGGCGACGCCGCGCACGCGATGTCCCCGGCCGGCGGCGTCGGCATCAACCTCGCCGTGCAGGACGCGGTGGGCGCGGCCACCCTGCTGGCCGAGCCGCTGCGGCGGCGCAGCATCAGTGAACGCGACCTTGCCGCGGTCCAACGCCGCCGGATGCCTCCCGCGGTGCTGACGCAGGGGCTGCAGCGGATCATCCATCGGCGGCTGATGGCGCCGATTCTGCAGGGCAGGATCAAGGAGCCGCCGGCCGTGCTGCTGGATCTGGTGCGCCGGCTGCCGTGGCTGGCCAGCGTTCCGGCGTATGTGATCGGCGTCGGTGTGCGCCCCGAACACGCTCCGGGATTCGCCCGCCGGCTCAATCGGTGACGGTGAAGCCGGCCAGCCAGTCCTCGTGCATCTCGCCGGCGATCGACACCCGCCACTGGTAGCGCTGCCCGGCGACGAGGTTCAGCGGCGGGATCGTCGCGATGAACGGGATGGTGACCGGCGTGCCCTCCGGATGCACCGGGTGGCGGCGGGCGTTGATGACGTTCTCCTCGGTCTGCGCGACCTGGGCGCCGTCGCCGTCGACCAGTTCGGCGCGGATCGGGAAGGATGCGCCGATCTCCGACCAGCCGACCTCCACGAACACGATCAGCACATGCTGCGCCATCGGGGACGGGCAGGTGGTCCAGCCCAACCCCAGTGCGTGCACCGTCCCGTCCTGGTCGAGATGCCCGCTGCGGGCCAGCAGCACGATCGCCCTCACCGCAGAGACCCTACGGCCCGGCGTGGGTCAGCCCTCCGTCGCGACCGCCTTCGCCCAGCGGTAGTCGGCCTTGCCGGAGGGGGAGCGCAGCACCTTCTCGGTGCGGATGAACGCCTTCGGGATCTTGTACTGGGCGATGTGCGACCGGCACGCGTCGGCGAGCTCCTCGTCGGTGACCGACTTGCCCTGCGCCAGTTGGATGATCGCGACGACCTCATTGCCCCAGCGCTCGGACGGCCGGCCGGTGACGACCACGTCGTAGACGGCCGGGTGGCTGGCGACCGCGCGCTCGACCTCCTCGGCGAAGATCTTCTCCCCGCCCGAGTTGATGGTCACCGAGTCGCGGCCGAGCAGTTCGATGCGGCCGTCGTCGAGCAGCCGGGCCCGGTCGCCGGGTACCGCCCAGCGCACGCCGTCGATGGTGGGGAAGGTGCGGGCGGTCTTCTCGGCGTCGCCGAGATAGCCCAGCGGCACGAACCCGCGCCGCGCCAGCCAGCCCTCGTCCTCGCTCTCGCCGGCTCGCAGCTCCCGGCTGAGGTCCGCCGAGAGCACGGTGGTGTCGGGCTGCGGGGTGAAGGTCGCCGTGCGCACCGCCTCGGGCGCGGCGTTCTTGGCGGCGATGGTGGTCATCTGGATGCCCGACTCCGACGCGCCGACGGCGTCGAGGATGATCAGGTTCGGCATCGCGGCCAGGAACCGCTCGCGGACCGTCGGCGACAGCGTTGCACCGCCGTTGGTGATGGCCATCAGCCCGGACAGGTCGTAGCGCCCGGTCTCGATCTCGTCGAGCAGTGGGCGGGCGACGGCATCGCCCACCACCGGGATGTTGAGCACCCGTTCCCGTTCGGCCAGCCGCAGCGCGGCCGCCGCGTCGAGGTGTACGACGTCGTCGGGGATCGCCAGCCAGCCGCCGGTGCTGATGATGTTGAACGCGCTCCACTGGGCGGCCCCGTGCATCAGCGGCGGGATCAGCATCGCCGACCGCACTCCCTTGTCGGCGCGAACCTGGTCGGCGATCTCGGCGTAGGACTCCAGCGCCTTGCCCGCGCCGAACGGGCGCCCGCCCATCGCGGACATGAAGATGTCGTGCTGGCGCCACAGCACGCCCTTCGGCATGCCGGTGGTGCCGCCGGTGTAGAGGACATAGAGGTCGTCGCCGCTGGGGATGGGCATCCCGGACGGCGGCGCGGGCGTGCCGACGACCGACTCGTAGTCCACCGCACCGGGCAGCAGTTCGTTGCCCGACCCGTCGTCGACCTGCAGCAGCACCTGCAGTTCGGGCAACCTGCCCCGGATGGACTGCACGTGCGGGGCGAACTCGGCGGCGTACACCAGCGCGCGGGCGCGCGCATCGGCGAGCAGGTAGAGCAGCTCCTCCTCGACGTAGCGGAAGTTGACGTTGAACGGCGCCACCCGCGCGCGATAGGCGGCCACCATCGCCTCGAGGTACTCGTTGCCGTTGCGCAGGTACAGACCCAGCTGGTCCTGCCCGGACTGGTGGCCCAGCAGTTGGTCGCGTTCGGTGTGGCAGCCCAGGCCTTGGGTGACGAGGTAGTGCGCGATCCCGTCGATGCGGCTGTCCATCTGGGCGTAGGTCAGCCGGCGGTCACGCCAGATCAGGGCCTGCTGATCGGGGACCGTCTCGGCGACGGTGCGGAAGACGGTGGACAAGTCGAAGGACACGTCGCTGCTGGACATGCGCCTAGTCTAGGGACTTCAGCCGTAGGGACATGGGGCGTTGCCACTGAGGGAAAGGAGTTTCGGTGAGCGAGAAGCGCGGGCGGATCGATTTCCCGGCGCGGGTGGGTGTCTGGTGGGCCAGCGACACCTGGTCGATGCCGGCGGCGCAGGAGGTGGCCGCCGAGATCGAGCAGCTCGGCTACGGCTCACTGTTCATTCCCGAGGTGGGCCTCAAAGACTGCATGGTCGAGTCCGCGGCGTTCCTGGCGGCCACCGAACGGTTGGTCATCGGCACCGGCATCGCCAACATCCACGCGCGGGTGGCCGGCAGCATGGAGGGTGGCGGCCGCACACTGACCGCGCTGCATCCGGGCCGGTTCGTGCTGGGCCTGGGGGTCAGCCACGGCCCGCTGGTCGAGAACATGCTCGGCGGCACCTATGCCAAGCCGCTGGCGACCATGCGCGCCTACCTGGAGCGGATGGCCGCGCTGCCGGAGGCCATCGAGCCCGGCTCGGGACGGCCCACCCGGCTGCTGGCGGCGTTGGGGCCGAAGATGATCGAGCTGTCCGGAACCCACGCCGACGGCGCGCACCCGTATCTGGTCACACCGGGCCACACCGCCGCCACCCGGGAGATCCTCGGCCCGGACCGCTGGGTGGTCTCCGAGCACGCGGCGGTCGTGGGCTGTGACCCCGACGAACAGCTGCGCCGCGCGCACACCTACCTGGAGATCTACTCGGGCCTGCCGAACTACCGCAACTCCTGGTTGCGGCAGGGCTTCGAGGAATCCGATCTCGTGCGCGGGGGTTCCGACCGGCTGGCACGGGCGCTGGTCGGTATGGGCACCGTCGAGCAGTCCGCGGCGTCGGTGACCGCGCACCTCGACGCCGGCGCCGACCACGTGGTGGTGCAGGTGCTCGGCGACGGCAACCCGATGTGGGATCCCCGGCCCTCGCTGCGGGAGCTGGCCGCCGCGCTGGATCTCAGCGCTTGAACCAGGCGCGCACGATGGCCAGGTCGCGGGTGTAGGACTCGTACATCTCGTCGTGGAACAGCGACGCCCCGCTGATCTGCTCGTCGCCCTGCCAGATGACGCGAATCCGCACGGTTCCGCGCAGGTAGACGTCGGCACGCTCATGGCCGTGGCATCGCCAGCCCTGCTCCTCGCCGAACTGCACCAGGTTCTGTCGCTCGCCGGTCCCGGTCATGCGCCGAGCGTACTAGTTTGGTGACCATGAACGCGGAGCGCGTCGAGGTCCGCATCCCTTCGCACGGGGAGCAACTCGCCGCCTATCTGTACCGCCCCGCCCCGGCCTCCGGGCCGATGCGGGCGTGCGTGGTGATGGCACACGGCTTCTCCGCCACCCGTGATGACGGGCTGAGCGACTACGCGGAGGCGTTCTGTGACGCCGGCTTCGTGGTGCTGGTTTTCGACTACCGCCACTTCGGGGCGTCCTCCGGTCAGCCCCGCCAGCTTCTTGACATTCACCGTCAGCAGGACGACTACCGTGCGGCGATCGCGTGGGCGCGCGGCGCCGAGGGCATCGACCCGGACCGGATCGCGCTGTGGGGTTCGTCGTTCAGCGGCGGCCACGTGCTGGTCGTGGCGGCGGGTGATCCGCGGATCGCCGCGGTGATCGCCCAGGCGCCCTACACCGACAGCCTGCCGGTGATGCGGACGATGCCGGTGCGCAACGTGGTTCGCGCGGCGATCGTGGCCGCGGTTGACCGGGTCGGGGCGATGCTGGGCCGGCCGCCGCTGATGATCGCCGCGGTCGGTCGCCCGGGCAGCTTCGCGGCGCTGACCGAGCCCGACGTGCTGGCCGGTTTCGAGTCCCTGCGCGGTCCGGACTCGCTGTGGCGCAACGAGTTCGCTGCGCGGCTGATGCTGGAGATGCCGTTCTTCCGGCCGGTACGGTTGGCGTCCCGGCTGAGCATGCCGGTGCTGTTCTGCGTGTGCGACGCCGACACCACCACCCCGGCGTCGTCGAGCATCCGGGCGGCCCACGACGCGCCGCGCGGTGAGTTACGCCGCTACCCCTACGGTCACTTTGCGATCTACCACGACCCGCAGGTCAAGACCGACCAGGTGGATTTTCTGCGGCGCGTGCTCGGTGAACAAGATCAGCTGCGGCCGCCCGCAGTTGGTCGAACGAGCTGAGCGCGCCACCGAACCCGACCCGGGTGTAGGCCTGCCCGCGCGGGGTGTCGACTTTCAGCTCGAGGCCGTAGCGGTCCACGCCGGTGCACTCGGCAACCCGTGCGTCGGGGAACCCGCCGAGCGCGCGGGCCATCTCGATCAGCGCGTGGGCATGGTCGGCGTTGAGGTGTTCGATCGCGCCCGCGGCATACGGGCGGATCGGATCGGCTTCGGCGGCGGCGTAGTCGGCGGCGCTGGCGGAGTCCATCCGGCCGTAGCCGCCCACCCAGCGCACCCGCGTCACCCGCAGCACCCACAGCGTGAAGTCGCTGTAGTCGACGTAGTACTTCGCCGCCGGGATCGCCGCGATGTGCGCCTCGCGGGCGGCGTCCAGCTCCGCACCCTCCGGCCGCTCGACCACGCCCGCCAGCGAGATCCGGCCGCTGGCCAGCGGATCGCTCTCGGTGCTCGGCGCCACGATGGACACACTCGCCCGCGGATCGGCAGCGAGGTTGCGGCCGTGTTCGGCCAGATGCGAGACGCACAGCACCGGCGCCCCGCCGAGCAGGCCGTAGGCGACGTAGGACGCCCACGGGTCCCCGGCGGCCGTGAGGCTGGCCAGGGTGGCGGTATTGGTGGACGCCGCGATGGTGCGCGCCTCCTCGGCCGCCGACGGCCGGGTGGGGTCGGCGATCTCGGTCAGCGGCGCCGCCATGGTGGGGGCGTCGCCGGGGTCGCCGTGATCGCGGGTGGCCACGGTTTCCGACGATACCGCCGGCCGGCCAGCGGTACTCGACCGCGATCCCGAGGCGACCCGGTACGTTAGGCGTCCATGAGCCGGGACTCGAAGAAATTCGTCGAACAGGAGCGCGCCCGCCTGGAGGCGGAACTCGCCGACCTCAAGCGCCGCCGCGATCAGTTGCGCACGGAACTGCAGGGCGACGCCGAGACCGTCGGCGACCGCGGTGACGCCGCCGACGCCCTGCAGCGTGCGGAGGACCTCGCCGGGGTTGAGGAGCAGATCAGTCGCCTCACCTGGCGGCTGGCCGGGGGTAACGCCACCGTCGACGGGCAGCTTCCGAACGGGACCGAGGTCAAGTTGCGGTGGCCCGACGGCGAAGAGGTCAAGATGCGGGTGGTCAACTTCATCGAGGAGACCCCGGCCGGCGCCGAGGACACCACGCTGACCGCCGACAGCCCCCTCGGCTTGGCGCTCTTCGGCCACAAAGCCGGAGACACCATCACCTACCGGACCCCACGCGGCGAACAACAGGTCACCCTGCTCGCCATCAAGCAGCCCTGATGCGCGCGGTCAGGGTCACCGCGCTGGGCGGCCCGGAGTCGGTGGAACTGGCCGACGTCGACGAGCCGGTCGCCGGTGACGGGATCGTCGTCGACGTGCACGCCGCCGGCGTGGCCTTCCCGGATGCGCTGCTGACCCGCGGGCTCTACCAGTACCGGCCGGAACTGCCGTTCACCCTCGGCGCCGAACTCGCCGGTGTGGTGCGCTCGGCGCCGGCGGGCGCACACGTCGCGCCTGGCGACCGGGGTGCGGGGCTGACCATGATCACCGGCGCGATGGCCGAGACCGTCGTGCTCGACGCCGACCGGGTGTTCCCGCTGCCCGACAACGTCAGCTTCACCGCGGGCGCGGGTCTGCTGTTCAACGATCTGACGGTGTACTTCGCGCTGACCGTGCGCGGCAGGCTCGCCGACGGCGAGACGGTCCTGGTGCACGGCGCGGCCGGCGGCATCGGCACGTCCACGTTGCGGATCGCGCCGGCGCTGGGCGCCTCCCGGGTGATCGCGGTGGTCAGCACGCAGGACAAGGCGGAGGTGGCCCGCGCGAACGGGGCCACCGATGTGGTGCTCGCCGACGGCTTCAAGGACGCGGTGGCCGAACTGATCGGCGGCCGCGGTGTGGACATCGTGATGGATCCGGTCGGCGGGGACCGGTTCACCGACTCGCTGCGCTCGCTCGCCCCGGCCGGCCGGCTGCTGGTGGTCGGGTTCACCGGCGGGGAGATCCCGACGGTGAAGGTG
>VEQY01000091.1 GCA_018882965.1 Mycobacterium sp. | reverse complement strand
TTCAACAAGGACGTCGTCATCGACATGCTGTGCTACCGCCGCCGCGGGCACAACGAGGGCGACGACCCGTCGATGACCAACCCGGCGATGTACGACGTGATCGACGACAAGCGCGGGGTGCGCAAGAGCTACACCGAGGATCTGATCGGCCGCGGTGACATCTCGACCAAAGAGGCTGAAGACGCGCTGCGCGACTATCAGGGCCAACTCGAGCAGGTCTTCAACGAGGTCCGCGATCTGGAGAAGCACGAGGCCGAGCCCAGCGAGTCGGTGGAGGCCACCCAGATGCGGCCGCTGGGCATGAACACCGCGGTCGACAAGTCGCTGCTGGCCCGCATCGGCGACGCGCACCTGGCGCTGCCGGAAGGCTTCACCGTCCATCCCCGCGTCAAGCCGGTGCTGGAGAAGCGGCGCGAAATGGCCTACGAGGGCAAGGTGGACTGGGCCTTCGCCGAACTGCTCGCGCTGGGCTCCTTCCTGGCCGAAGGCAAGCTGATCCGGCTGTCCGGCCAGGACACTCGGCGGGGCACCTTCACCCAGCGCCATTCCGTCATCATCGACCGGATGACCGGTGCGGAGTTCACTCCGCTGCAGCTGCTCACCACCAATCCCGACGGCAGCCCGAACGGCGGTCGCTTCCTGGTCTACGACTCCCCGCTGTCGGAGTACGCCGCGGTCGGCTTCGAGTACGGCTACTCGGTGGGCAACCCGGAGGCGATCGTGCTGTGGGAGGCGCAGTTCGGCGACTTCGTCAACGGCGCGCAGTCGATCATCGACGAGTTCATCAGCTCCGGTGAGGCCAAGTGGGGACAGCTCTCCGATGTGGTGCTGCTGCTGCCGCACGGCCACGAAGGCCAGGGACCCGACCACACCTCCGGGCGTATCGAGCGCTTCCTGCAGCTCTGGGCGGAGGGGTCGATGACGATCGCCCTCCCGTCGACCCCGGCGAACTACTTCCACCTGCTTCGCCGGCACGGCCTGGACGGTGTGCACCGTCCGCTGATCGTGTTCACACCGAAGTCGATGTTGCGCAACAAGGCAGCGGTCAGCGATGTGCGTGACTTCACCGAACAACGGTTCCACTCGGTGCTCGAGGAGCCGACCTTCACCGACGGAGACGGTGACCGCTCCCGGGTCACCCGGATCTTGCTTACCAGCGGCAAGATCTACTACGAGCTGGCCGAACGCAAACAGAAGGACGGCCGCGACGACATCGCGATCGTGCGTATCGAACAGCTCGCGCCGCTGCCGAAGCGCCGCCTGGTCGAGACGCTGGACAGCTATCCCAACGCCGCGCAGTTCCGCTGGGTGCAGGAGGAGCCGGCCAACCAGGGCGCCTGGCCCACGTTCGGGCTGGAGCTGCCGGAGCTGCTGCCCGAGAAGCTGTCCGGGATCAAACGAATCTCACGCCGGGCGATGTCGGCACCCTCATCGGGGTCGTCAAAGGTGCACGCCGTCGAGCAGCTGGAGATCATCGACGAGGCGTTCGCCCCCTAGCACCGAACGCGCGGGCCTTCTGGACCGATCGAGCTCCGAAGGCGTCCAAAGCCCCCACGCTCGCGTCGGTGAGCCCGCGTCAGCCTGCCAGTTCGCCGATCACGCGCGGGCACAGGTTCGATACCGCCGCCCCGGCGAACAGCGGCGCCAACCCGATCGGCCGCCCGACCGACTCGGCGACCTTGGCCACAATGTCAGCGGTGTTCTGGCTGCGCGCGGCCAGTAGCGGGCACAGCGACTGACCGAGAGCCACGGTCTCGCTGCTGTCCAGGGTGGACAGCACGTCGGTGAGCAGGTCGGGGTCAGCCTGAGCCGGTGCGGCGAAAGCCAGCGCGCCGGCCATCAGGCCAGCCGCCAGCGCAATTCGACGAAGCGTCATAGTCACCACATCGTAAGCCCGCCGCTCCGCGTTACGTCCGGCAAACGGCCCACTGCTAGCCTCAAGTCCGTGCAGGGATTTGCCGGCAAGGTGGCCGCGGTGACCGGGGCGGGCTCAGGTATCGGCCAGGCGCTGGCCGTCGAACTGGGCCGATCCGGCGCTTCGGTCGCGATCAGCGATATCGACACCGAGGGACTCGCGGTCACCGAGCAGCGCCTGCGGGCCATCGGGGCACCGGTGAAAACCGACCGGATCGACGTCACCGAGCGGGAAGCCTTCCAGTTCTACGCCGACGCCGTGAAAGACCACTTCGGCCGGGTCAACCAGATTTACAACAACGCCGGGATCGCCTTCACCGGCGACGTCGAGATCAGCCAGTTCAAGGACATCGAACGGGTGATGGACGTGGACTACTGGGGTGTGGTCAACGGCACCAAGGCTTTCCTGCCGCACCTGATCGCCTCCGGCGACGGCCACGTCATCAACATCTCCAGCGTCTTCGGGCTGTTCGCCGTCCCCGGGCAGGCCGCCTACAACTCAGCGAAGTTCGCCGTCCGCGGCTTCACCGAGGCGCTGCGGCAGGAGATGATCCTCGCCCACCATCCGGTGAAGGTCACCACGGTGCACCCCGGCGGCGTCAAGACCGCCATCGCCCGCAACGCCACCACCGCCGAGGGCATCGACCAGACGGAGTTCGCCAACACCTTCGACCGTAAGTTGGCCCGCACGACCCCGGAGCGGGCCGCGCAGATCATCCTCGACGGCGTGGCCAAGAACAGGGCCCGGGTACTGGTCGGCGCCGACGCGAAGATCTTCGATCTGATGGTGCGGCTCACCGGATCCGGATACCAGCGGATCCTGATGGCGCTGAGCGAACGGCTACTGCCGCCGTCGCGCTGAGTCAGTCGGTCAGCGGGTTCGCGGCCAGCCACTCGTCGGCGACCGCATCCGGCGCGGCCCCGGCCTCTACTCTGCGCAGCATGTCGACCAGTCCGGCGGTGTCCAGCACGCCCGCGACCTCGTTGACGGCCCGCAGTTGCAGAGTGCTCAGCTCATTGCGCCGGTACAGCGCGACGACGTTCTGCGCCGGGATCAGGGCGGGTTTGCGGTCGACGAGGACGACCACCCCGTCGGGAACCCCGGTGTCGGCCGTACTGGTCCAGGCGGCGGTCACCGCCCCGGCCGCCAACCCGTCGAACAGTGCCGCATCGGTGGTGAACTCGCGCGGAGCACGAAGCGTGCAGTCGCCGACCGCCGGCCGCGCGATGCGGCCGGTGACCGTTCCGACGGTGACGACCGGGCAGTTGCGTTCGACAGCGACCAAATCCCGGCTGCCCCAGGATTGCGCGGTCGCCGCGGTCACGGCCAGTGCGGGCTTGTCCTCGGCCGCCGGGGCGTAGTCCCCCGCGGCGATGCCCTCGGGCAGCGACCCCAGCAGCGCCCGGTAGACCTGGGCGGCCGACCGCGCGGTCGACTCGGGGTCGAAGCGCTGCAGCAGTCGGCCGGTGAACCCCGGCACCAGGGTTACCGCCCCGGAATCAAGACCTCGGAGCGTGTCGTCCGTGCCGGCCGCGGTCTCGATGCGGACCACCGTTCCGTACGAGCGCAGGGCGGCCGCGTAGACGTGGGCCAGAACCGTGCCCGGTGCGTCGGCGGTGGCACCCACCACGAGTGACGGGGGACGACCCGGCGCGCCACAGGCGACCACCAGGGCCGCGGCGGCGACCAGTAGCAGGCGGCCGATCGCGGTCACATGTCCGCGGCGGCCGCGACGGCAGCCGCGACAGCCGGGCAGACCCGGGGGTCCAGCGGGCTGGGCACGATGTGATCGGCTGCCAGGTCATCACCGACGACGGCGAAAATCGCCTCCGCCGCCGCGACTTTCATCTCCTCGGTGATCCGGCACGCTCCGACGTCCAGCGCACCGCGGAACACCCCGGGGAAGGCGAGCACATTGTTGATCTGGTTGGGGAAGTCGCTCCGCCCGGTGGCCACGATCGCCGCGTGACGCCGCGCCGCATCCGGGTGGATCTCGGGCGTCGGGTTGGACAGCGCGAAGACGATCGCGTCCGGGGCCATCGAGGCGACCAGTTCCTCGGGCACGACGCCGGCCGACACCCCGAGGAACACGTCCGCGCCGGCCAGCGCCTCGGCCAGGCCGCCGGTGCGTCCCTCCGGGTTCGTGCGGCTGGCCAGCTCGGCCTTCACCGGGTTGAGGTCGTGCCGGTTGCTGTGCACGATCCCGCGCGAGTCGAGCACGGTGATGTCCTTCAGGCCGCTGCCCTGCAGGATGTTGGTGCAGGCCACCCCTGCCGCGCCGGCGCCGGAAACGACCATCTTCAGCGTGCTCAGATCGCGGTCCAGCAGGGCGCTCGCACCGAGCAGGGCGGCCAGCACGACGATCGCGGTTCCATGCTGGTCGTCGTGCATCACCGGGCAGTCCAGGGCGTCGATGACCCGGCGCTCGATATCGAAGCACCGGGGGGCCGAGATGTCCTCAAGGATCACCGCGCCGAACGTCGGGCGCAGTCGCACCAGGGTCTCGACGATCTCGTCGGGATCCTTGGTGTCCAGCACGATCGGGATCGCATCAAGGTCGGCGTACTCCCGAAGCAGCGCGCTCTTGCCCTCCATGACCGGCAGCGAGGCCAGCGGTCCGATATCGCCCAGACCCAGCACCGCGCTGCCGTCGCTGACCACCACGACCAGCCGGTTGGCCCACGTGTAGCGGGCGGCCAGGGTGTGGTCGGCGGAGATCGCCCGGCAGACCTGGGCAACACCAGGGGTGTAGGCGATCGACAGGGCTCGCTGGGTGTCCAGCGGGATCTTCGAGTTCACGCGCAGCTTGCCGCCCGCATGGGCCTCGAAAATCGCCTCGTCGGTGACCTCGGCGGTGGTCGTGTCGCCGTGCGTCATCTCAGATCAAACCCAATGTGGTGACCGCGTCACGCTCGTCGGCCAGTTCCGCGGCCGAGGCGTCGATGCGGCTGCGGGAGAAATCGTCGATCGACAGACCTTCCACGATCGACCAGTTGCCCTTGTGGGTGGTGACCGGGAACGACGAGACCAAGCCTTCGGGAACCCCGTAGGAACCGTCGGAGACCACCGCCATCGAGACCCAGTCGTCCTTGGGTGAGCCGAACAGCCAATCGCGCGCGGCGTCGATGGTCGCCGAGGCCGCCGAGGCGGCCGAAGACGCGCCCCGGGCGTCGATGATGGCCGCCCCGCGCTTGGCGACCGTGGGGATGAAGTAGTCCTCGACCCAGGCCTGGTCGTTGATGACCTTCGCCGCGTTCTTTCCCTTGATCTCGGCGTGGAACAGATCGGGGTACTGGGTAGCGGAATGGTTGCCCCAGATGGTCATCTTGCTGATGTCGGTGACCGCGGCGCCCGCCTTGCGGGCCAGCTGGGAGACCGCGCGATTGTGGTCGAGCCGGGTCAGCGCGGAGAACCGCTCGCGCGGAATGTCCGGGGCGTTGCTCATCGCGATGAGGGCGTTGGTGTTGGCCGGGTTGCCGGTCACCCCGATGCGGACGTCCTCGGCGGCGACCTCGTTGAGCGCCCTGCCCTGCGCGGTGAAGATCGCGCCGTTGGCCTCCAGCAGATCGCTGCGCTCCATCCCAGGGCCCCGGGGCCGTGCGCCGACCAGCAGTGCCAGCCCGACCCCGTCGAAGATCTTGGTCGGGTCCGACCCGATCTGCACCCCGGCCAGCTGCGGGAACGCGCAGTCGTCGAGTTCCATCACGACGCCCTCGAGCGCCTTGAGCGCGGGCTCGATCTCGAGCAGACGCAATTCGATCGGGCGGTCCGGGCCGAGCAGCGCACCGCTGGCCAGCCGGAAGAGCAGGCTGTAGCAGATCTGCCCGGCGGCGCCGGTGACCGCAACCTTGAAGGGGGTCTTGCTCACGAGGGATGCTCCTTCGGGGCGGGTAACGTCGGGTTCCGAAACTAGCGCACGCGGCAGGGACCGGGATGTCCGGCCCAGAACTGACTCCCCAGACACCACTGGAGCACCGGGTGTTCCGCGTAGCATGGGCGCGGGCGCAGTCCCAGGTCGCGGAGGTGGACATGCAGTTTCGCGCGGTCAACCCGGTGCCGAGCGCGATGCGGGCGGCCGATCCCGAGCCCATGCGCATCCCCGTGCCCGTCGCGCGGGTGATCGTCGACTGCGCGGTCTACAGCGAGGGCACCCGCCTGCCGGGCAAGTACACCCACGCAGCAGCCCTGGACAAAGTGCGTGATCTGCAGCGGGAGGGCTCCCAGGCCTTCGTCTGGATCGGATTGCACGAGCCCGACGAGCACCAGATGCACGCGGTCGCCGACGTCTTCGGCCTCCACGACCTGGCGGTCGAGGACGCCGTGCACGCCCATCAGCGACCGAAGCTCGAGCGCTACGACGACACGTTGTTCCTGGTTCTCAAGACGGTCACCTACGTGCCCCATGATTCGGTCGAACTGGCCCGCGAGATCGTCGAGACCGGCGAGATCATGGTGTTCGTCGGACCCGATTTCGTCGTCACCGTGCGCCACGGCGACCACACCGGACTGGCCGGCGTCCGGCGCGATCTGGAGGCGCAGCACAACCAGCTCGCGCTGGGACCCTACGCCGTCATGCACGCGATCGCCGATCACGTCGTGGACAGCTACCTCGAGGTCACCCAGCTGATGGAACGCGACATCGACGACATCGAGCAGGTGACGTTCTCCCCGCAGCGGAAGACCAGGGTCGAGCCGATCTATCTGCTCAAGCGCGAGGTGGTGGAACTGCGCAACGCGGTCTGGCCGCTGACCGACGCGTTGGCGAAGATGCAGAACGACTACAAAGAGTTGGTCCCCAAGGAGATCCTGCGCTACATGCGCGACGTGGCCGACCACCAGAGCCAGGCCGCCGACCTCATCGCCAGCCACGACGAGATGCTTACCTCGCTCGTGCACGCCGCGCTGGCGCGGGTGGAACTGCAACAGAACCAGGACATGCGCAAGATCTCAGCCTGGGTGGCGATCGCCGCCGTGCCGACGATGATCGCCGGCATCTACGGCATGAACTTCGAACACATGCCCGAGCTGGAATCGGCGTGGGGCTATCCCGCGGTGCTACTGCTCATGGCGTCGGTGTGCAGCTTCATGTACTTCCGGTTCCGTCACAACAACTGGCTCTGAGCCTCTTCAGTGGCTCAGGCTCAGCCCGGTCGCGGCGTCGAAGACGTGCAGTTTGGTCGTGTCGAGCGCCAACTCGACGGTTTTGCCGACCGCCGCCTCGGATTCGGCCGAGACCCTCGCGACGAACCGGCTCTCACCAGATCCCGACCAGCTGCCCGACTCGGCCGCCAGTTCGGCCAGTTCCGGTGACCGGACGCCGGCGCCGGGCGCGGTGAAGTAGACGTACTTGTCCGCACCCAGGGACTCGACCAGGTCGACCTTGACACCGAAGGTCAGGGATTGGATGCGCTGGAATCCGTCGATCAGCGCGGCGTCCTCGAATTGCTCCGGGCGGGCGCCGACGATCAGGCCCGCCGGGCGCGACTGGCCCGCGATCGTCTCAAGCGCCTCCCCGGTCAGCGGCACCTCGCCGAACGGCAACCGGAAACCGATGTCGGTCGCGGTCGCCTGGAAGAAGTTCATCGACGGCGAGCCGATGAATCCCGCGACGAAGAGGTTCTGCGGTCGGGCGTAGAGCTCGTCGGGGGTTCCGATCTGCTGGGCCTGCCCGGCCCGCAGCACCACCACCCGGTCGCCGAGCGTCATCGCCTCGGTCTGGTCGTGGGTGACGTAGACGGTGGTGGTGCCCAACCGACGTTGCAGGCTGGCGATCTCACCGCGCATCTGCACCCGCAGTTTGGCGTCGAGATTGGACAGCGGCTCGTCCATCAGGAACGCCTTGGGCTTGCGCACGATCGCCCGCCCCATCGCGACGCGCTGGCGCTGCCCGCCGGACAGCTGGGCGGGTCGGCGGTCCAGCAGTTCGGTCAGGTCGAGGATCTTCGCGGTGTCCTCCACCTTCGCGGCGATCTCCGACTTGGCTATCTTGGCCAGGGTCAGCGGGAAGGCGATGTTCTGACGCACGGTCATGTGCGGGTAGAGGGCGTAGGACTGGAAGACCATCGCGATGTCCCGGTCGCGGGGCGCTTTCTCGTTGACCCGCTGGCCGTCGATGCGCAACTCTCCCGAACTGATCTCCTCCAGGCCGGCGATCATGTTCAGCGTGGTCGATTTGCCGCAGCCGGACGGTCCGACCAGGATCACGAACTCGCCGTCGGCGATGGTGAGGCTGAGGTCGCGCACCGGCGTCGCCCCGTCGGGGTACTGCTTGGTCACGTGGTCCAGAACGATCTCGGCCATAAACCCGCCTACCCTTTCACCGCACCGGAGGTCAGCCCGGAGACGATACGTCGTTGGAAGATCAGCACGAAGATGATGATCGGGATGGTGATCACCATCGCGCCGGCCGCGATGGACCCGGTCGGCTCCTCGAACTGGGAACTGCCGGTGAAGTTGGCGATCGCGACGGGAGCGGTGATGGCAGCCTTGGTCGCCGTCAGCGACAGCGCGAGCAGCAGGTCGTTCCAGGCGAAGATGAACACCAGGATCGCGGCGGTCACGACGCCCGGCGCGGCGAGCGGTGCGATGACTCGCCGGAAGGCCTGTCCCGGGGTGGCGCCGTCCATCTTGGCGGCCCGCTCGAGATCCCAGGGGATCTCGCGGAAGAAGGCCGAGAGGGTGTAGATCGCCAGCGGCAGCGCGAAGGTGATGTAGGGAATGATCAGACCCGGCCAGGTATCGAACAGTCCGATCCGCCGCTCGATGTTGAACAGCGGCGTGATCAGCGAGATTTGCGGGAACATCGCGATCAGCAGCGCGGCGCCGATGAGCAGCCGCTTGCCGCCGAAGTCCAGTCGCGCCACCGCGTATGCCGCCATCCCGCCGATCACCACTGCGATGGCCGTGGTGATCAACCCGATGCCGATGGAGTTGATCAGGGCCGAACTGAACACGTCGCCCTGGAAGATCCCCCGATAGTTGTCCAGGGTGATCGACGACGGAATGAGCTTGCCGTCCTTGACCGTCGAGGTGGGCTTGAGCGAGAGGCTGAGGATCCACAGCACCGGCAGCAGCGCGTAGATCAGCACCGCGATGTTGACCACGGCCCACCCTGCCCGCCGCGTACCGGTCTGCGCCGCCATCTCAGCGCACCTCCGAGTCGGCGCCGGGGGCGGCCGCCCCGAAGAGCTTGATGTAGATGAAGGCGATCACCGCCACGCAGGCGAAGACCAGCACGCTGATCGCCGAGCCGAGACCGATGTTGAACGCCTTGAACAGGTTGTCGTAGCCCAGGATCGACACCGAACCGGTGTCGTTGGACCCGCCGGTGAGCACATAGATGTTGTCGAAGATGCG
>VEQY01000090.1 GCA_018882965.1 Mycobacterium sp. | reverse complement strand
GGTGAGGTGATCGAGATCGCCGTCACCGACCGAGGTATCGGTATCGCCCTTGCTGACCAGCAGCGGGTCTTCGAGCGATTCTTCCGGGTCGACAAGGCTCGTTCGCGTGCGACTGGTGGGACGGGACTCGGGCTGGCCATCGTCAAACACGTCGCCGCCAACCACAACGGAAGCATCCGGTTGTGGAGCCGACCGGGTACGGGCTCGACCTTCACCCTGTCCATTCCGGCCTACCCCGGTGGTGAGGCCGACGACTCTCCCGAGGACGAGGCGGTATGACGCGGGTTCTGATCGTCGAAGACGAGGAGTCGCTGGCCGACCCCCTGGCCTTCCTGCTCCGCAAGGAGGGTTTCGAGGCAACGGTTGCCATCGACGGCCCCTCCGCGCTGGCAGAGTTCGATCGGTCCGGGGCCGACATCGTGCTGCTCGACCTCATGCTGCCCGGGATGAGCGGCACTGACGTCTGCCGCCAGCTCCGGGCCCGCTCGGGTGTGCCGGTCATCATGGTGACCGCCCGAGACAGCGAGATCGACAAGGTCCTCGGTCTGGAACTGGGGGCCGATGACTACGTCACCAAGCCCTACTCAGCGCGCGAGCTGATCGCCCGGATTCGCGCTGTGCTCCGTCGGCTCGGTGAGGGCGACGACGCGGTCGGCGACTCGATTCTCGAGGCCGGCCCGGTACGAATGGATGTCGAACGCCACGTCGTCAGTGTGCACGGCACGCAGATTCCTCTGCCGCTCAAAGAGTTTGACCTGCTCGAATATCTGATGCGCAACAAGGGACGAGTACTGACCCGCGGCCAGCTGATCGACCGGGTGTGGGGGGCCGATTACGTCGGCGACACCAAGACGCTCGACGTCCACGTCAAGCGACTGCGGTCGAAGATCGAGGCCGACCCGGCTAATCCCGTGCACATCGTCACTGTGCGGGGGCTCGGCTACAAGCTGGAGGGTTAGCGGCCCGCGTCAGTGGCCGGCGGCGCGGGTCGCCGGGTGGACCGCGATGAGCGGAAAGCCCCCGCGCTTCTTGCACATCGCCGCCAGCTCCGCGTAAGCCTTCTCGCCGATCAATTCGGTTAGCTCGGCGGCATAGGACTTCCACACCGGGTCACGACCGACGTGGGCGGCCGGATCGCCGCTGCAGTACCAGTGCAGGTCCTCCCCGCCCTCACCCCACGCCCGGCGGTCGTACTCGGTGATGGTCGTCTTGAGGACGTCGGTGCCGTCCGGCCGGGTGACCCACTCCTGGCTGCGGCGGATCGGCAGCTGCCAGCACACCTCAGGCTTCATGGTCAGCGGTTCGACGCCGAGCTTGAGGGCCCTGCTGTGCAGAGCGCAGCCGATCCCCCCGGCAAAACCCGCGCGGTTCAAAAAGATGCACGCGCCCTTGTACTTTCGGGTTCGCAGGTTCGGTTTGCCCTCGTACTCGTCCATCTCCAGATAACCCTTGCGGCCAAGGCCCTTCTCCCGGTACTGCCAGTCCTCGTCGGTCAGCTTCTGGACCGCCTCGTCCAGCCGGGCCTGGTCCTCGTCATCGGAGATGAAGGCTCCGTGCGAGCAACACCCGTCATCCGGCCGCCCGGCCACGGTGCCCTGACAGGCCGGGGTGCCGTAAACGCAGGTCCAGTGCGACATCAGCCAGGTCAGATCGGCGGCGATGAGGTGTTCAGGGTTGGCGGGGTCGTAGAACTCCACCCACTCGCGGGGAAAATCGAGCTCGACCTCGCCGTGGTGCCTACGCGTCACAGTCGTTAACGGTAGACGCACTAGGTTGTATTGCGTGCGATTGGGCGTACTCGATGTGGGAAGCAATACCGTCCACCTCCTGGTGGTGGACGCCCATCGGGGTGGCCACCCCACGCCGATGAGTTCGACGAAGGCCTCGCTGCGGCTCGCCGAGTCGATGGACGATTCCGGGAAACTCACCCGCCGCGGCGCCGGGAAGCTCATCGAGACCGTCGACGAGTTCGCGAAGATCGCCGCCAGCTCGGGATGCTCGGACGTGATGGCCTTCGCCACCTCTGCGGTCCGGGATGCGAAGAACTCCGAGGAGGTGCTGGCCAGGGTCCGCTCGGAGACCGGAGTCGACCTTCAGGTGCTCTCCGGCGCCGACGAGTCGCGGCTGACCTTCCTGGCCGTCCGGCGCTGGTACGGCTGGAGTGCCGGCCGGATCACCAACCTCGACATCGGCGGGGGATCGCTGGAACTGTCCACCGGAGTCGACGAGGCACCCGACGTCGCGCTGTCGCTGCCCCTGGGTGCCGGCCGACTGACGCGGGAGTGGCTGCCCGACGATCCGCCGGGACGGCGGCGGGTGGCGATGTTGCGCGACTGGCTCGACACCGAGTTGGCCGACGCGACTAGGGCGGTGCGCGACGTGGGGCCGCCCGACCTGGCGGTCGGGACCTCCAAGACCTTTCGCTCGCTGGCCCGACTGACCGGGGCGGCTCCCTCGGCGGCCGGTCCGCGGGTGAAAAGAACGCTCACCGCCAACGGGTTGCGGCAGCTCATCGCCTTCATCTCTAGGATGACGTCGTCGGACCGGGCCGAGTTGGAAGGGGTCAGCGCAGAGCGCGCGCCACAGATCGTGGCCGGTGCTCTGGTGGCGGAGGCGACCATGAGGGCACTGTCGTTGGAGTGGGTGGACATCTGCCCCTGGGCCCTGCGCGAGGGCATCATCCTGCGGCGACTCGACAGCGAAGCGGACGGAACCGCCTTGGTGGGGACGCCGGTGGAGGATGCTGGGGGGCAACATCCTGATCGCCGGGTGTCCGGCCGATCGAGAGGCGACAGATGACTGCATCAGACGAGGACCAGGACTCCCGGCCGATCTCGGTCGCCGAGTTGCTGGCCCGGAACGGGATCATCGGCTCACCGCCGGTGGGCGGCCACCGCCGCCGCCGGCGCGGAAGACGCTCCGGGGGTGTCTCGGTTTCCGAGCTGACCGGCGAGATTCCGGTCATTCCCGCCGAGGAGATTCCCGCTGAGGCAGACGCGGCTGACGAGACCGTCGAGTCGCAGGAGACCGACGGCGAACAGGCCGACTCAGCGGATACGGGGGAGTTGGTCGAGGCCGAAGCGGTCGATGATGTCGATGATGTCGATGAGGCCGAGGCGGTCGATGAGGCCGGGGACGTCGAGGACGTCGAGGTGGCCGGGGACGTCGAGGACGTCGAGGTGGCCGAGGACGTCGAGGTGGCCGAGGACGTCGCTGAAGCCGAAGCAGTCGATGAAGCCGAAGCGGTCGATGAAGCCGAAGCGGTCGATGAAGCCGAAGCGGTCGATGAAGCCGAAGCGGTCGATGAAGCCGAAGCGGTCGAGGTGGCCGAGGCAGTCGATGAGGCCGGGGACGTCGAGGACGTCGAGGACGTCGAGGTGGTCGATGAGGCCGGGGACGTCGAGGTGGCCGAGGCAGTCGATGAGGCCGGGGACGTCGAGGTGGCCGAGGCAGTCGATGAGGCAGAGCCGGCCGAGGAGGCAGAGCCGGCCGCTGGGATCGCGGAGTCGTCGCCCCGCCCCTCGGCGGTGCTGCCCCGCGCCAACGACCCGCGTCCGCGCCGCGGCACCGGTCCCGAACTCAGCGATGACCCCCGGCCACGGCGCCGGCCCTCCGACGCCGAGCGGATGGCCTTCGATCCCGTCGACGAGTCGGTCGATCTGGCTGAGTTGATCGGTGAGCAGGCGGTAGCCGAGGAACTCGCCGAGGCGGAGGCGTTGCGCCCCTATCTCACCTCCACCGGCGGCCCCCTGTTCAGCGGCGAAACCATCGCCGACGACATCGCCCGCCGCGGTGGCCCCGCCGAGTCCGGCGCGGTCGCGGTGGCCGAACGCGAAGCCCGGCCGGCGCGCCGGATCGAGTCCAGGCTGGCCGCTGTTCGCCACGGGGCAGTCGCCGTGCTGCAGTCGATTGCGGCGGTGGCCTTCGGCGCGGGACTGTTCATCGGCTTCGATCAGCTGTGGCGGTGGAACACGATCGTCGCGCTCGTGCTCTCAGTACTGGTGATCCTGGGCCTGGTGATCGCGGTACGTGTCGTACGCCGAACCGAGGACATCGCCAGCACCCTCATCGCGGTGGCGGTTGGAGCGCTGGTGACCCTTGGTCCGCTTGCCCTGCTGCAGTCGACCTGATCCCCCGCATCCGATGCGTCCGTGCGCCCGGCGATCAAGGTAGGTCTCTCCACGGCTTCGGTCTATCCGCTTCGGACCGAAGCGGCTTTCGAGTGCGCTGCCGAACTGGGCTACGACGGTGTCGAGTTGATGGTGTGGGCTGAGCCGGTCAGCCAGGACATCGGCGCGGTGTCCCGGCTGTCCCGTCGCTACCGGATGCCGGTGCTGTCGATTCACGCGCCGTGTCTGCTGATTTCGCAGCGGGTGTGGGGTGCCGATCCCATCAGCAAGTTGACTCGCAGCGTCCAGGCTGCTGAGCGGCTCGGGGCGCAGACCGTTGTGGTGCACCCACCGTTTCGCTGGCAGCGACGCTACGCCGAAGGCTTCGCCGATCAGGTCGCCTGGCTCGAGCAGCGCAGCGACGTGCTGGTCGCGGTCGAGAACATGTTCCCCTTCCGGGCCGACCGGTTCTTCGGATCGGGACAGCCGTCCATCGAGCGCATGCGGCGCCGCGGCGGGCGTCCCGGACCGGCGATCTCCGCGTTCGCGCCGTCCTACGATCCGCTGGATGGCGATCACGCCCACTACACCCTTGATCTCTCCCACACCGCGACGGCGGGAACCGATGCGATGGATATGGCGCGGCGGATGGGCGCGGGACTGGTCCATCTGCACCTGTGCGACGGCAACGGGGCATCCACCGACGAGCACCTGGTTCCCGGCCGCGGCACGCAGCCCGCTGTCGAGGTGTGCCAGCTGTTGGCCGGCGGTGCGTTCACCGGCCATGTTGTTCTCGAAGTCACCACATCGTTCGCCCGCACCAAGTCCGAGCGAGACGGGTTGCTGACCGAGTCGCTTGACTTCGCCCGCACCCATCTGCTCCGGTGACCCCGATGATCCCGCTGTTTTCCGATGCGATGCGACTAGATCCGCTCGACGGTCCCGCTGCCGGACGCATGTTCGTCTTCGAAGCCGTCCTCAACGAACACTGGACCATCGGGCCCAAGGTGCATGGTGGGCTAATGGTGGCGCTGTGCGCGAAGGCCGCGGTTCAGGCCTATCTCGCTGATGCCGCCGACTCCGAGGGTTCCAGGCTCGCCCCGGTCGCGGTGTCGGCGAACTTCCTGTCGGCTCCCGATGCCGGTCCGGTGCGCGTCGTCGCGACCGTGCGGAAGCGGGGAAGGCGGATCGGGCTGGTCGACGTCGAGCTCGTCGCCGGTGAGCGCACCTGCGTCGATGCTTCGGTCACCCTCGGCAGCCTCGGGCGCGGCGATCCGCTACTGGTCGACGAACCAGCGGCTGTCATGAGCCGTCAGCCCCCCGCCGACCTCCCGCCCATCGGCCCGGGCCACCCGGGGGCCGAGATCAACAATCTCGCGCGCGGCTGCCACATTCACCCGGCGCCGGGCGGGACGGATCCGCGGGCGCTCTTCTGCGTCTGGGTGCGTCCCAAAGCGGGTCCGGTCGATGAATACTTCGCGCTGATGTGCGGCGACATCTCAGTGCCGGTCAGTTACGCGGTAGGACACCGCGGCTGGGCGCCCACGGTGCAGCTGACCGCCTACCTTCGCGGGATACCCGCCGACGGCTGGCTGCGGGTCCTGTGCGGCGCCACGCAGATCGGGCCGGATTGGTTCGACGAGGACCACACCGTGATCGACAGCACCGGGCGGGTGGTCGTTCAAACCCGCCAACTGGCCCTGGTTCCCGGTCGGTAGGGTTCGTCTGTGGTCAGAATCGCGATCGTCGGCGGCGGCGGAATGGGAGAGGCGCTCCTCGCCGGGCTGCTCAAAGGCGGGCGTCAGGTCAAGGACCTCGTCGTCGCCGAGAGGATGCAGAAACGTGCCGAATACCTGGCGGCGACCTACTCGGTGCTGGTCGCCCCGATCGCCGATGCGGTGGAAAACGCGTCCTACATCGTTGTGGCGGTCAAGCCCGCAGACGTGGAGTCGGTCGTCTCCGAGATCGCCGACGCCGCCAGCCGAGCCGAGAGCAGCGCGGCCGAACAGGTGTTGGTCAGCGCCGCCGCCGGTGTCACCACGGGGTTCTACGAGGCGCGCATGCCCGCCGGATTCCCCGTCATCCGGGCGATGCCCAACGCCCCAGCCCTGGTCGGGGCGGGGGTGACCGCGCTGGCTGCGGGGCGCTTCGCCACCGACGAGCAGCTGGCCGAGGTGGCCGGGCTCTTCGAACGGGTGGGCTCGGTGCTGAAGGTTTCCGAGTCGCAGCTCGACGCGGTCACCGCGGTCTCCGGCTCCGGGCCGGCCTATTTCTTCCTTTTCGTAGAGGCCCTGGTCGACGCGGCTGTCGCCAGCGGGCTGAGCCGCTCGGTGGCGACCGAGCTGGCGGCGCAGACCATGGCCGGTGCGGCGGAGATGCTGCTGGAGCGCATGGAGGCACGGCGGCAGCAATCCGCCTCCGGCCCGGCACGGCCGGACACCACCGCCGCCGAACTTCGCGCTGTCGTCACCTCTGCCGGCGGGACCACGGCTGCTGGCCTGCGCGAACTGGAGCGCGGGGGCTTACGGGCCGCCGTCGCCGCAGCGGTCGAGGCCGCAAAAACCCGCTCTGAGCAGCTCGGAATTACAACAGAGTAATTCGTAAGATTTCAAATTGATTAACCAACATCCGTCGCAGTAACCCCATTGGCCACGCTATTCTCCTCTCGTATGCACGGGTCGGTGCCAGCGGTGGGGAAGCCGCTGGAACTGCCCGTGCCCGACGGATTGGGTTGCGATGACGTCTACGAGCGGGCAGTCGGGACGAGACTCCGCTGGCGGTAAGGCGGCGCGCGACGCCGGCCCGACCGACGGTCAGATCACCAGGACACAATTCCTCACCGTTGCCGAGGTGGCCGCGTTGATGCGGGTCAGCAAGATGACGGTGTACCGACTGGTGCACAACGGCGAGTTGCCGGCCGTCCGCGTCGGCCGATCCTTCCGGGTCCATGCCAAGGCGGTCCACGACCTGCTGGAGACGTCCTTCTTCGACGCCGGGTAGCGCTCCGCCTCCGACGCCGTTTTCCGTTCCGGCCCGCTGCTTGGGTAAGGTGACCGGGATCATCGGCACGCCCCGCGGCACGTGGGCGTAGAGACGTAGGTAACGGAGTTCATGGGTTCAGTCATCAAGAAGCGGCGCAAGCGCATGTCCAAGAAGAAGCACCGCAAGCTGCTCCGCCGTACCCGGGTCCAGCGCAGAAAACTCGGAAAGTAAGCCGTGCCGGTCGCCCGGGGCTGCGACCGGTGGTCGTGCCCGACGCGCCGCCATGCCGGTCGGCGTGCCCACCGATAGGCTCTGACCCATGGAAACCGGCGGCTCCGCGAGCAATGCGCCGAACCTGCCCAAAGTCGTCCTTGTCACCGGCGCATGCCGTTTCCTCGGTGCGTACCTCACGGCGCGGCTGGCCCAGAACCCCGCGATCGAGAACGTGATCGCCGTCGATGCCATCTCGCCGAGCAAGGATCTCAAGCGCCGGATGGGTCGCGCGGAATTCGTCCGGGCCGACATCCGTAACCCGTTCATCGCCAAGGTCATTCGCAACAGCGACGTCGACACCGTCGTGCATGCGGCGGCGGCGTCCTACGCGCCACGCTCCGGCGGCCGGGCGACCCTCAAGGAACTCAACGTCATGGGCGCCATGCAGCTCTTCGCGGCATGCCAGAAAGCGCCGTCGGTACGGCGGGTGGTGCTGAAATCCACCTCGGAGGTGTATGGGTCGCACCCGCACGATCCGGTGCTCCACACCGAGGACGCCAGCAGCCGCCGCCCGCCCGGCGAGGGCTTCGCCCGCGACAGCATGGACATCGAGAGCTACGCGCGCGGACTCGGGCGGCGACGGCCCGACATCGCGGTCACCATTCTGCGGTTGGCCAACATGATCGGCCCCAGCATGGACACCGCCCTGGCACGGTATCTGGCCGCTCCGGTGGTCCCGACGGTCTTCGGCCACGACGCCCGCCTGCAGTTGCTGCACGAGCAGGATGCGCTTGGGGCATTGGAGCGGGCGACCATGGCCGGTCGGGCCGGCACCTTCAACATCGGCGCCGACGGCATCCTGATGATGTCGCAGGCGATCCGCCGCGCCGGCCGGGTGGCGCTGTCCGTCCCGACGTTCGCGATGCGCGCCGCCGATTCGATCCGCAAGGCGACGCTGAACAGCGAAATCAACAGCGAGCAGCTGGCCTATCTGAGCTACGGCCGGGTGATGGATACCACGCGCATGCGCTCTGAGCTGGGCTTTGAGCCGAAGTGGACGACGGTGGAGGCCTTCGACGACTTCGTTCGGGGGCGGGGCCTAACCCCGATCATCAAGCCCGAGTGGGTACGCTCGGCGGAAGCCCAGGCGATCGCCGCCGCACGCCGCTGGGTCGGGGATGCGTCGGGGCCGCACCGGCCACAGCCGCAGAGGCAGGGGGGGTAGGGCGTGTCGGGGGAATCCAAGGCGAAGGTCATTCCGCTGCGGGGTGATGCGCGCCGGAATCGACCGCGCACCCCGCAACGTCCTCCCGCACCGCGGCCGCAGCGTCGGGGCCCCGATCCGACCTCCGCGGAGCAGAACCAGGTCGCTGATCCCGCCGGCACCCGCGAGGCCGCCGAAGCTGTCATCCACGCCTTCGAGCAGGCTCGCTCCGCTTCGTCGGAATCGGGCCAGTCCGACGTCGTCCAGCGCATCGCCGGCCTGGCGGATTTCCTGCGCAAGCGCCTCACGGGCGACTACTCGGTCGACGAGTTCGGCTTCGATCCGCAGTACAACAACGCCGTCATCCTCCCGGTGCTGCGTTTCTTCTTCGAGAAATGGTTCCGCGTTGAGGTCACCGGCGTCGAGAACTTGCCGCACACCGGGGCCGGTCTGGTCGTCGCCAACCACGCGGGCACACTCCCCTTTGACGGTCCGATGCTGTCGGTCGCCGTGCACGACCACCACCCAGCCCATCGCGATCTGCGCCTACTCGCCGCGGACATCGTGTTCGACATGCCGGTTATCGGCCCGATGGCCCGGCGGGCGGGCAACACCATGGCCTGCAACATCGATGCCCAGCGACTGCTGGGTGCTGGTGAGCTGACCGCGGTCTTCCCCGAGGGGTACAAGGGCCTGGGCAAGAATTTCCGGGACCGCTACAAGCTTCAGCGCTTCGGTCGCGGCGGTTTCGTCTCAGCGGCATTGCGCACCGGCGCTCCGATCATCCCCTGCTCGATCGT
>VEQY01000030.1 GCA_018882965.1 Mycobacterium sp. | reverse complement strand
GGTGAGCAGATCGTTCTTACTCGGCCAGCGCCGGTAGATCGTCATGTGAGACACACCGGCGTATTTCGCCACGAGTTCGACGGTGGTTCGCTTGACGCCGACATCACCAAGGACGCGGACAGCGCCGTCGAGGATTTTCACTCCGCTGGGGTCGAGCTCGTGGTCTGGCACTGCACCGCCTTCCCCGTCTGGAGCCTACTGCCCATCCGTGTGACCCTGCGGAACGGCGCAACATCGCAATTCGCTGAGGAAATTCCGACCAAACGCTTGACCGATGTCGCAAGAGATGATGTGATGCAAACCGTAACTTAATAACAAAAGCAGGTCAAGGCTGTTTTTCAGCCCGGTTCGAGATTTGGGACCCCCGCAGTGAGTCGTGACCCGCCACCCGAGAAGAAGGCGGAAAACCATGCGCGGACGTGCGATCAGTGTGGGGAGGGTTGGCGCCCTCGCCTTCGCTCTCGGGGTGGGAAGTGTGCTGGCGGCGGCGACGGCATCGGCTGACGATTCCGCGTCGGCATCGTCGACCGAAAGTGTGAGTTCCACCTCTCACAGCGCGCGCCGGGTCGCGGTCGGCGGCGGCGCCAAGCGGGCGGCGACGGCCGCGAGTATCGGCAAGCCGCAGGCCGCAGTGCCGCCCCCGCCGGCCCCGTCACCGGGTGTGATCTACCGCTCCATCGACGGCAGTGGCAACAATCTGACCAAGACGTCCCTGAACGCCACGGGCACCAATTTCCGGCGTCTCGGCGCGGCCCATTTCAGTGATGGCGTCTCGGCCTTGCGCACCGATCTCCCCAATACCCGCACCGTCAGCAACCTCGTTGTCGCCGGCAACGCCGAGACCCCGAACGCCGAGGGACTGTCCGGGATGATGTACGCCTGGGGCCAGTTCATCGACCACGACATCAACCTCACGCTGTCGGATGACGTCACCCACATCGACATCACGGTTCCCAGCGGTGACCCGACCCTGAGCGGTTCGATTTCGATGACCCGCGCGGTGATCGACCCGACGACCGGTGTCGCCGGTAAGCCGGCCGTCACGACCAACAATGTGACCGGGTGGATCGACGGCTCGATGGTCTACGGCTCGGATGCCACCACGGCAGCGAGCCTGCGCAACTCCGCCGGTCGGATGCTGACCTCGGAGGGCAACAACCTGCCCATCGTGGACGGCGCGTACGTGGCCGGGGATATCCGGGTCGCGGAGAATCCGGATCTGATCGCTCTGCAGACGCTGTTCGTGCGTGAGCACAACCGCCAGGTCGACCTCTTGGCGGCCGCGCATCCTGACTGGACCGGCGACCAGCTCTACGACCAGGCCCGCGCGATCGTCACCGCCGAGATCGCCCGCATCACCTACAACGAATTCCTGCCGCATCTGCTCGGCGCGAACGCGATCAAGCCCTACCGCGGCTACAACCCGAACGTCGACGCCTCCCTCACCGAGGAATTCGCCGGTGCGGCCTTCCGGCTGGGGCACTCGATCGTCTCGGCCAACCTGGAGCGGACCGATGAGTTCGGCAATGTGGTCGGCACACCGGTCACGCTCAAGGATGCGTTCTTCCAGGATCCGGAGTCCTATCTGGCCGACGGCGGCGGCGACGGATTACTGCGGCACCTGACCAACGATCTCTCCAACTCCCTCGATGTCCACATCGTCGACGACCTGCGTAACTTCCTGTTCGGTCCGTCGGCCGGGATGGACCTGGCCGCGATCAACCTGCAGCGCGGACGGGATCTGGGTCTGGGGACGCTCAACGAGACGCGGGTCGCGCTGGGGTTGAAGGCCTACACCAGCTTCTCGCAGATCACCTCCGATGCCACCACCGCGGCAGCCCTCGAGGCGGCTTACGGTGACATCAACAAGGTGGAACTGTGGATCGGCGGACTGGCCGAGAACCACCTGCCGGGTGCGATGGTGGGGCAGACCTTCGACGTGATCGTCGCCCGGCAGTTCCAGGCGCTGCGAGATGGCGACCGGTTCTGGTACCAGAACCAGGGATTCGACAAAGCCACGATGCGGGAGATCGAAGCGACGACGCTGTCCTCGCTGATCTTGAAGAACACCGACACCGAGAACATGCAAGCCGACGCGTTCGTGTTCTACGAGCGGCGCAGTGGCAGCAGCGTGATGGAGAACCCGACGTCCCCGCAGCTGGTGATCGGCTCCGACGGCGGCGACACCCTGGTCGGCGGCACCAAGTCCGACATGCTGGTTGCCGGCACCGGCAACCAGACCATGACCGGCGCGGCCGGCGGGGACACCTTCGTGGTGAGCAGCGCCGGTGTCAACGCGGTGATCACCGACTTCAAGGTGGGTCAGGACAAGCTGAAGTTCGAGAACCTCGGCACCGGTAAGCCCAGGGTCACCAGCGTTAACGGCAATGCGGTCGTCACGGTAGGTGGCAGCACGGTGACCCTGGTCGGAGTCTCGGCAGCCAAGTTCAGGCAGGGCGACGCGATCCTGCTCTGAACGGGGGATCACTCCGCGACGATCTCGCCCTCGCGCACCGTCACCGCACGGACGGTCAGCGGCGCGGTCGCCGGCCCACGGGTGACCTGACCGTTCAGATCGAAGCGGCTGCCATGGCAGGCGCAGACGATCGAGCCGTTCTTGACTTCGGCGAGCAGGCAGCCCGAGTGGGTGCACCGGGCGACGAAGCCCTTGAATTCACCGGGCCGGGGCTGGGTGAGCACGGTCTCCTTGACGATGATCCCGCCGCCTTCGGGAACGTCGGCGGTCGGCGCCAGAGGTTGGCCGATCGGCGGCGATTGACCCGCCTGGCCGGCTTGGTCGGTTTGGTCGGGCTTCGCACAGCCCGCCAGTGGGACCGCGCCCGCTACGGCCGCACCGATGAGCAACTGCCGCCTGGGAAGGTGCATAGCACCCAAGGGTAAGTTAGAAGGGCTGTGAGCGGATTCGAAAACAAGATTGAGACCACGCCCACGATGCGGGTGTCCGACGCCGACCGCAACGGAACGCTGCGGCGGTTGCACAATGCCGTCGCGCTGGGCCTGATCGACATCGGTGAATTCGAGGAGCGGTCAGCGCAGGTCTCGATGGCACGCCAGCCCACCGACCTGGAAGCCCTCGTCGAGGACCTGCCCGGCCCGGGTGCGATCGCCACCACCGCTGCCGACCGGCTTGAGTTGCGCGGCTGGCTCGGTTCGTTGCGCCGACGCGGCGAATGGACGGTTCCGACGCGGCTGGCGCTGGTGCGCCGCGTGGGTTCGGTCGACCTCGACCTGACCAGCGCTCGCTTCGCGGGTCCCGTGGTGGTGATCGAGCTCGACATGGTGCGGGGATCGTTGGCCATCCGCTTACCCGAAGGCGCGAGTGCGTCGATCGACGACGTCGTGGTCTACGGCGGCAGCGCCCGTGACCGCCGCAAAGACCCACCGGCAGAGGGCAAACCCCACGTCGTACTGACCGGCCGGGTGGTGCTGGGTTCGGTCAACGTTCGCGGCCCCAAGCGCCCACTGCTGCACCGTCGCTAGTCTGGGCGTCATGTCCGTGCGCAGTCCGCTGTGTCCCGGGGTCATCTCGCCGACCAGGCCAGTGCCCAAGTCGATCGAACGCCCCGAGTACGTCGGTCGGTCGACAGCGCGGGAAGGCACTGAACCGTGGGTACAGACTCCCGAGGTCATCGAGAAGATGCGCATCGCCGGACGTATCGCGGCAGGTGCGCTGGCCGAGGCCGGCCGTGCGGTCGCCCCCGGTGTGACCACCGACGAGCTTGACCGGATCGCACACGACTACATGGTCGACCACGGTGCCTATCCCTCGACGCTGGGCTACAAGGGATATCCGAAGTCCTGTTGTACGTCGCTCAATGAGGTGATCTGCCACGGCATCCCGGACTCGACGGTCATCGCCGACGGCGACATCGTCAATATCGACGTCACCGCTTACATCGACGGTGTGCACGGCGACACCAATGCGACTTTCCTTGCCGGCGAAGTCAGCGAGGAACACCGTCTCCTGGTGGAGCGCACCCGGGAGGCGACCCTTCGCGCCATCAATGCCGTCAAACCCGGCCGTGCGCTGTCGATCGTCGGCAGAGTCATCGAGTCCTACGCGAACCGGTTCGGGTACAGCGTCGTCCGTGACTTCACCGGTCACGGGATCGCCACCACCTTTCACAATGGACTGGTGGTCCTGCACTACGACGAACCCAGCGTCTCGACCGAACTCGAACCCGGGATGACCTTCACCATCGAGCCGATGATCAATCTCGGGTCGCTGGAATATGAGATCTGGTCGGACGGCTGGACGGTGGCCACCCGGGACCGCAAGTGGACCGCCCAGTTCGAACACACCATCCTGGTGACCGAGGATGGCGCCGAGATCCTGACCCCGACCCCGTGACACCGCCACCGCCGCACCGCGGCGCGTTGCTGGTGGCGGGCGCCACCTCTGACGCGGGTAAGTCCATGGTGGTGGCCGGGCTGTGCCGATTGCTGACCCGCAAGGGGGTGCGGGTGGCGCCGTTCAAGGCGCAGAACATGAGCAACAACTCGGTGGTGACCGGGGACGGCGGTGAGATCGGCCGGGCCCAAGCCATGCAGGCGCGTGCCGCGGGCCTGGCGCCGAGCGTGCGGTTCAATCCGATCCTGCTCAAGCCCGGCAGCGACCGGACCTCCCAACTTGTCGTCCGCGGGCGCGCGCTGGGTACGGTCGGGGCGGCGGACTATGTCAGGCACCGCGAGCACCTCGCCGGGGTGGTCGCCGAGGAGCTGGCGGGGTTGCGTTCGGAATTCGACGTCGTACTCTGCGAAGGCGCGGGCTCACCTGCCGAAATCAACCTCCGGGCAACCGATCTGGCGAACATGGGCCTGGCTCGCGCCGCAGGACTTCCGGTCGTCGTCGTGGGCGATATCGATCGCGGGGGGGTCTTGGCTCACCTGTTCGGAACGGTGGCGGTGCTCGACCCGGAAGATCAGATGCTGGTTGCCGGTTTCATCGTGAACAAATTCCGCGGCGACCCCGCGCTGCTGCGGCCGGGATTGGAAGAACTTGCCGCCCGAACCGGACGGCCCACCTACGGGGTGCTGCCGTTCAACGAGCACTTGTGGCTGGACGCCGAGGACTCGGTCTCGATAACGCCGCGGGCAGTGGTCGGCCGGCCGCAAACGGGTGCCGGCACCCAGTGGCTGCGCGTCGGAGCGTTGCGGCTGCCGAGGATCTCCAACTCGACCGACATCGAGGCGCTGGCTTGTGAGCCCGGCGTGCTGGTGCGGTGGGTCACCGACCCCGCCGATCTCGCCGACATGGACGTCGTCGTGATCCCCGGGACCAAGGCCACGGTTGCTGATCTCGCCTGGATGCGCGCGTGCGGGCTGGCGGAAGCGGTGGTCGGTCATGCCCGCGCCGGCCGCGTGGTACTGGGCATCTGCGGCGGCTTCCAAATGCTCTGCGCACGCATCGACGACACCGTCGAAAGCCGGTCGGGCACCGTCGAGGGACTCGGATTGCTCGATGCGGACATCGAGTTCGCCGCCGGTAAAGAACTGCGGCACTGGGACAGCCCACTCTCGGGTTACGAAATCCGGCACGGCCGGGTGACGCGCAGCGACGAGGAGAGCTGGTTCGTGATCGACGGAAGCGCGCAGGGATACGTTCGCGGCGGTGTGTTCGGTACGCACTGGCACGGATTGTTCGACAACGACAGGTTCCGCCGCGAATGGCTGAGTGCCGCGGCAGCCCTAGCCGGGCGTCCGGGATTCCACGTCGTCCGAGACGTCGATGTCGGCGCCCGCCGGGATGCGCAACTCGACCTGATGGCCGATCTGCTCGTCGCCCATCTCGATGTCGAGGCCGTCCTTGCCCTCATCGACGGTGGAGCACCCGGCGGGCCGATCATCACCTCGGCGGTGGGCCGCCTACCCTGATGCTCGTGCGACGGGCGGGAATCGGTGCGTGGACTTCGGGGTCACTGGCGTGCGTGCTCGCCGCGTGCTCGATGACGGTGACGGGCGACCCGACGTGGCCGGGCGCGGTGCTGTCCAAGGCACTGTTGAGCAGTGCCGACTTTCCGGCCGGCGTGCAATTCGACCGGATCGTGGAGCAGCCCGGCCAGCCGGACGGCGCCGGCGGCCCTGGGCCGATGCTGTCCCGGCCCGAGGGATGCGCGAACGCCTTGACCAACGTCATCGCCGGGTCTGCCGAACGCGGGCCGGGCAGCGCCGCGAAGTATGTCGTCGCCTATGACGGCGCACGCGTGGTCATGACTCTGCTGTCGTGGAACCTCGATCTGGACGCGCTGCGCACCACCGCCAGTCGCTGCGCCCGCTTCGAGGCCTTCTTCTCTCCGGACTCCGACAGCATCCCCATCACGACCACCGAACTTTCCGGCTCGCCGGGGTTGCCGGCTCTGGGATCCGGAGCGCTGGCCTACCAGCAGACGATGGAACTCAACGCCACGACGAGCAGCGTTTACATGGCTTTCCAGAACGTCGGGGGCCGCGCCGTCTTCGGGGTTGGCTTCCCCGAACCCAACCCCGCGATCCCGGTCGTGGCGTCGCTGCCGCAGACCTTCCTGGAGGTGTTCGGCAGGCAGGTCGAACGGCTCCGGTCTGTCTGAGCAGTGTCTGAGAGGGCAGGTAGAAACCGGTTCTGAGGGCCGCTCTGAGCAGTAGCGTGGGCAGATGCCCGCGACGATGATGACAGTCGACGGCTTCCCGGTGGCGCTGAGTGTCGCGGGTCCGGACAAGAGTCCGCTGGCTGGTTCTCCGGCCGGCCCGCACATCGTGGTGCTGGGGGCGGCCAATCACACTCCGGCTTCCTACGACAGCCTGTGCGAGCGGCTGCACATCGCGTCCATGCGCACCGTCGTCATCGCCGCCGACCCTCGGCTGCATCCCAAAGCCGTGCTGTCCGTCCTCGACGCGCTCGACGTCCCCTGGGGTGTGGTGGTCGGAGATCGCTTCGGCGCCGAGTTGGCCTGGGAACTGGCTGCCACGCGACCGGAACGCTTCACCGGCCTGGTCGTCATCGACCGCGGCCACCCCGCGGTCCGCGACCCCCACGGAGTGATCCGCGACCCGGACTGCCCACCCGTCGAGATCGACACGACCGCGCTGGTGTCCGGCGCGGCGACCCGTGCGGTGGTCAAAGCAAGTCAGCGGTTCGTGCACAGCGACTTCCGCCTAGTGGAGTTTTCGGGCCGGCGTAACGCGGCGGAGTCCACTGCGCAGCTGGCCGCAGAGATCGTGCTGCGCACCAGCAGCTGGTAGCGGGCCTTGCCCGAGGTCACCAGCCTGGCCAGTCTGGGCATCACTGCTTCAGCAAGTCTGCTGGGCACGGTCGTCGGCGCACTCTCGGCGTACTGGACATCCAAGAAATCCTATGAGCGCACCGCGGAAACCGAGGAGCGCCGTCAGCGGCACAAGCTGCTTCTGGAGGGGGCGATCCGCTTCATCGAAACGATGTCGGAAATCACGGTGGGCTCTCGGGGCCTGGAGCGCATCACCCAGCAGTGGGGTCCCGAGGCCGCCGCGCTGGCGGCTGCGACCGATGATGACGAGGTAATCGCGGCCGCGCAGGCGATCCGCCCCGGCATCGACACCAGCGGCGGGCGAGTGGCGGTTCTGCTGCGGCTCCTCCGCGACGCCGGAGTCTTCGACGAGGACATCAAAGCAACTACCGCGGTGCTGTCCGAGCTTCGGCTCGTCGCGCCCGCAGACGTCGCGGGGAGCGCCCAGCGGGTGCTCTACACCGCTTTCGCGCAGGGGTTGACGGCAGCCATCGCGCCGCACCTCAATAACCAGGCCACCTCCGAGTACAACTCCGAGGTGAACGAGTTCTTCAACCGCGTGCGTCATCACCTCAATGTCGAGGACATCACCTTCGAGTTCCTCAACGAGGATGTGATGGCCGGCGTGCTCGACCTCGACCCCGACACCAGGGTCTGAACCCGCAGCCTCAGCCGATCGGACTCTGAAGCTGCCGGCCGGATTCATCGATCTGCCGAACCGGCCCGGTGAACCACTTCTTCACCGACCCGTGCCAATACAGATAGAGCAGAATCAAGGTGCCTCCGACGACGAGCGGGGTGTAGTTCACGAACTTCCACTCGAAGCTGGGATCCCACGGCATTCCGCCCAGCGACGTCGGGAACATCGCCACGATCGACGTCAGGACGATCTCTGCCAGAGCCAGCGGGGCGATCCAGCGGTGATGCCCGCGCAGGTTCCAGCTGCCCACCTTGAAGGAGTCGCCCGCTCGCCAGCGGTAGTAAATCGGCACGGCGAAGCACAGGTACAGACCGACCACGCCGATCGACACCACCGCGAAGAAGGCAACCGGCACCGGTGCCCCGTTGATGTCGACCTCGACCAGGGCCGGCAGTGTGATCAGGGCCGCGATTGACGCGGTGACGATGACGGCGTTGGCCGGCACCTTGTTCGCGTTGACCGCCGACCACAGCCGGTGGCCGGGTACCGCGCGGTCGCGGCTGAACGCGAACAACATCCGCGAGGCGCTGGTCTGGCACGCCGTGGTGCAGAACAGCTGCCCTGCGGTGGAGATGACCAGGACGACCGCGACCCACCCCGAACTCATCGCCTGGTTGAAGATGGCCGCGACCGCGCCACCGCCCTTGGATACCTCGTCGGCGTCCTGGACGGCGAACAGGAATGACAGCAGCAGGATCCAGCCGCCGATGGCGGAGTAGAAGATCGAACGCCAGATGCCCTTGGCTGCGGCATTGGCGGCGCTCCTCGTCTCCTCGGAGAGGTGGGCGGAGGCGTCGTACCCGGTGATCGTGTACTGGGTGAGGATCGCCGAGATCGGCAGCACGAACAGCAGCCAGCCCCACCCCGAGGTCTCGCCGCCGAACATTCCGCTGTTGTTGACGGTGCGGGCGAAGACCTCACCGAAGCTGGCGTGGCGTTCCGGAACCAGTGCCAGGATCGCAATCACCGCGCCCGCCCCGGCGACGTGCCACCAGACCGAGATGTTGTTGATGACCGCCAGCAGATGGCTGGAGAAGATGTTGATGATCGCCACGGCTGCCAGGATGAGCAGGAACAGCACGAAGACACGCCCCAGGCTGTAGCCGGCCAACCAGCCCTCACTGATGGTGCTCAGCGTGAGGTCGAGAAATGTCGCGCTGCCGTAGGCGACCGAGGCGAGGATCGCGATGAGCCCGATGAGATTGAGCCATCCGGTGTAGAAACCGGCTTTGGGGCCCCCGAGTTTGGCTGCCCACCAGTAGATCCCGCCCGATGTCGGAAACGCCGAGACCAACTCCGACATGCACAGCCCGACCAGCAGGATGAAGACCGACAGAATCGGCCAGCCCCACGCGATCGCAGCCGGCCCGCCGTTGTTCCAGCCCAGGCCAAAGGAGGTGAAGCAGCCCGCAAGGATGGAGATGATCGAGAAGGAGATGGCGAAATTGGAGAATCCCGACCAGGATCGCTTCAGTTCCTGGGCGTAGCCCAAGCGGGCCAGATGCAGTTCGTCTTCGTCAAGCAGCTCATGACCCTCGGGCACGCCGGCCTCCTCGCCTGGAGCGGTGGTAACGATGGTGACAGTGGTAGGGACAATAGGCGGGTAGGACGCTCGCCGTCCCCGCTTTCCAGGGCGTTTCTCGTGTCGGGTGTGTAAACCTTAGAAGCGGTGACGGGGTCCGATCCTTCCCGTCCGATACGAGGGAGCGCTTGTGACGCGTGACAGCGGGGCCCGCCGGCGCGGGTTGCTGACGCCGGGTGAGTTGGAAAGGCTGATGGCCGCCGGTGAGATCGACACGGTCATCGTCGCCTTCGCCGACATGCAGGGCAGGCTGACCGGCAAACGGATCTCTGCGCGGCTGTTCGTCGAGGAGGTTGCCGCGCACGGCGCTGAGTGCTGCAACTACCTCCTGGCCGTCGACGTGGACATGAACACCGTCGATGGCTACGCGATGGCGGGCTGGGAGTCCGGATACGGCGACATGGTGATGCGACCGGATCTGACGACGCTGCGGCTGATTCCGTGGTTGCCCGGGACCGCGCTGGTCATCGCCGACTTGTACTGGCACGACGGCTCGATGGTCGCGGCCGCGCCGCGGTCGATACTGCGTTCGCAACTCAACCGCCTCGGCGACCGGAACCTGGTGGCGCTGGCGGCCACCGAACTCGAGTTCATCGTCTTCGACGACGGCTATCGCGAGGCCTGGGCGGCAGGCTACCGGGGCCTGCGCAAGTCCAGCGACTACAACGTCGACTACACCATCCACGCCTCCACCCGACTGGAGCCTCTGCTGCGCGATATCCGGCTGGGCATGGACGGCGCGGGCATGTATTGCGAGGGGGTCAAGGGCGAGTGCAATCTCGGGCAGCAGGAGATCGCCTTCCGCTACGACGACGCCCTGGTCACCTGCGATAACCACACTGTGTACAAGAACGGTGCGAAAGAGATCGCCGACCAGCACGGTAAGAGTCTGACCTTCATGGCGAAATTCGACGAACGCGAGGGCAACAGCTGCCACATCCACCTCTCCCTGCGCGGTCGCGACGGCGCCGCGGTGTTCGCCGACGACGCGGATTCCCTGGGTATGTCGGCCCTGTTCCGTAGCTTCATCGCGGGCCAATTGGCGACCATGCGGGAGCTCACACTGTTCTTCGCACCGAATATCAACTCCTACAAGCGCTTCGCCGAGGGAAGCTTCGCCCCGACGGCGATCGCCTGGGGCATGGACAACAGAACCTGTGCGGTGCGGGTGGTCGGGCACGGACACTCGATGCGTATGGAGTGCCGTGCGCCCGGCGGCGATGTCAACCAGTACCTGGCGGTCGCTGCGTTGATCGCAGGGGGCCTGCACGGTGTCGACCACGCGCTCGAACTTCCCGAACCGTGCCCGGGCAACGCATACACCGGCGATGCCCTGCGGTTACCGACCACGCTCGCCGAGGCGGCGCAGCTGCTGGAGGGTTCGGCCCTCGCACGGTCGGCCTTCGGGGACGAGGTTGTCGAGCACTACCTCAACAACGCGCGGGTGGAACTCGCCGCGTTCAACTCCTGCGTCACCGACTGGGAGAGGGTGCGGGGCTTTGAGCGCTTCTGAGCTCCGGCCGGTCATTGGCGTGACCACCTACCGCCAGCGCGCCCGCAGTGGCGTCTGGGACGTTCCGGCCAGCTTCCTGCCCGCGGCCTACCTGGACGGGGTCACGCTCGCGGGCGGGATCGCCGTCCTGCTACCGCCCCAGCCGGTCGATCCTGGCATCGCCGATCGGGTTCTGGACGGCCTCGACGGACTGCTGATCACCGGCGGGCGCGACGTCGATCCGGCGGCCTACGGCCAGGATCGCCGTCCGGACACCGACGAACCCGCGCACGACCGGGACGACTGGGAGTTCGCCCTGCTCCACGCGGCCCTGCGCCGCACGATGCCGGTGCTGGGGATCTGTCGTGGCGCCCAGGTGCTCAACGTCGCACTCGGGGGCACCCTGCATCAGCACCTGCCCGCCGTCCTCGGACACACCGCGCATCGGTCGGCCGAGGCGACGTTCGCGTCGGTGCGGGTGCGCACCGTGCCCGGAACTCGGCTGGCCGAGCTGATCGGTGACGGCCTCGAAGCCCGGTGCTACCACCACCAGGGAATCGACCGCCTCGGTGCCCGGCTGGTCGTGTCCGCGGTCGACGATGAGGGTGTGATCGAGGGGGTGGAGATGCCCGGACCCTGTTTCGTCGTGGGGGTGCAGTGGCATCCCGAGGAGACGCTCGACGACGTGCGCTTGTTCGCCGGCCTCACGGACGTGGCTCGGGTGTACGCCGGGAGCAGGTGCGTCCGTGAAGACTGAGCTGGTCAACCCGGCGACCGAGCAGGTCCTGCGCACGGTGGAGTTGGCCGACGAGGCGGCGGTCGACGACGCCGTGGCGCGCGCTGTGGTCGCTCAGCGCATCTGGGCGGCCCGGCCGCCCGCCGAGCGGGCCGCCGTCCTGCGGGACTTCGCGGCGACCGTCGGTGAGCACATCGGTGAACTCGCCGGCCTGGAAGTCGCCAACTCCGGGCACCCGATCGCCGCAGCGGAATGGGAGGCGGGCCACGTCCGTGACGTCCTGAACTTCTACGCCGCGGCTCCGGAGCGGTTGTCCGGCAGGCAGATCCCGGTGGCCGGTGGCCTCGACATCACCTTCCACGAACCCATCGGAGTGATCGGCGTGATCACGCCGTGGAACTTCCCGATGCCGATCGCCTCCTGGGGATTCGCCCCGGCGCTGGCTGCCGGCAACGCGGTGGTGCTCAAACCGGCGGAACTGACTCCGCTGAGCACCCTGCGTCTGGGTGAGCTCGCGCGAGAGGCCGGCCTGCCCGCCGGCCTGCTGCAGGTGGTTCCGGGCCGCGGATCGGTAGTGGGGGAGCGGTTCATCACCCACCCCGACGTCGGCAAGATCGTCTTCACCGGCTCCACCGAGGTCGGCACCCGCGTGATGGCCGGTGCGGCGGCCAACATCAAGCGGGTCACCCTGGAGTTGGGCGGCAAGAGCGCCAATATCGTCTTCGCTGACTGTGACCTGGAGCGAGCCGCCGCAACCGCGCCCTACGGGGTGTTCGACAACGCCGGTCAGGACTGTTGTGCGCGTAGCCGGATCCTGGTGCAGCGCAGCATCTTCGACAGGTTCATGGAACTGCTGGAACCGGCGGTGCGCGGGGTGGTCGTCGGCGATCCGACGAGCCGGACGACGGAAATGGGACCGCTGGTGTCGCGCAGGCAACTCGAGTCGGTGTCGTCCTACGTGCCCGATGACGCGCCGATCGCCTTCCGCGGCTCGGCACCCGCGGGGCCCGGCTTCTGGTTCCCGCCCACCGTGCTGACCCCGGCGCGCACGGACCGGACCGCGACCGAGGAGATCTTCGGTCCCGTGGTGGCGGTCCTGCCCTTCGAGGACGAGGCCGATGCGATCGCGCTGGCCAATGCGACCGACTACGGCCTGTCCGGTTCGATCTGGACCGACAACCTGTCCCGGGCGCTGCGGGTCTCGCGGGCCGTCGAGGCGGGCAACCTCAGCGTCAACTCGCACTCCTCGGTCCGCTACAACACGCCGTTCGGCGGGTTCAAGCGCTCCGGCCTCGGCCGGGAACTCGGCCCGGACGCACCCGAGCACTTCACCGAGACCAAGAACGTCTTTTTCGCGATAGGGGAACCTCAGTGACCGGCTCGAAAGTCGACCTCACCCAGCGCCTGTCCGGCAAGGTCGCCGTCATCACCGGGGCAGCCAGCGGAATCGGCCTGGCCGCGGCCCGGCGGATGCGCGCCGAAGGTGCCGTCATCGTCGTGGCCGACATCGACCCCGACGCCGGGTCCGCGGTGGCCGACGAACTGGGCGCCAGTTTCGTCGCCGTCGACGTCGCCGACGAGGCGTCGGTGAACGCGTTGTTCGACACCGCGGCAGCCCGGCACGGCTCGGTGGACATCGCCTTCAACAACGCCGGCATCTCCCCGCCCGAGGACGACCTCATCGAGCTCACCGAACTGCCCGCCTGGCATCGGGTGCAGGAGGTCAACCTCACCAGCGTCTATCTGTGCTGCCGCGCGGCGCTGCGGCACATGGTTCCGGCCGGGCGGGGCTCGATCATCAATACGGCGTCGTTCGTCGCGGTGATGGGTTCGGCCACCTCGCAGATCTCCTACACCGCCGCCAAGGGCGGGGTGCTGGCGATGTCGCGCGAACTGGGGGTGCAGTTCGCGCGCCAGGGCATCCGGGTCAACGCGCTGTGTCCGGGGCCGGTGAACACCCCGCTGCTGCAGGAGTTGTTCGCCAAGGATCCCCAGCGGGCGGCCCGGCGGCTGGTGCACATCCCGGCTGGCCGGTTCGCCGCCGCCGAGGAAATCGCTGCCGCGGTGGCGTTTCTGGCCAGTGACGACGCGTCGTTCATCACCGCGTCGACATTCCTGGTGGACGGCGGGATCAGCGCCGCCTACGTCACGCCGCTGTAGCCGGTTCAGCCCGCTCGGTCGTCGCTGCGGGCGGCGGTTATCAGGTCGTCGCGTGCCCTGGCGACCCGCGACCGGATGGTTCCCACCGGGCAGCCGCAGACCTCGGCCGCCTCGGCGTAGGAGAGCCCGAGCACCTGGGTCAGCACCAGAGCGGAGCGCCGGTCGGGGTCCAGGCCCTCGAGCAGGATCCTGATCTCGGTGATGTCCTCGAACCGCGCCGCCTGCTGCCGGGAGTCCAGGAGGCCCTCGAGGTCGACCCCGCCGGTGCAGCGGGGCCGCGCCTGGTTGTGCCGGATCTGGTCGACGACCACCCGTCGGGCGATCGAGAGCAGCCAAGTCCGGGCCGAGGACCGGCCGGCGAAGCGGGGCAGCGCGCCGATCGCCCGCAGGAACGTCTCCTGGGTCAGGTCGTCGGCGCTGGCGGGATCGGCGAGGAAGGCCACCGTCCGCCAGACGTCGCGCTCAGTGTCCCGGATGAACAGCTCCAGAGCGGCCCGATCGCCCCGCCCGGCGGCCAGCGCCAGTGCGGTGATCCGGTCAGGGCTGTCCATGCACAGCACCCTAGGGGACGCTGTGGCCGTACCGTCGGCGGATGGGTGATCGGCGGGGGTAATTTTGGGTGGTCGGGAACCGCAGGCGGCCGGTGACCGACTGACTACGAGATGGGGAGGACGATGGCGTTAACCGTCGCGGGCGGCCCGGAAGCGGCGCGCACCCGACGAGTCGAACTCGATGTCTCGGGGATGACCTGCGCCGCCTGCGCGGCCCGGGTGCAGCGCCGGCTCAACAAACTCGACGGGGTGCGGGCGTCGGTGAACTATGCCACCCGGGTGGCCGTGGTCGAAGCGCCCGAGGCCATCGGTACCGGAGCCCTGTGCGAGGAGGTGCGCCGGGCGGGATACCGCGCGGAGCCCCGAACACGGCTGGCCGATGACCGTCCCGATCCCGACGACGAGGCCGCCCACTCGCTGCTGGTCCGGCTGGCGGTCGCCGCGGTGCTGTTCGTTCCCCTGGCGCACTTCTCGGTGATGTTCGCCGTGCTGCCGGCCACCCGGTTCACCGGCTGGCAGTGGGTCCTGACCGCGCTGGCCCTGCCGGTCGTCGGATGGGCGGCGTGGCCGTTCCACCGAATCGCGGTGCGCAACGCGCGGCATGGGACCGCGTCGATGGAGACGCTGATCTCCGTCGGCGTCACCGCGGCCACGCTGTGGTCGCTCTACACCATCTTCGTCGCTCACCGCGACAGCGCACCGACCGGTTTGTGGCAGGCGCTGACCGGCAGCGACTCCATCTACCTGGAGGTGGCCGCGGGGGTCACGGTCTTCGTGCTCGCCGGGCGGTACTTCGAGGCGCGTGCGAAGTCCAAGGCGGGCAGCGCGCTGCGCGCGCTCGCGGCGCTGAGCGCCAAAAACGTGTCGGTGCTTCTGCCCGACGGCAGCGAAATGACCATTCCCGCCGAGGAGCTCGCCGAGCAACAGCGCTTCGTGGTGCGTCCCGGCGAGACGATCGCGGCCGACGGCCTGGTGGTCGGGGGTGGTGCGGCGATCGATATGAGCGCGATGACCGGTGAGGCCACCCCGATCCGGGCGCGAGCCGGATCCAGTGTGGTCGGGGGCACGGTCGTGCTGGACGGCTGCCTGACGGTCGAGGCCGCCGCGGTCGGAGCGGACACCCAGTTCGCCGCCATGGTGCGCCTGGTCGAGGAGGCGCAGGTGCAGAAGGCCGATGCGCAGCGACTGGCCGACCGGATCGCCGGCGTGTTCGTGCCGGTGGTCTTCGTGATCGCCGCACTGACCGCGGTCGGCTGGCTGACCGCCGGCGCGGGTGCCGACCGCGCGTTCTCGACGGCGCTGGCCGTGCTGGTGATCGCCTGTCCGTGCGCGCTGGGTCTGGCCACCCCCACCGCCATGATGGTTGCCTCCGGCCGGGGCGCCCAGCTGGGCATCTTCCTCAAAGGCCATCGCGCACTCGAGGCGATCCGGTCCGTGGACACCGTCGTGTTCGACAAGACCGGGACGCTGACCACCGGTCAGCTCGCGGTCACCGCGGTGACCCCCGTGCCGGGGTTCGAGCCCGCTGAGTTGCTCGCCCTGGCCGCCGCGGTGGAGGCGGGGTCCGAACACGCCGTCGGCACCGCCATCCTCGCCGCCGCACCGGATCGCCGTGCGGTCACCGATTTCCGCGCCATCCCCGGTCACGGTGTCAGCGGGCTGGTGGGCGACAGGCGCGTCGCGGTGGGTCGGCCGGGCTGGATTCGGCGCACCGGCCCGGTTCCCGAGTCTGTCGAGTCGGCCCGCAGGGAAGCCGAGGCGCGCGGCGAGACGGTCGTCCTCGTGGCCGTTGACGATCTGGTGTGCGGAGCGGTGGCGGTAGCCGACGCGATCAAGGACTCCGCGGCGGCCGCCGTGGCCGCACTGCACGATCGAGGTCTGCGGACCGTGCTGCTGACCGGAGACAACGCCACCGCCGCGGCCGAGGTGGCGGCGCAGGTCGGTATCGAGGAGGTCATCGCCGAGGTGCTGCCGGAGGGCAAGGTCGAGGTCGTCGAGCAACTGCGCGACCAGGGCCGCGTGGTCGCGGTGGTCGGGGACGGAATCAACGACGGCCCGGCGCTGGTGTCCGCCGACCTCGGGCTGGCGATCGGACGGGGCACCGACGTGGCGATCGCGGCCGCCGACATCATCCTGGTCCGCGACAATCTCGAATCCGTTCCGCAGGCCCTGGATCTGGCGCGGGCAACGATGCGCACCATCCGGGTCAATATGGCGTGGGCTTTCGGGTACAACGCCGCCGCCATCCCGATCGCCGCGGCGGGTCTGCTCAATCCGCTCATCGCCGGCGCCGCCATGGCCTTCTCGTCTTTCTTCGTCGTCTCCAACAGTCTGCGGCTGCGGTCGTTCGGCACCGAGGCCAAGGGCTGAGTGGGCTGATGGTGGCCTGAGCATGTCAGGATCGCAGTCCTTCGACGTCACGGGGTTGAGCTGCCAGAGTTGCGTCGACCACGTCACCGCGGCACTGGCCGCGCTGCCAGGTGTACGGGCGGTCCGGGTGGACCTCCGTGCCGGGGGCGCATCGCGTGTCGACGTCGATGCGGATCGGATACTCAGCGATGCCGAGGTCGCTGGCGCGCTGGCGGATGAGGGCGACTACGTGATCGTGCGCTGATTCTCAGCGCCGGGTCTTGGCCAGTTCCCGCAGCATCGCGTTGTAGGCCTCCAACTCGTCATCGGCATAGGTCGCCGTCGCATGCCGATCAGCACGAACGGCCACCCTTCGGTCCTGACGAACCCACTGGTAGATCAATGCAACCGCGACTGCCAGAATGGGCAATTCACTTGAGCCCCAGGCGATTGCACCTCCCAGATTCTGGTCTTCGATGATGTTGGGCACCCACGGCAGGGCGAGACTGCGGTAGAAGTTGCCGCCGATCGCCGAGTTCATCGTCATCAGCGCGATCCCGAAGAAGGCGTGGAAGGGCATGATGGCGAAGAGCAGACCGAGTCGACCGATGAAGGGCAGCCGGCGGGGGCCGGGATCGATGCCGATGATGCCCCAGAAGAACAGGTAGCCGGTGACGATGAAGTGCAGACTGAGGAACTCGTGGCCCCAGTGGTAGCGCACGAAGGTGTCGAACAGCGGCGTGAAGTACACGGCGTACAGCGAGCCGACGAAGATCAGGAAAGCCGGCACGGGGTGGGAGAGGAAGCGGGTGAAAGAAGCGTGCACCGCCTGCAGGATCCATTCCCGCGGGCCGGGCGGCTGATCGGATCCGGCGGCCGGTAGCGCGCGCAGGGCCAGGGTCGCCGGGGCGCCGAGCACCATCAGCACAGGCACGAACATGTTCAGCGTCATGTGCTCGGCCATGTGGACGCTGAACATCGCCGAGCCGTACGCACGGACGCCGGTGCTGGTCGCGACGATCATCAGCAGGCATCCGGCCAGCCAGGCCACCAGCCGCCCGACCGGCCACGAATCGCCGCGGCGGCGCAGGCGCACCACCGCGATCAGATAGACGGCCGCGAGTGCCAGGGCCGCCGAACCGAGGAAGGTGTCGAACCGCCAGAAGGTCATCAGCCGCATCGGGGTGGGCGGGCCCGGTAACTGGTAGCCCAGCAGGATGTCCCACACCGTGGGCTGTTCGTCGAGCAGGCGGGGGGCGGTGCGGACCGCCATGGCCGACACCGCCGACACCGCTACCACGGCGGCCACTGCGAGGACCGACCCGAGCAGCGTCCACGCCCGCACGCCCTGGCTGCGCAGCCGGCTCAGCTCGGCGATCAGTCCGGCGAGTAACGCGGCGCCTGCCACCAGTCCGAACCGGCCGAAGCCGGTGCCCAGCACGTGCGAACCTGCCAGCAGCGCCAGCAGCAGGCCGCCGAAGACCAGAGCCACCGCCGCAGCCGCCGCGCTGAGCATCGCCACCCGGCGGGCCGATTCGTCCGGCAGCGGGGGCGCACCGGCCAGGACTCGCACCAGGGTCAGCCCCGCCCAGAGGGCCAGCGCGACGGCGAACACGATGACGGTGCTGGTCGCATAGTCGTGGTCGATTCCCTGGCCGGCGTTGCCGGTGACCGGCACCGCCACCGTGCCCACCAGCGCCGGGACCAGCATCACCAGGTGCCACTCCCAGCGCACGGACAGGCGCACAGCCAACGCCAGCGCGGCCGCACACACCGCCGTCGTCAGCCAGCCGCGGGCGCTCTCGGAGGCGCTCAGCGTCGCACCGAGCCCGCCGCTGCGGAGCAGGCGGCCGACCCCGACGCCGGCGTCTGCCGAAGCCTGAACCACCACCATGACCGCTGAGGTGGCCAGCCAGACCAGGGACAGTCGCTCGACCATCAGGTGTGTCCGGAACGCGGCGGGATCGAGGACGCCGCGATCATCCGGCTGGGCGGTGATCACGGTGAGCGCCAGCCCGCCCAGGCAGATCGCGCCGGCCAGCGTCGCGGTAACGTACCCGGCGACCTGAGCCGCACCCGTCGGTCCAGCCTGGCGTCCGGCGTCGGAGAGCGCGAGCGCGGCCAGAGCTCCGAGGCACGAGAGGTAGGCGATGGAGGCGACGGCGGTTCCCGCCAGCCGGGACGACACCCCGTGAGACGCCGGTCGCTCCGCCATCATCACTGTCACCGCCTCCCGCGCCGAGGTCGCCGCAGTTCACTGGCTTCTGAGTTGTCCTGAGACCCCCCGAAGTCTACGTGCGCCCGCCCGGGGAACTTTCCGATCACCGGCCGCGACCCAGAGTGCGTGACGGTGTGCGTGAGTGAGCGCGTGACGCAGGAATCTGAGTGATCCAGGATCTGACTCTGCGATGGGTGGTCACCGCCCTGTTCGTAGCGGGGGCTGCCGAGAGCCTGCGAACCCTGCTCATGCGCCGCCATCCCGCAACGGTCGCCGTCGGTTTCGCGCTGCACGTGATCATGGCGGTCGCCATGGCGGTGATGGCCTGGCCGAGAGGCGCCGATCTGCCCACCCGCGCTCCGATGGTGTTCTTTCTGTTCGCGGCGGTGTGGTTCGTGGCCGTCGCTGTCCGCTCTGGCGAGGGCCGGGCCGCCAACGCCTATCACGCGCTGATGATGCTGGCGATGTCGTGGATGTATGCGGCGATGGGGGGCCTGCCGCTGCGCCGGGCAACCGCCGCCGCATCAACGGATGTGCCGGGGGGCATGCCGTCCGGCGCCGGGCACGGTGCGCATGCCGGCCACGGCGGACACTCCGGTCACGGCGGCGCATCGTCGTCGCTGGATTGGGCGGGGATGCTGAACTGGGCATGCGCCGTGGGTTTCGCCGCGGCCGCCGCTTACTGGGTGTTCCGTGCTGCGGCGACCCGGCGGCGGTCGGACGCCTCGCCCTACCCCGGCGCGCTGTCCCAGGTCGCGCTGGCCGCCGGGATGGCGATCATGTTCGCGGTCATGCTCTGAGAAAGCTCAGGCCGCCGAGCCGTCGGTGGGGTGCAGATGACCGCGTCGGCGGCCGCGAACCGCGCGGCCGGGCAGCGTGATCTCGGCGTCGAGGGCGTGCGGGCCGGACTCCGGCTGCGGCGGTCGCCGCCGCCAGACCAGCACGGCCAACACCGCGCCGAGTACCACCGGCAGATGGCTGAGGACGCGATCGGCGGTGACCGCGCCCGCGGTGGCGTCGCTGACCACGTAGACGGCGAGGATCGCGGCGTAAGCCGCCAGCACCCACGCCAGCCCGGTGGCGACCGACGGGCGGATCGCCGAGGCGATCATGACCACCCCCAGCGCGGCCGACCAGGCGGTCGACTCGTTGAGCAGATGTCCGCCGTGTCCGGCGTGGGGCAGACCGACCTGGATGCCCAGGCCCTGTGCGACGGCCAGCGCGAGTTGGGCTGTGCCGACGAGCGCCAGCGCCCACCGGGGCCAGTCGGACCGGCGCGTCGAACCCCGCCAGCCGCGTTCCCGGGCCGGCGGAACGGCGGCCACCTGGGACCGGCCGGCCAGTCGGCGCAACTGCTGGGTCTGCTCGACTGCGGCCGCGTACCACCTGCGGCAGTCGACGCACTCGGTGAGGTGCTCATCGACCCGCGCGGCGGGGATCGGTTCGCGCTCCCCGTCCAGGCGCGCGGAGAGGGCCTCCCGAGCCACGGCGCAGTCCACGGCTCAATAGTCGCGCAGCGGGGGCGATTCGTTCCCCGCCCGGTCTGGCGGCCGGACGTGTCAGCCGCCGACGCCGGGATCGAGGCCGTCCAGCCAGGCGTCGAGGGCGCCGTAGGCGAGGGCCCGCGGCGCGGGCAGCGACAGGAAGACGTCGTGCTTGGCGTCGGGCACCGGCACGATCGTCTGGCGGTTTCCGATGCAGCCCGCCCACCGCGCGATGTGCTCGACGTCGAGCACCGCGTCGCCGCGCTGCATCACGTCGGTCCCGGCCGTCTCGGCGACGGTGTGATCCGAACGCAGGATCAGGTTGGGCACCCCGACGTCGAGCCCCCGATGCAGGCGGGCCTGCCCGCGCTGGATCGCGCGCAGCCAGCCGGCCGTCACCGGGAAGCCGCCGACCGGCTTCCACTGCAGGTTGTAGTCGAATTCACCGTGATAGTCGCGGTGCAGGGTCAGACCGTAGCCGCCCCGGCCGGCCGGGCGCACCACCCGGGTCTTGCGGACCTTCGAGACCACCCGGATGGCGCCGGCCCCGATTCCGGTGCGCAGGATCGACGGCCCGCGCAGGTCCAGAAACGGGCTGTTGAGCACCAGGCCCGCCAGGCCCAGGCTCGCCGTCATGCCGCGGCGGCGCACCGTGTCGAGCCACAGCGACACCACCAGTCCGCCGGTGGAGTGCCCGTACACCAGGGTGGGGGCGCCGGGGTTCTCCGCGGCCACGACGCTCAGCGCCCATTCCAGTTCGCGCTCGTAGCGCGTCAGGTCGGTGGTGAAGTGCGGGGTCTGGCCCGTCCGCCAGGACCGGCCGCACTTGTGCAGGTCCAGCCCGTAGCAGCGGAATCCGCGGCGTGTCAGGTGATCCACCAGCTCGGTGTTGAAGAAGTAGTCAGTGAACCCGTGCACGGCCAGCAGGGCGCGTGGTGCGCAGCCCGTGTCGTCGCGGCGGACCAGTGTCGCGACTAGCGCGCCCTCGCCGTCGGGGTCGGGGCCCAGCGAGCGGGTGGTCCGCCGGTACCCCGCCAGGATGTCGGGAGCCCACTGCTGCTCCGGCCCGGCTGCCGCGCCCTGCTCAGCAGACACGGGCCCACAGTAGCCGGGTCGTGGCGCGAGTAACCTCCAAAGGCGTGACGGTCGAGCTGCGCAGTTGCCGGGGACCTGACCTCGACGCCGCGACGCTCTACGCACTGCTCCGGCTGCGGGTCGAGGTGTTCGTCGTCGAACAGGCCTGCCCCTACCGCGAGCTCGACGGCCGCGACCTGACATCGCGAACCCGGCATTTCTGGCTCACCGGGCCCGGCGAGGAGATCCTCTCGACCCTTCGGCTGACCGAAGACGATGACCCCGGCCGCTCGGGGTTCAGGATCAGCCGGGTGTGCACCGCGGTCGACGGCCGTCATCGCGGGCACGGCGGGCGGCTGCTGCGGGCGGCGCTGGACGACGTCGGTGAGCAGCCCTGCCGACTCAACGCGCAGACCTACCTGACCGGGATGTACGCCCGGCACGGCTTCGCCGTCGACGGCGAGGAGTTCCTCGACGACGGTATCCCGCACGTTCCGATGCTGCGGGCACGGCCGTGACGGCGCCGGGCTACCCGTTCAGCGCGATCGTCGGCCACGAGCGGCTGCGGCTCGCCCTCGTGCTGTGCGCGGTGCATCCGGAGATCGGCGGGGTGCTGATCCGCGGTGAGAAGGGCACAGCCAAGTCGACGGCGGTCCGCGCACTGGCCGCGGTGCTCACCGAAGCCGATCCGGGTGCGCGGCTGGTCGAGCTGCCGATCGGCGCCACCGAGGACCGGCTGGTGGGTTCGCTGGATCTGCAGAAGGTGCTCGATGCCGGCCAACACGCCTTCTCGCCCGGTCTGCTGGCCCGCGCGCACGCCGGGCTGCTCTACGTCGACGAAGTCAACCTGCTGCCCGACCACCTCGTCGACATCGTGCTCGACGCGGCCGCGATGGGACGGGTGTACGTCGAACGCGACGGGGTCTCGCACTCCTACGACTCGCGGTTCCTGCTGATCGGCACGATGAACCCGGAGGAGGGCGAGCTGCGTCCGCAGCTGCTGGACCGTTTCGGGTTGACCGTCGAGGTGCGCGCATCCCGCGAGATCGCCGAGCGCGGCGCGGTGATCCGCCAGCGGCTGGCCTACGAGGCCGATCAGGTGGGCTTCGCCGCCCGCTACGCCGAGGCCGACCGCGAACTGGCCCGGCGCATCGTCGCCGCCCGGGCCGGGGTCGCTGACGTGGTGCTTCCCGACGCGGAGCTGGACCGCATCGCGGCGCTGTGCGCGGCCTTCGACGTCGACGGGATGCGCGCCGATCTCGTGGTGGCCCGGACCGCCATCGCCCATGCGGCCTGGCGCGGCGCGACCGCGGTGGCCGAGCCGGACATCCGGGTGGCCGCCGAACTCGCCCTGCCGCACCGGCGCCGCCGCGATCCGTTCGACGATCCGGGGATCGACCCGGGCCGCCTCGACGAGGTGCTGTCCGCGCTCTCGCCCGACCCCGACCCCGATCCCGAGCCGCCCGACGGCGGAGAGCCCGGTGACAGCGCACCCGAACCGCCGCTGCGGCAGCCGAGTTCGGCGCCGCGCCCCTCCGCGCCGCCGTCGGCGAGCTTTCGCACCCGGGCGCTCACGGTGCCGGGAATCGGCGGCGGCGCCGCGGGCCGGCGGTCGCGTGCCCGTAACTCGTCCGGCGCGGCGATCCGGGCCGCAGAGGGCCTCGAGGCGGGCTCCGGCGTGCATCTGTTTGCGACCCTGCTCGCTGCCGCCGAAGGCTATTCCGGTTCCGGTCCGCTTCGACTGCGGCCCAACGACCTTCGGCGCGCGGTACGCATCGGCCGGGAGGGCAACCTGGTCGTCTTCGCCGTCGACGCATCGGGATCGATGGCCGCCCGGGACCGGATGGCGGCCGTCGCCGGAGCAGCGCTGTCGCTGCTGCGCGACGCCTATCAGCGCCGTGACAAGGTCGCCGTGATCACCTTCCGAGCCGACACGGCACGGGTTCTGCTGCCGCCCACCACCTCGGCCTTCATCGCCGCGCGGCGATTGGCCCGGTTCGACACCGGCGGCACCACCCCGCTGGCGCTGGGTCTGCGGGCCGCCCGCGATCTGGTGGCCCGGGAACGGATTCGCGACCGCGGCCGTCGCCCGCTGCTGGTGCTGCTCACCGACGGCCGCGCCACCGGCGGCCCGGATCCGCTCGGCCGCACCCGCATCGCCGCCGGACGACTGGCCGCCGAGGGAATCGCCGCGGTGGTCATCGACTGCGAGACGTCGATCGGACTGGGGTTGGCCGCCGAGGTGGCCGGCTGGTTGCGGGCGCCGGTGATGCGGCCCGACGAATTGCGCGCAGACTATCTGGCGACGGCCGTGCGCGCCGCGGCCTGACCGCACGAGGGAAGGTAACGCCGATGCCGCAGGGCCGACCCGAGGTCGTCCCGGATGACGGACTCACGACCAGGGCCCGGCGCAGCATTCCGGTCCTGGCGGTGCACACCGGCGCGGGCAAGGGTAAATCGACCGCGGCATTCGGGATGGCGCTGCGGGCGTGGAACAGCGGAATGAGTGTGGCGGTGTTCCAATTCGTCAAGAGCGCCAAGTGGCGGGTCGGTGAGGCGGCGGCGCTGCGCGAATTGGGCCGGGCCCACGCGGAGAGTGGGATCGGTGGACCGGTGGAATGGCACACCATGGGCGCAGGCTGGTCGTGGTCGCGCAAACCGGGTTCGGAAACCGACCACGCTGCCTCTGCGGCCGAGGGTTGGGCTGAGATCGCGCGGCGACTGGCTGAGCAGCGTCACGACTTCTATGTTCTCGACGAGTTCACCTATCCGCTCGCCTGGGGCTGGGTCGACGTCGAGGCGGTGGTGCAGACGCTGCGCACCCGGCCCGGACGCCAGCACGTGGTCATCACCGGGCGCGATGCCCCGCAGCGACTCCTCGACGCGGCGGACCTGGTGACCGAGATGGAGAAGGTCAAGCATCCGATGGACGTCGGCCGAAAAGGTCAGCGCGGTATCGAATGGTGAGCACGGTGAGCACGGTGAGCACGCCGGCCGTCGTGATCTCGGCGCCGACCTCCGGAAGCGGAAAGACCACCATCGCAACGGGTGTGATGGGAGCGCTGCGACGGGCCGGTCATCGGGTCGCTCCGTTCAAGGCCGGCCCTGACTTCATCGACCCCGGTTACCACGCCCTGGCGACTGGCCGGCCGGGCCGCAACCTCGACCCCGTCCTGGTGGGCGCGGATCTGATCGGCCCGCTGTATTCCCACGGGGCCCGCGGCGCGGATATCGCCGTCGTCGAGGGCGTGATGGGCCTCTTCGACGGACGTATCGACGAGAACTTCGCGCTTCCAGCGCGCGGATCCACCGCGGAGGTGGCGCGACTTCTCGGTGCCCCGGTGCTGATGGTGATCGATGCGCGCGGTCAGGGACAGAGTATCGCCGCTGTGCTGCAGGGTTTTTCGGTGCTGGTCCCTGAAGTCCGCATAGCGGGAGTCATCCTCAATCGGGTCGGCTCGGCGCGCCACGAGCAGGTGCTGCGCCAGGCGTGCACGGCGGTCGGGGTGCCGGTGCTCGGGGCGGTGCCGGGTGCTGACGGTGTGGCTGTGCCGTCGCGCCACCTCGGCCTGGTGACCGCCGGCGAACACGGCGCACAAGCGCGGGAAGCCGTCGCGGCGATGGCCGAACTGGTCTCGCGTCATGTGGACCTCGCTGCGGTCGCCGCGCTGGCCACCACCCGGGTGCCGGGGGCGACGTGGTCACCGGAGTCGGCGGTGGGCGAGCCGGTGCCCGGGCGCCCGGTGGTGGGACTGGCTGCCGGAAAGGCCTTCACGTTCGGGTATCCCGAGCACGCCGAGCTGCTGCGAGCAGCAGGGGCCGACGTCACGGAATTCGACCCGCTCGCCGATGCGCTCCCGGAGCGGTGCGCCGCGCTGGTGCTGCCCGGTGGGTTCCCCGAGCAGTACCCGGCGGAACTGTCGGCCAACACCGTGGTGCGCGCGCAGATCGCCGAGCTGGCCGGTCGCGCCCCGGTGCACGCCGAGTGCGGCGGTCTGACCTATCTGATGTCCGATCTCGACGGGCACCCGATGTGCGGCGTCCTCCCCGGGTCGGCGCGCTTCAGCCCGCGGCTCACGCTGGGCTACCGCGATGCGGTGGCGGCGTGTGATTCGACGATGTTCCGCGCCGGGCAGCGGGTGACCGGCCACGAATTCCACCGCACCACAGTGCATTTCGACGAATCCCTGCCGGCCGCCTGGATGCTCGCCGGACCCGGGGGCGCCGGAGTCGGCGAGGGTGCGGTCAGGGCGGGCGTACACGCGTCCTATCTGCACACCCACCCCGCTGCCCAGCCGGAGTCGGTGCGCCGGTTCGTCGAGCAGGCCGTCAGTCGGGTGGCCGGATGACCGAGGATGCCTACCTCGTCGGTCTGCGGCTGGCCGGCAAGAAGGTCGTCGTCATCGGCGGCGGAACGGTGGCCCAGCGCCGGGTCCCGCTGCTGATCGCGGGCGGAGCGCTGGCCCACGTCATCACCCGCGCGGCCACCCCGGCGGTGGAGGCGCTCGCCGAACAGAACCCCGCGGTGACCCTGACCTTGCGCGACTACCGCGACGGCGATCTGGAGGGAGCCTGGTACGCCATCGCCGCGACCGACGACCCGGCCGTGAACGCGGCGATCGTCGCGGAGGCTGAACGCCGGCGCATCTTCTGTGTGCGCGCCGACGCGGCCCGCGGCGGCACCGCGGTGACACCGGCGTCGTTCGCCTACGAGGGACTGCTGGTCGGGGTACTCGCCGGAGGCGAGCACCGACGCTCGGCCGCGGTCCGCTCGGCCATCCGGGAGGCCTTCCAGCAGGGCCGCATCGCGCCCGACATCGTGGCTACAGCGGTGTCCGACGTGGTGCCCGGCGGGGTGGCCCTGGTCGGCGGCGGTCCCGGCGATCCGGAGTTGATCACCGTGCGGGGCCGGCGACTGCTGGCGCACGCCGACGTCGTGGTGGCCGACCGGCTCGCCCCGCCCGAGCTGCTCGCCGAACTGGCGCCCAACGTCGAGGTGATCGACGCCGCCAAGATCCCCTACGGCCGGGCGATGGCGCAGGAGGCGATCAACGGGGTTCTCATCGAGCGGGCCAGGGCCGGGCAGTTCGTGGTCCGGCTCAAGGGCGGTGATCCCTTCGTCTTCGCCCGCGGATATGAGGAAATCCTCGCCTGTGCCGAAGCTGGGATCCCGGTCACAGTCGTGCCCGGGGTGAGCAGCGCGATCGCGGTGCCGGCCCTAGCCGGGGTACCGGTCACCCACCGGGCGGTGAACCACGAGTTCGCCGTGGTCAGCGGGCATCTCTCACCCGACGATCCCGAATCGTTAGTGAATTGGGACGCGTTGGCACAGCTGTCCGGAACCCTGGTGCTGCTGATGGCGGTCGAGCGCATCGAACTGTTCGCAGCCGCGCTGCTCAACGGGGGTCGACCAGCGCAAACGCCGGTCCTGGTGGTGCAGCACGGCTCTACCGCCGCCGAGCGGGTGGTTCGCGCCACCCTGGCCGACGTCGCCGAACGCATCCGCGACGAGGGCATTCGGCCGCCCGCGATCATCGTTATCGGGCCGGTGGCCGCCTTCGGCATTTAAAGTTCTCTTAATTTTCGGGTAGGGTTACGGGCTATGACGGCTCTCAACGATGCCGAGCGGATGATGTTTCGCCGCGGAGCCGGATATGGATCAGGGCACCCGATTCGGGTCGAGCCTGCCGACACGGATCAGAGTTCGCTGGCTTCGGTGTGGCCGCCCTCATGGCGGTTCGTCGCAGCGATCGTCGCGATCGGCGGCATGCAGCTGTTGGCGACCATGGACAGCACCGTGGCGATCGTCGCCCTGCCCCGGATCCAAGACGAGTTGGGTCTGTCCGACGCCGGGCGCAGCTGGGTCATCACCGCCTACGTCCTGACCTTCGGCGGCCTGATGCTGCTCGGCGGCCGACTCGGTGACACCATCGGCCGCAAGCGCACCTTCATCGTCGGCGTCACCCTGTTCACCATCTCCTCGGTGCTGTGCGGCATCGCCTGGGACCAGACCACCCTGGTGATCGCCCGGCTGCTGCAGGGCATCGGCGCGGCGATCGCGTCCCCGACCGGGCTGGCACTGGTCGCCACCACCTTCCCCCGGGGGCCGTCCCGCAACGCGGCCACCGCGGTGTTCGCCGCGATGACCGGTGTGGGCTCTGTCATGGGCCTGGTGGTCGGCGGTGCGCTGACCGAGGTCTCCTGGCGGCTGGCGTTCCTGGTGAACATCCCGCTGGGTCTGCTGGTCATCCACCTCGCCCGCACGACTCTGCGCGAGACCCACCGCGAACCGATGAAACTCGACGCGGCCGGCGCGGTACTGGCGACCCTCGGCTGCACGGCGGCTGTCTTCGGTTTCACCCAGGGCCCCGAGAACGGATGGCTCTCGGCGCCGACCCTGATCTCCGGTGCTGCCGCCCTGGCCGCGCTGGCGGCGTTCGTCGTCGTCGAACGCAGCGCGGTCAACCCGGTCGTGCCGTTCGCGCTGTTCCGCGACCGCAACCGGCTCGCCACGTTCTCGGCCATCTTCCTGGCCGGCGGCGTCATGTTCACGCTGACCGTGCTCATCGGCCTGTATGTGCAGGACATCATGGGCTACAGCGCGCTGCGGGCGGGCATCGGGTTCATCCCGTTCGTGCTCGCTCTGGGTATCGGCTTGGGCGTCTCGTCGCACCTGGTGTCGTTCTACCGGCCGCGGTCGCTGGTGATCGCCGGCGGGGTGATGGTGCTTGCCGCGATGATCTACGGTTCCACGCTCAACGGCGGGATTCCCTACTTCCCGAACCTCGTGCTGCCGATCGTGGTGGGCGGTTTCGGTATCGGCATGATCGTCGTACCGCTGACGGTGTCCGCCATCGCCGGGGTCGGCCTCGACCAGATCGGTCCGGTCTCGGCGATCGCCCTGATGTTGCAGAACCTCGGCGGACCGGTGGTCCTGGCCGTGGTGCAGGCCGTGATCACCTCCCGCACGCTCTATCTCGGCGGGACGACCGGGCCGGTCAAGCGCATGAACCCGGAGCAACTGCACGCCCTCGACCAGGGCTACACCTACGGGCTGCTGTGGGTGGCGGGAGTGGCAGTCATCGTCGGAGCGGTGGCGCTGTTCATCGGCTACACCGCCCAGCAGGTCGCCCACGCCCAGGAAGTCCGCGAAGAGCTTTAGGTCCCCGGCGCGGTTTCGTGCGCTGAGCGCCTGAAACCGCGCCCGAATCGGGACGGTAGGGTAGCTAGCCATGGCTGGCGCCAGTGATCCGCAACCGGCGGCCAGACCGCTATCTGCCAGCGTGCTGGGGATCGCGATCTTCGCGATCACCGGCATGCAGCTGATGGCGACCCTCGACGGCACCATCGTGATCGTCGCGCTGCCGCGGATGCAGGACGAACTGGGCTTGTCCGACGCCGCCAAGAGCTGGGTGATCACCGCCTACGTGCTGACCTTCGGGGGACTGCTGCTGCTCGGCGGGCGGGTCGGCGACGCGATCGGCCACAAGCGAGCGTTCATCTCCGGGGTCGGCGTATTCACCATCGCATCGATGGCCTGCGGCCTGGCGACCGACGGGCCGCTGCTGATCGCCGCCCGGGCGGTCCAGGGAGTCGGTGCGGCGGTCGCGGCGCCGACCGGGCTGGCGCTGATCGCCACCACCTATTCCGTCGGGCAGGCCCGCAACCGTGCGATGGCGATGTCGGCGGCGATGCAGGGCATCGGCTCGGTAATGGGCCTGGTGGTCGGTGGCGCACTGACCGAGTTGTCCTGGCGGCTGGCGTTTCTGATCAACTTCCCGATCGGCGCAGTGATCGTGTGGATTGCCGTCACGCGGCTCGAGGAGACCCGCCACGAGCGACTCAAACTGGATATCACCGGAGCGCTGCTGGCAACCCTCGGCTGTGCGGCCGGTGTGCTGGTGTTCACCCAGGGGCCGCCCCGTGCCTGGGTCGATCCCTGGGTCATCGGCGCCGGCGTGGCTGCGATCCTCCTGGGCATCGGATTCTTCATCGTCGAGCGCAGCGCGGACAACCCGCTGGTACCCCTGTCGCTGTTCGGTAACCGCAACCGGGTTGCGACCTTCACCTGCCTGTTCATGGCCGGCGGTGTGCTGCTCACGCTGACCGTGATGATCGGGCTGTACGTGCAGGACGTGCTGGGCTACTCCGCGCTGCACGCCGGTATCGGCTTCATCCCGTTCGCACTGGCCCTCGGCATGGGCAATGTGCTCACCGCCCGGCTGGCCCCGCACATCGCCCCGCGCTGGCTGATCATCGGGGGCGGAGCCCTGGTGCTGGGCGCGATGCTCTACGGCTCGACCCTCAACCGCCGGATTCCCTACTTCCCCGACCTGCTGGTGCCCATCGTCGTGGGCGGCTTCGGCATCGGCATCATCTCGGTGATCCTGCCGCTGTGCGCGGTCGCCGAGGTCGGTCCGCGCGAGATCGGACCGGTCAGCGCGATCACCCTGATGGTGCAGAACCTCGGCGGCCCGCTGGTGCTGGTGGTGATCCAGGCCGTGCAGACCTCGCGCACGCTTTACCTCGGCGGCACCACCGGTCCGGTCGCCAACATGACTCCCGCCCAGCTCGACGCCCTCGACGCGGGATACACCTACTCGCTGCTGTGGATCGCCGCGGTGGCCGTGCTCGTCGGTCTGGCCGCCCTCTTCATCGGGTTCTCGGCCAACCAGATCGCCACCGCCCAGCACACCCGCGAGGCCGTGGAGGCCGGCGAGCTCTGAGGCGGCTGAATCGGCCCGCCGCGGGGCGCGGTGGCTATGCTGCCCGCTGTGATCACCCGGATGTCCGAGCTGTTCCTGCGCACCCTGCGCGACGACCCGGCCGATGCCGAGGTGCCCAGCCACCGGCTGCTCATCCGGGCGGGTTACGTGCGGCCCATCGCACCGGGCCTGTACAGCTGGCTGCCGCTGGGTCTGCGGGTGCTGCGCAGGATCGAGACCATCGTCCGCGAGGAGATGGTGGCCATCGGGGGGCAGGAGATCCTGTTCCCGGCGCTTCTCCCGCGCGCACCCTATGAGACGACGAATCGCTGGACCGAATACGGCGACGGGGTCTTCCGGCTCAAGGACCGCCGCGACAACGACTACCTGCTGGGCCCCACCCACGAGGAGTTGTTCACCCTCACCGTCAAGGGTGAGTACAACTCCTACAAAGACTTCCCACTGCTGCTGTTCCAGATTCAGGCGAAATACCGCGACGAGGCCCGGCCGCGCGCGGGCATCCTGCGCGGGCGCGAATTCATCATGAAGGACTCATACTCCTTCGACGTCGACGACGCCGGACTGCGCCAGGTGTACCTGGCCCACCGCGACGCCTACCAGAAGATGTTCGACCGCATGGCGATCCGCTACGTCATCGTCTCGGCGATGTCCGGCGCGATGGGTGGCAGTGCGTCGGAGGAGTTCCTGGCCGAGAGCGAGGTCGGCGAGGACACCTTCGTGCGCTGTCTTCAGTCCGGGTACGCCGCAAACGTCGAGGCGGTGACGACCGCCGTACCGGATCGCCTGCCGATCGACGGCCTGCCGCAGCCGACCGTCCATGACACCGGCGACACCCCGACCATCGCCACCCTGGTCGATTGGGCGAACTCCGCCGGGCTGGGCCGCAGCGTCACCGCGGCGGACACGTTGAAGAACGTCATGCTCAAGGTTCGCGCGCCGGGCGGGGAGTGGGAACTGCTGGCGGTCGGCCTACCCGGTGATCGCGAGGTCGATGACAAGCGGTTGGGCGCGGCGCTTGAGCCAGCCGACTACGCGCTGCTCGACGATTCCGACTTTGCCCGATACCCGTTTCTGAAGAAAGGCTACATCGGTCCGAAAGCATTGCTGGCCAACGGTGTTCGCTATCTGGTCGATCCACGGGTGGTGGACGGCACGGCGTGGATCACCGGTGCCGACGAGCCGGGCAGGCACGTCGTCGGGCTGATCGCCGGACGCGACTTCGTCGCCGACGGCACCATCGAGGCCGCCGAGGTGCGCGACGGAGACCCCTCACCTGATGGAGCGGGGGCTCTGGTGAGTGCGCGCGGCATCGAGATCGGACACATTTTCCAGCTCGGCCGCAAGTACACCGACGCCTTCTCCGCCGACGTTCTCGGCGAGGACGGCAAGCCGGTGCGCCTGACGATGGGTTCCTACGGGATCGGGGTGTCGAGGCTGGTGGCGGTGATCGCCGAGCAGCATCATGACGAGTTGGGATTGCGCTGGCCCAGTTCGGTCGCGCCCTTCGACCTACACCTGGTGATCGCGAACAAGGACCCCGAGGCGCGCAGCGGTGCCGAGGAGCTCGCCGCCGAGCTCGACCGGCGTGGCTACGAGGTGCTTCTCGACGACCGTGCCGCCTCCCCGGGAGTGAAGTTCAAAGACGCCGAACTACTCGGAATGCCCTGGGTCGTGGTCGTGGGCCGGGGCTGGGCCGAGGGCACCGTGGAACTGCGGAACCGCTTCAGCGGGGCCAGCCGCGATGTCGCCGCCACCACCGCGGCCGCCGATATCGCATCCGCCCTGGCCGAATCCCAGCCGGCCAGTCGATCGTGAGTCAGTCGATCTTGAGGTAGTAGGCCACGGTCTTGGGCGCGACCTCGTTGCCGCCGAACCACCCGCTGACCCGTGCGGCCGTCCACACGTTGGGGATCAAACCCGGCGGGAACGGTTTGAACACCGTCCTGTCCCCGTAGGTGATGGTGACCCCGGTGTAATCGACGCGGTATTGGAATGTCTGATCGGTCGGTACGGAGATGACCTCGGTCTGCTCGTTAGGCAGGATCCGCTGCTTGTCGACGTTGTAGAAGGGGGCTATCTCGAACTCCTGAGACCTCAGGTTGTAGCGCCAGCCGACCATCACCGAGTTCCGGTCGGGTTCCAGCGGGGTGAAGGCGATGCCGGTGAACTTGTTCCAGTCGTACTGATCCTCATCCTTGAGGTCGTAGGAGGATCGGGCGGTGAAGGTGCCGGTGCCGGACACCTGCGTGATGAAGAATCCGAAGCTATTCGGGATGGCGAAATGCGTGCCCTTGTAGATGGTGATCAGCCGGCCGCGCGGATCGGATGGAAAGAGGCCGGCGGGACCCGTCCGTCGCGATGCCGACCGGGCTTCGCCGACCGGCTTGGCAACCGGCACGGCCGAGGCGGCGGGCGCCACGGGCGCGTCGGACCGGCGGGCTTCGCCCGGGCGTGTCGCATCTCGGCGGGCTTCGCCCGGGGGAGCCGCCGCCGCCCCGTTCGGCGCATCGACAGGGCTGGCCGAGGCCTGCCCGGCAAGTCCGACGACCACAGCGGCACCCACTCCGAGACCGACGGCCAGGCCGCAGGCGCGCCCGACGATTGTCTGCACAACCCGGGATCCGGTCATGCGGGCGAGTGTAGCCAGGCCCACGGCCTACTCGCCGCCGCCGGGGAAGGCCTTGGTCACCGGCCATTCGCGCAATACCCGCCGCCAACGGGCGCCCAGTACCGCGCACTGTGTCAGAGCGGTCAGCCCGAAGGCCCGGTCGGATTCGGCGGTGGCCTGCTCGAGTACCGCTCGCCAGGCCACCGCGCAGTCGTCCTCCATCCGCGCGGCCAGTTTGGCCGCCGCGGTGGGGTTGTCCACCCGCATCGGCAGCTGGTAGCCCGCTGCGGGTAGCGGCACGGTGACCCCGCGGGCCTTCAGCATCTCCAACGCCGCCTCCCGTCGCGCGCGGTGCTCGGCGAGCGCGTCGGACACCAACTCGTTGCGGGTCGACAGTGCGTAGGCGGAGACGATCCCGTAGCCGTAGATCGTCGCGTGTTCGGTGGCGACCGCGTCGAACAGCGCCCCGACGTCGGCAGCCTCCGGGCGGTTCGGGTCGGGCGTCGGTGTCGCACTGGGCGAGGTCGGGGAGGTCAACTCGGCCGCCTCACCGGCGGCAGACCCACCGTGTAGGAGGCGGTGCAGGCGGCAGCGATGGACCCGATCAGCCCGGCGCGGTAGCCCGACAGCGTCGGCGCCAGCGTCGCCGCGCTCTGGGCTGACCGGCGCAGCGCGGCGACCACGTCCGCCAGCGCCGGAGGCGGAGTCGCGGGAGCCGATGCCGTAGTCGGCGTCGTCGTCGTCGCCGTCGTCGCGGTATCACCGCCTGAGTCCGGGGTCGGGGTGGGCTTGCCGGCCGCGCGGGCCAGTTCCTCGATCAGGGCGGTGGCGTGGCGGGCCCGCTGGTCGGCGACGACCAGCAGCGCCGGTGCGAGTTCGCGGGGAGCGGATGTGGCCGCCGCCGCCGCCAGGTCGCTGTCGGCGCGGGCGGACTCGAGCTCGGCCTCCAGCGGATCGGGGGCTGGCGGCTCGGTGGCGCAGGCCACCGCGGCCGGGCCGAGCAGCGCCGCACCGAGCACGGCCAGGGCGTGCCGACGGCTGAGCTCTGGGCTGCGATCCGGGCCGGGCACGACAACATCCTGCCATTGCCGACGCGCCCGCTGGCGTATCGTTGGCAGTTGGTTCCGACCCGTACGCAACCGACCAGAAAAACTCAAGACGAGGAGCCCGCCGTGACGCAGCGGCCCCCGGGATTACCGTCGCCAGAGCAGGTGATCGAGCTACTCGAGGACGATTTCGCGCGTGCGGGCTACGAGATCGACGGCGTCTTTGTCGACACGGGCAGCCGCCCGACGAGGCTGACGGTGGTGGCCGATGGGGACAACCCTCCGGGTCTCAACGATTTGGCCGAGCTGTCCCGGATGGCGTCTGCCCGGCTTGACGAGCTGGACTCGGGCCCGGATCAGGGTGCCGGGGGTTACGTGCTGGAAGTCACCTCGCCCGGCGTGGACCGGCCACTGACCGCCGAGAAGCACTTCCGCCGGGCGAGGGGCCGGCGCGTGCGGATCGAACTGGCAGACGCCTCGACGCTGATCGGCAGGCTGGGCGGGCTGGACGACGGTGCCGTCGACGTGGTGGTTCGGGGCCGTGCGGGCTGGGCCGTGCAACGGATACCGCTGCGCGACATTCGCCACGCCGTCGTGCAGGTCGAGTTCTCGCCGCCCAGCCCCGAGGAACTCGCGCTGCTCGGACCTTCGGCTGGACACCCCGGTCCGGCGGCACCGGCGGAGGCCCCCCGATGAACATCGACATGGCCGCGCTGCACGCGATCGAGGTCGACCGGGGCATCTCGGTCGACGAGTTGCTCGACACGATCAAGTCCGCTCTGCTCACCGCCTACCGCCACACCGAGGGCCATCAGCCCGAGGCGCGTATCGAGATCGACCGCAAGACCGGCGCGGTCCAGGTCATCGCCACCGAGACCGACGACGACGGCACGGTGATCAACGAGTGGGACGACACCCCTGAGGGCTTTGGCAGGGTGGCCGCGACGACCGCCCGCCAGGTGATGCTGCAGCGGTTCCGCGACGCCGAGAACGAGCGGGTCTACGGCGAGTTCTCCGCCCGCGAGGGCGACATCGTCGCCGGTGTGGTGCAGCGCGATGCCCGGGAGAACGCGCGCGGCAACGTCGTCGTCCGCCTCGGCACCGAGACCAAGGGATCCGACGGCACCATCCGGCCTGCCGAACAGGTCCCGGGGGAGAGCTACGACCACGGCGAGCGCCTGCGCTGCTACGTGGTCGGGGTGACCCGCGGTATGCGCGAGCCACGGATCGAACTCTCCCGCACCCACCCCAACCTGGTGCGCAAACTGTTCTCGCTGGAGGTGCCCGAAATCGCGGACGGATCGGTGGAGATCGTCGCGGTGGCCCGGGAAGCCGGACACCGGTCCAAGATCGCCGTCCGCTCGACGGTGGCCGGCCTGAACGCCAAGGGCGCCTGCATCGGCCCGATGGGCCAGCGGGTCCGCAATGTCATGAGCGAGCTGGCCGGGGAGAAGATCGACATCATCGACTACGACGAGGATCCGGCCCGGTTCGTCGCCAACGCGCTGTCGCCGGCGAAGGTGGTCTCCGTCCAGGTCATCGATGCCACCGCCCGTGCCGCCCGAGTGATCGTGCCCGACTTCCAGCTCTCGCTGGCCATCGGCAAGGAGGGGCAGAACGCCCGGCTCGCGGCCCGCCTGACCGGGTGGCGGATCGATATCCGCAGCGACGTCGAGCCGACCGGGAACCCGCCCGGAGTCTCGGCCGAACAGCGGTGACGCTAGACTGAGCCGTGATCCAGCGCGAGGTTCCGGCCGCGCAGAGGCAGCAACGCACCCCTCCGGTGCGGACCTGCGTCGGCTGCCGGGAGCGAGGGTTGGCCGTCGAACTGCTCCGGGTGGTGGCCACCACGGCGCCGACGGGGAGCGGTGCGCCCGCTCTCGCCGTCAGCGCCGGTCACGGACCGGGCCGGGGTGCGTGGCTGCACCCCGACGACCGCTGTCTGGCGGCAGCGATCCGGCGGCGGGCCTTCGCCCGAGCGCTGCGCATCCCCGGCACGCCGGACCCGTCCGCGGTGGTGGAGTACGTCACGACGTTCCACCCCTCGGCCCAGCAGAAGAAGGCAGCGAAAGACATGAGCACACCGTGAAGTTCCGGCGATGATTTCTCGTAGCTAAACCCGGGGCGCGGCCTACCGACCGCCGTCGCCTCGAGAGATGGAGATGGAGTGGCAGGCAAGGCCCGCGTGCACGAGTTGGCAAAGGAACTCGGTGTCACGAGTAAGGAAGTACTCGCTCGTCTGAGCGAGCAGGGCGAGTTCGTCAAGTCGGCGTCCTCGACGGTGGAGGCGCCGGTCGCGCGTCGGCTCCGCGAGTCGTTCGGCGGCGTCAAAGCCCCCGAGAAGCCCCCGCAGAAGGCCGCGGCGAAGAAGTCCGCCGCAGTTCCAGCCGCCGTGGTCGCGCCGGCGCCACCGGCCGAACCGGCCGTTGCCGCACCCGCAGTACCTACTGTGCCCACGGTGCCCCCTGTACCCGCCGCGACCGCGCCGTCGGCACCCACTGTGCCGATTGTGCCCGCCGCGACCGCGCCGGTGACCGACCGCCCGGTCAGTCCCGGCCCCCGCCCAGGACCTCGTCCCGGTGTTCCCCGTCAGCCCCGGGTGGGCAACAATCCGTTCTCCAGCGCCCAACCGGTCGAGCGCGCCATTCCCCGGCCGCAGATCCCGCGGCCGGGCCCGGGCGGACCCCGCCCCGGCATGCCGCGGCCCGGCGGTGCCTCGCCCGGCAGCATGCCGCCCCGCCCCGGCGGCGGCGTCGGCAGGCCAGCACGTCCCGGCGCACCCCGGCCGGGCGGCGGGCCGCGACCGGCCCCTGGACAGGGCGGACGTCCCGGCGGCGGCAACTACCGCACCGGCGGGCCCGGTGGCGGTGGCGCGCCGGCCGGCGCACCCGGCGGGTTTCGGGGCCGCCCCGG
>VEQY01000089.1 GCA_018882965.1 Mycobacterium sp. | reverse complement strand
ATGCCGCCGCACTCACCGCCGAACTCGCTACCCGCGGTGTCGACGTGGACGTCCTGATCAATAACGCCGGTTTCGGGTCGCACAACCCGGTCGCCGCGGAGGACCCCGACAACCTCGCCCGCGAGATCCAACTCAACTGCTCGTCTCTGGTCGACCTGACCGCACGGCTACTGCCCGCGATGCTCAAGCGTGACCGCGGCGGGGTGCTGAACGTGGCTTCCACGGCGGCCTTCCAGCCGCTGGCCGGTATGGCGGTGTACGGGGCGACGAAGGCGTTCGTGCTGTCCTTCACCGAGGCGCTGTGGGCCGAGACCAGAACGACCGGTGTGCGGGTGATGGCGCTGTGTCCCGGAGCGACCGAGACCGAGTTCTTCCAGACACCGGGCAACAAGGAGTTCATGACCCGGGGCCGCCAATCCGCCGATTACGTCGCAGAATTCGGCCTGCGGCACTTCTTCAACGGTAATGCCCCCACCGTCATCCCTGGTATGGCGAACAACTTAGCGGCCACCGGATACCGGTTCCTTCCCCGCGCCGTGATGGCCCGCTTCGCTGGCGCCAGGGTGCGGGCGGACTGACTAACCGCCGATGGGCCGGACGACCATCTTGATCGCCGGCTCCAGCCAGCGCTGGTCGGCCTGCTCCCAGTCGACGACCGTGGTCGGCACCGACAGCGGGTCCAGCCCGCCCGCCGCCACCAGGTCGAGCACCTCGGGCAGGTAGCGCCGGGAGTCCGCGCGCGAGGTGTGGAAGGTGATCCCGCGGGTGTACATCTCCAGCATCGGCAGCCCGACCTGATCGCCGAAGTGGATCACCACAGATGTCAGCCGTCCATAGGGCTCGGTGGACCGGATCGCACAATGCAGCCCCTCGGTCGCCAGTGCACCGGCCACCACGATCGGCGCCCGGTCGAGCCGGCGCGGGAACACACCCCCCAGGTCGATGGCCTCGGCGCCCAGATCGGAGGCGGCCGAAAGCCGCTCCACGTCGCTGTCGGCGTAGCGGATCGCCCCCGCGCCGAGCGCACGGGCGCAGGCGATGGCGTAAAGACTGATCGACGGCGCGTCCCCGCCGACGATCAGCACGTCGGCGCCGGGTCGCTCGCGTAGTCCGTCGACGACGGCGCGGTAGGCGTCGATGACGTTGTCGGGGATGGTGGCCAGCGCGACGTCGTCGATCCCGTCGGGGGCGGGCACGAGCATGTGGTCGGCTGCCGGAACCAGAAGCAGGTCGGCCAGACCGCCGCCGTGGCCGCCGCCGGACTCGCCGAACCCGAATGCCGCGCCGGCGCGCGCCTGGTTGGGAAGACATGCGGCGTAGTGTCTTTCGCTGCAGAAGCGGCAGGTTCCGCAGGACACCTGGAAGGGAACCGCGACCCGCTGGCCGGGCCGTAAGCGGGTGACGCCGGGACCGACAGCGACCACCTCTGCGGCGATCTCATGGCCGACTGGATACGGGCCGGGGAAGATCCCGAAGCCGGCCATGGCGGTATCGAGGTCGCAGCGGGAGACCGCGAGTGGCCGCACAACCGCGTCGCCGACACCCGGTTCGGGGTCCGGGGCTTGTTGCCATTCCAGCGTTCCGGGCCGGATGAAGACCAGGTGTTTCATGGCGTCACGATAGAACCAGAAGCGTAGCGACGGCGGCTTCGATGACCAGTCCGGCGAGGTTCTCCCTGGATCGGGACTTGTCGATGATCAGCGACACCGCCCGTGCGACGAACGCCCCGCCCCAGGCTGCTCCCAGCACCAGTGCAGCCTGGTGGGTTCCGATCAGCAGTGTTGCCAGGCCTGCTCCGATGAACAGTCCGCCATAGGTCGCGCGGAACTCCGAGATGCCGAGCTTTCCAGGAAGACTGAGCCCGATGATCGCGCTGACCTTCTGAGGCCAGATCAAGCCGAGGACTCCTGCGAGAACTGAGATCGCCGCGCCGATGTATCCCGCGGCGTTCACGCCGACCTGAGTCTCGCCAGCGGAATCCCAAGCGCCAGGGCGAAGGGCACATTGAAAAGCGCGTGCATCGGATAGCCCAGCACCAGCGACATCCCGGTGTCGAGGACGAACCACAGCACCAGCGATCGGATCAGCACGGGCAGCGCCCAGCCCGAACCGTCGCGAAGCGGTCCACGCACGATCTGGATCATCATCAGCGACCATCCTGCCAGCACCGCGCCAAGAACCATGAAGGGCAGCCTGAGGTAGTCACGCACCGCGTCGGTGTCGATTGACGCCGGCGGCCCGAAGCCAAGCGCTGAGAACAACTGGCCTGCAAAGGAACCGGCAAACACCAGTGTGATCGCGTAGACGAACAGTAGCGCGAGGACGACTTGCAGCCAGGTGATCCAGGTCGCCACCGGTTTCATCGGTGGACTGTCGCAGCAGCGCGATTGCCCAGCATGATCTGGCCCGCGAGCAGCAGGCTGGCGAAAGCGAAGATCAGCGCCGACCCCACCCAGGCCAGCGCCTGCCCAGTCTGGCCGTAGAGGAACGGCGCGAACCCGATCGCAAGTCCGTCGAAGGTCATGGCACCCGCAGCCGCCCAGGTGAAGACGGCACGCTGGTCGAGTCCGCGGATTCGCGCGATCCACTGCACAAAGAGGACCGTCGGCGGCGCCGCGGCCGCGCACACGACATAGACGACAGCGCGCCAGTGGGCCTGCAGGAACAGCGACTCCGGCAGCAGTCGGATCAGCAGGGCGAACCCCAGTGCCACAAGGACTCCGACGACCAGGCCCGTCATTGCGGGGGCAGATTCACGCTGATCCATCTCGGCACCTCACTTTTGTAGCTGTGACTACAAACAGCGTAACCGCAGTCGCCTCTACGATCAAGAGGTGGGCTACAAACACTCCCGGGACGAGTTGCTGGCGGCGGCCACCGACCTGGCGACCACATCGGGAATCGGATCGCTCACCTTCGGTGCGGTCGGCGCGAGCCTGGGAATCAGCGACCGCACCGTCGTCTACTACTTCCCGACCAAGAACGACATGATCGCCGCGGTGATCGGCGCCCTCGGCGAACAGATGGAGCGGACGCTGGCGGCAGCGTTCGGTGAGTCCGCGCTCCCCGCGGACGAGCTTCGGCGTCGGGCGTGGCCGGTACTGGCGTCACCGGAAGCCGATCCGATCTTCCGCGTGCTGTTCGAGATCGTCGGACTCGCGAGCGCACGGCGTGAACCCTATGCGTCCTTCGCGCCCGCCATCATCGACCGCTGGCTGGAGTGGATCGAGCCAAGAATCGCCGCCTCGACCGCCGCGGAACGGCGGCGGGCCGCGCTGGCGTCGATCGCAATCCTCGACGGACTCCTCCTGCTGCGGCGCCTCTCGGGTGCTCGAGTGGCCAACGCGGCGGCGCGGGCGATCGGGATCGGCTGAGCGCAACCCCCATGGCGGTCGTTCCCGCGGCGTACGCTTGGAGGGCCGCACATTTTCGGGAGTGAAGATGCCGCATATCGAGATGCCCGACGCTCCGGGGATCATGGGACCCCTGCTGTTTCGGCCGCAGACGGCCAAGCCGCTCTTCGAGCTCGCCGAGGTTCTGCTGCGCGGTGAGAGCACGTTGAGCCGCGGTGATCGGGAGATCATCGCGGCCTACGTCTCCAGCCTCAATCAGTGCCAGTTCTGCACGAAGTCCCATGCGACCTTCGCGGCGCTCCAACTTCACGACGGCTGGGACACCGTCGATGCGGTGATCGCCGATCCCGACAACGCGCCGATCACTCCGAAACTTCGTGCTCTGATCGCCATCGCTGCGCTGGTGTCGGAATCCGGATTGGCTGTCACCGCCGAGGCCATCGCCGCCGCGAAAGCCGAGGGTGCCACCGATGTCGAGATCCACGACACCGTGTTGATCGCCGCGGCCTTCTGCATGTTCAATCGCTATGTCGACGGCCTGGGTGCCGTCACCCCACCGGACCGGGCCGACTACGCCGACATCGGCAACCTCGTCGTCGGGCTGGGTTACCGCGCGATCACACCGCCGCTGCCCGAGACCGACCGCGAGAGATCCCAGTCGTCGTGACTGGTCGGACCTAGTCAGCGAACGGCGAGTGCTCGACCCGCCAGGCGAACTGGCCCCAGCGGCACATCGCTGCCGTGGTCGAACGCGGTTGGGCCCGCGCCTCGGCACGCATCTTGTCGGCAAAGTAGCGTTGGAACCCTTGCCTGGGGTGAATCTCGATGACCTCGGCGACCGTCTGCGGGCAGATGTCCTCCACGCGCATACCGATCGCGTCGGCCGCTGCCCCGAAATGCAGCAGCGCCACCTCGGGGCGCTCACGTCCGGCGCGGCCGACGTCGAGATGCATCCGGATGGCTTTCGCCGCGGCGGCCGCCCGTTGCTCAGGCCAGCCCTGCTGATTCAGCCATGACTGCGCGGCGGATGCGCCACGCTGCTCGAACGGTCCCTCGCCACCCGCGAGTTCGGTCAGGCCGAGGTCGTGCAGCATCGCCGCGACGAATAACAGCTCGGGATCCCATTTCAGACCGTCCCGGGTTCCCAGCAGCGCACCGAACAGGTAGGTGCGATGGCAGTGGGCGAGCAAGACCGGCGGTGCAGCGCCACGCAGCAGTCCGGAGGCGGCGAGCGCGACAGCGGTGTCGGGAACGACGATCTCGTCAAGGGGCACCGGCAGCGGGCGATTGATTCCCACGCGCCGTGCGATACGCCGCATCATCTGCTCGGACTGGGCACGGCTCAGTCGCCCGATCAGGGCGATCGTCGACTCCCGGGACTGCTCAGCCATAGACGGCCCACAACAGAGCGCCGGCGAGAATCAACTCGACGACCAGGTAGAACCAGTTGGGGTAGAACGCCTTCGGTGTGTCCACGACGCCGGACACCAGCCGGCCGAACGCCATGCCCACCAACGCGGCGGCCACCGCGATCAGGATGCCGTCGCGCATCGCGTGACCCATCGCCGCGACTGCGAGAATCCCCGCGATGGCGACCCCGAACCCGCCATACACGGCGCGCACCTCGGCGCGCGCTTCAGTGCTGGGCAGAGTGATCCCGAACGGTCGGATCAGAGCGCCGGGCCGGGCGAGTCCATAGAGGCCCATACCGAGGAAAAACGCGGCGACAAGACCGATGACGGTGAGCTTCACACGTGCCCTCCTCTACGGTGCACGGTGACGCGACCACCCCGCTTGGGCGTGAACGCGACGCCGCGGTTGTGGGGCTTCTCGTCAGGCTCATCGGTGGCCTGGATCGTCATCGTGCGCAACACGGTGCGCAACACGACATCCATCTCCAGGTTGGCGAAGGCCGCGCCGACGCAGCGCCGGGTACCTCCACCGAAGGGGACCCAGGAGAAGGTGTTGGGTTTGGCGTCGACGAACCGCCGGGGTTCAAACTTTTCCGGGTCGGGGAACTCGACGGGGTTGTGATGCAGTTGATGCAGGTTCACCATGATCGTGTAGCCGCGCGGAATCCGCCACGGACCCAGTTCATAGACCGGCACGGCCACGTGGCGGCTGGCGAAGTCGATCACCGTGCGAACCCGCTGAGTTTCCAGGATCGTCGCCTGCCGATAGGAACTCTCCTCGCCCGCGGCTTCGGCGCTGAGGCTGGCCAGGACATCGGGGTTTCGCGAGATGCGTTCGAATACCCACGCCAGGGTCGAGGCGGTGGTTTCATGACCGGCTGCCAACAAGGTGAGAAGCTCGTCGCCGATTTCACCGCGAGTCATCGCCGAGCCGTCGTCATAGCGGCTGCGCAGGAACAACGCGAGGATGTCCGTGCGTTCGTCAAGGCCGGGATCTCGACGGGCTCGGTCGATGAGGGCGTCGATCAGCGACTCGTATTCATGCCGGTAGACCTCGAGTCGTCCCCAGGGGTCGAAGCGAATGAACGGTCGGTCCGGGCCGGGCAGCACCGCCAGACGCGACGCCAGCGTCACCCATTTCGGCACGACATCGCGCAGCCGCTCCAGCTCCCTGCCGTCGGCGCCGAACACCGCGCGCAAAATGACGTTGAGGGTGATCCGCATCATCGGTGCGAGGGTCGCGAACTCGGAGCCCTCGGGCCAGGTCGCGATCTCGCGGAACGTCTCCTCCTCGACGATGCTCTCGTAGGCGGCGATGCTTCTGCCGTGAAACGGCGGGGTGAGCAGTTTGCGGCGGCGGCGGTGCTCAGGGCCGTCGAGGGCGAAGACCGAACCGGGACCGAAGAGCCGGGAGAGGTTGGGTTTGACGTTGTGCAACACCTCGGGACTCGTGGTGAAGACCTGCTTGACCAGAGCGGGATCGGTGATGATCGCGGTGTCTCCGAACACCGGCAGCCGTGCGCTCACGCACGGCCCCTTGGTCGCGACCAACCGGCCGAGGAAGCGTCGGCGATCGGCCACAAAGGCCAGACCCACCAGCAGCCGAGAGAGCTCCGGTGCGGGCGGAACATTTATCGGGCCGGCTGGCGCGGCATGGGTGTCGGTCACAGATTCTCCGTTCAGAGCCAGCCGCGCAGGAATCCGGAGAACAGGACGGCGAAGCCGCCCACTTCGCCGACGATCAGCGCCGTCATCGCAACGTGCAGGCTTGGGCCCGAGTCGTGGAACTGGTTGGTGGTGTCGCGTCTGGCGCCGTGCACGATGTAGCTGATGATGGCGCCGACGAAGAAGACGACCAGGGTCATCGCAGCCGCCAGATTGACCCAGGCCGGCCAGGCGCTGAGCTGAACGAAGACGGCCACCAGCACGGTCGCGAAGGAGTAGAGCAGAGCTGAGCGGTGGGCGATGTCGACGTAGGGGTGGGCGCGGTGATCCGGGCTGGTGGCCATCTGCCGGTACTTCCAGATGCCGAGCACCAGCGCCAGCAGGAAGATGAGGCCAGCCGCACACAGCGTGACCGCGGTCGGACCGGTAACCGTCAATTCAGCGGACACCGCGGCACCCGGGACAGTGTTGCAATGGTTTCAACACGTGGCCGATAGTAGAGCCTCCGGCGATCTATTGCAATGGTTTCAATACCGCCCGAGAGCTTGTACGATCCCAAATGTGGGGTCTGTGGCGCATCGACGTGTCGACCCGCGCAAGCAACGGACCATCGACGCGCTGTTGGCCGCGGCGCAGCCGATGTTCGCCGAACGGCCGGTCGACGAGGTGACCGTCGAGGAGATCGGCCGGCGGGCCGGCGTTGCCGTCGGCTCGATCTACAACAACTTCGGCAGCAAGGAAGGCCTCTACGCCGCCGTGGTCACCCGCGCACTCGACGTCGACCGTGAGTACATGGACCGTGCCTACACCCCGGACCGCTCCCCCATCGAGCAATTACTTGCCGCCTCCGAGCAGTATCTGCGCTTCGCGTTGGACCACCCGAACTTCTTCCGCATGCTGGCCTTCCCCGCCAAACCCGGTCCCTACCCCGGCGCGGAGGAGACCGCGACCCTGCTGAGCCGGCGGGTCGACGAGCAGAACGCCCGGATGGTGGACGCCATCGAGCGCGGCGTCGCCGAGGGCAGCATCCGCGACCTCGACCCGGTGAAGACCGCCACCATCCTGTGGGCCAGCTGGAACGGCATCATCAGCCTGGCCTGGCGCCACGACGACCTCCGGCAGGATCCTGCGGGATTGCGCGAGTTGCTCGACCGCGCGACCGACCTCGTCAGCTACGGCCTGCGCACAGGCTAGGTTGGGGCCTGTGCCTAAACCACCGCCGCGGGGTCTGAACTCGCCACGCGCGAACACGATCATCAAGTGGATGTCGCGGATCCAGACCTGGCTGTACACCAGGACCGACGGCAGACTCGGCGGCACGTTCCTCCAGGGAGCGCCGGTGGCGCTGCTGACCACCACCGGGCGCAAGACCGGCCAGCCCCGGGTGAGCCCGCTGCTGTTTCTGCGCGAGGGCAACCGCGTCGTGCTGATCGCCTCCAAAGGCGGGGCCGCCGACAACCCGATGTGGTACCTCAACCTCAAAGCCAACCCGAAGGTCTCGGTGCAGATCAAAGACGAGGTACTGCACCTGACCGCCCGCGACGCGACCGAGGAGGAACGGGCGCACTACTGGCCCAAGATGGCGCAGATGTACACCAGCTTCGACGATTACCAGGCCTGGACCGACCGGGTGATCCCGGTGGTCATCTGCGACCCGTAGTCACACCGCGCGGCGGCACTCACGCACCGTAGACGGGCACCGCGGGCTGCGATCGGCCTATGAGTTCATGCACCACCGGTCCGAGTTCACCGGGTTCCCAGCGCGCGCCCTTGTCGGCTTCAGGTCCGTGCACCCATCCCTCGGCCACCCGCACGATGCCGCCCTCAACCTCGAACACCCGGCCGCTGACGTCGCGGGACTCCGCGCTGGCCAGCCACACCACCAGTGGGGAGACGTTCTCCGGGGCCATCGCGTCGAAGCCCGACTCGGGCTTGGCCATCATCTCGGCGAACACCGTCTCGGTCATCCGGGTGCGCGCCGAGGGCGCGATCGCGTTGACCGTGACGCCGTAGCGGCCCATCTCCGCGGCGGCCACCAGGGTCAGCGCCGCGATCCCGGCCTTGGCAGCGCTGTAGTTGCCCTGCCCCACACTGCCCTGCAATCCGGCTCCCGAACTGGTGTTGACGATGCGCGCGTCGACGGTCTCACCGGCCTTCGCCTGGGCGCGCCAGTAAGCGCCGGCGTGGCGGATCGTGGCGAAGTGGCCCTTGAGGTGCACCGCGATCACGGCGTCGAACTCTGCCTCGCTGGTGTTGGCGATCATCCGGTCGCGCACGATCCCGGCGTTGTTCACCACCGCATCCAGGCGGCCGAAGGCGTCCACCGCGGTGTCGACCAGTCCGGCCGCCTGCTCCCAGTCGGCGACGTCGGCGCCGCTGGCGACGGCCTGTCCGCCCGCGGCGACGATCTCGTCGACCACGGCCTGGGCGGCGCTGCCGCCGCCGGCCGGCGACCCATCCAGCCCGACGCCGATATCGTTGACCACCACCTGTGCGCCCTCAGCGGCGAAGGCCAGCGCATGCGCGCGCCCGATACCGCCACCCGCGCCGGTGATGATGGCCACTCTGCCGTCGAGCAATCCCATGCGCTCTCCTCTTAGCCCTTACTTCTTGTTCGCCGTCGATACCGCAAGGAACGGGGGCGGTTCGCCGCCACCGTGGACCACCAGCGTGGTACCGCTGATGTAGGACGCCGCATTGGAGGCCAGAAACGCTGCAGCCCAGCCGATCTCAGCGGGCTGGGCCAACCGGCCCAGCGGCACGGTCGCGGCCACGGCGTCCTGGGACTCGCTGTCTCCGTAGAACAGCTCGGCCTGCTCGGTGGCCACCATGCCGGCCACCACGGCGTTGATCCGGACCTTGGGTGCCCACTCCACGGCCAGCGACGCGGTCAGGCTGTCAACACCGGCTTTGGCCGCCCCGTAGGCCGCTGTCCCGGGCGAGGGCCGTCGCCCGCTGATGCTGGAGATGGACACGATCGAGCCGCCGCCCGGCTGGTGCTGCATGACCGCGTTGGCGGCTTGCGACA
>VEQY01000088.1 GCA_018882965.1 Mycobacterium sp. | reverse complement strand
CCGCCACCGACATCGCCGCGGCGCGGATCTTGTTGGGGAACATCTCACCCAGCAGCACCCACACGATCGGGCCCCAGGTCGCCGCGAAGAACGCGACATAGGTGTTGAGCATCAGCACCGCGACCAGTCCGCCGGTGTTGGACAGGATGGGCGTGTTGAGGTCGGCCACCGTCGCACACCCTTCGGTGCCCAGCAGCGCCTCGGTGCAGGCGGGCGCGGTCTGGAAGACGATCGTCAGCACGCCCAGGGTGATGAACATGCCGATCGAGCCGATCAAGAGCAGTGGTTTGCGCCCGATCCGGTCGACCAGTCCGATCGCCACGAACGTGAAGATCACGTTGACCAGGCTGATGATCGTCGACGTCAGGAACGCCTTGTTCTCGCCGAACCCGACGGCGCCCCAGATCAGGTTCGAGTAGTAGAACACCGCGTTGATGCCGACGAATTGCTGCAGTGTCGCCAGGATGATGCCCACCCACACGATCGGAAGCAGCCCCGCGCGCGGGCCCTTGATGTCGGACAGGTGCATCTTGTGCTCCCCGGCCAGCGACTCCTTGATCGCGCCGACTTTGGTCGTGACGTCACCGACGTAGATCTGCTGCAGGACCTTGCCGGCCTCGTCATCCTGACCACGGGCCACGAGGTAGCGCGGCGACTCGGGCAGGGTCAGCGAGAGCGCCCAGTACACGACCGCGGGCAGCACCATGCACAGGAACATCCACTGCCAGGACTGCAGCCCCAGCGCCAGGTTGTTGTTGGCTTCCACCGGGGGCACGGTCGGGTCCATGAGCGGTTTCTGGACCCCGTCGGGGGTGAGGCTGATGATGATCTGGTTGATCAGCTGGGTGGCGAAGATCCCGACCACGATGGCCAGCTGGAACAGTGACGACAGCCGTCCGCGCAGGTGCGCCGGGGCGGCCTCGGCGATGTACATCGGCGAGACCACCGCGGCCAGGCCGATGGCGAAGCCACCCACGGTGCGCCACACCATGAAGTCGCCGGTGCCGAAGGGGAAGGCTTGGCCGAGGCCCGCGATCAGAAACAGGACCGCAGCCAGGACCATGACGCGTCGGCGGCCGAACTTGTCGGTCAGCCGGCCCCCGATGAAGGCCCCGACCGCCGAGCCCAGCAGCGCGATCGCCACCACGAAGCCCTGCATGACCTTGTCGGAGACCTGGAACTGGTAGAAGACGGCCTTGTTGGCGCCGTTGATCACCGAGCTGTCGTAGCCGAAGAGGAACCCGCCCAGGGCCGCGATTGTCGCGATCGCGACCACCCGCCCGGTGTGCACCGGCTCGCGCGGGGCCTGCTCCACCTTGTCCGGACCGTGCATGGCGTTCCCCTTTCCTCACGGTGGCTGCGACCCTAGTCCAGCGAGGGGTGCGCCGATGCCGAATCTTGCAGGCGGTGTCCCCCCAGAAAACCGCCGTGACGGTGCCCCTGTCCGCATGGAACAATCGCAGCCCGTGAAGACCTTCGAGGAGTTGTTCGCCGAACTCGGTGAGCGCGCCCGCACCCGCCCGCCGGACAGCACCACCGTCGCCGCGCTGGATGCGGGCGTCCATCACCTCGGCAAGAAGATCCTCGAGGAGGCCGGTGAGGTGTGGCTGGCCGCCGAATACGAGGCCGACGAGGTGCTCGCCGGCGAGATCAGCCAACTGCTGTACTGGACGCAGGTGCTGATGATCGCGCGAGGCCTCGGTCTCGACGACGTCTACCGGAAGCTGTAGCCGTCGTGCTGAGAGTCGCCGTACCCAACAAGGGCGCACTGTCCGAACCCGCCGCGGAAATCCTCGCCGAGGCGGGGTACCGCCGCCGTGGGGACCCGAGAGACCTGACCGTCATCGACCCGGTCAACGGCGTGGAGTTCTTTTTTCTGCGGCCCAAGGACATCGCCATCTACGTCGGCTCCGGCCAGCTCGATTTCGGCATCACCGGCCGTGATCTGGTCGTCGAGTCCGGCGCTGCCGTGCAGGAGCGACTCGCTCTGGGATTCGGTGTCTCGCGCTTCCGCTATGCCGCGCCGGCCGGGCGGTCCTGGGCGGTGGCCGATCTCGCCGGTCAGCGGGTGGCGACCGCGTACCCGAATCTGGTCCGGAACGATCTCGTGTCGCGGGGTATCGACGCGACCGTGATCGGGCTCGACGGGGCGGTGGAGATCTCAGTGCAGCTCGGCGTCGCCGATGCCATCGCCGACGTGGTCGGGTCGGGCCGAACCCTTAGCAGCCACAACCTGGTGGCCTTCGGGGACTCGCTGTGCGACTCGGAGGCGGTGCTCATCGAGCGGTCCGGCACCGGGCAGACCGGCGGAGCCGCCCGCGATCAGCTCGTCGCCCGCGTGCAGGGCGTGGTGCTGGGCCAGCAGTACCTGATGCTCGATTACGACTGCCCCCGCGCGGTCCTCGAACGGGCCACCGCGATCACCCCGGGCCTGGAATCGCCGACCATCGCCCCGCTGGCCGATCCAGACTGGGTCGCGGTGCGCGCGCTGGTGCCGCGCCGTGACGTCAACGCCATCATGGACGACCTCGCGCGCATCGGCGCCAAGGCGATCCTGGCTTCGGACGTGAGGTTTTGCCGGTTCTGAGGCCGGGCCGACCTGCCGTGCTAGCGTCCCGGCCATGACGCACGCGCTTGTTCTGCTTCTCGCTCTGCTGATCGGCGTGGTCGCGGGGTTGCGTGCCTTCACCGCCCCCGCGGTGGTCGCCTGGGCGGCGTTTCTGCAGTGGATCAACCTGTCCGATACCTGGGTGTCCTGGCTGGGTCACGGAGCCACCGTCGCGGTGCTGACCGTCGTCGCGGTCGCGGAACTCATCAGTGACCAGATGCCGAGCATGCCCAGCCGCAAGACCGCACCCTCGTTCCTGACCCGCCTGGCAACCGGTGCTTTCGCCGGCGCCGCACTCGGAACGGCGTGGGGATATCCGTGGGGCAGCCTGGGTGCCGGGATGATCGGGGCGGTGCTGGGCACCATCGGCGGCTACGAGGCACGTACCCGGTTGGTCAAGGCCAACGGCGGGCGCGACCGCCCGGTCGCCTTCGGCGAGGACATCCTCGCCGTGGTGGCCGGGGTCGCGGTTGCATATCTCACCAGCGTGCTCTGACCGGAGTGACCGACCCGCACGACCGGCCGACCGCCCTGTTCGCGGCGGGCGACCGGGTCCAGCTGACCGATGCCAAGGGCCGCCACTACACCGTGATCCTGACACCCGGCGAGGATTTCCACACCCATCGGGGCATCGTGGCTCACGATTCGGTGATCGGACTGCCGGAGGGCAGCGTCGTCAAGGCCACCGGCGGCAACGCGTTCCTCGTGCTGCGCCCGCTGCTGATCGACTACGTGCTGTCCATGCCCCGCGGCGCCCAGGTGATCTACCCCAAAGACGCCGCCCAGATCGTCCATGAGGGCGACGTCTTCCCGGGTGCCACGGTGCTCGAAGCCGGCGCCGGATCCGGTGCGCTGACCTGCTCTCTGCTGCGGGCCGTCGGATCGGCCGGGCAGGTGATCTCCTACGAGGTGCGTGAGGACCACGCCGAGCACGCCAGGCGCAACGTCGCGGCATTCTTCGGTGCGCCGCCGGACAACTGGCGGTTGCTGGTCGCCGACCTCACCGCCACCGATCTGCCGGACGGGTCGGTCGACCGCGCCGTGCTCGACATGCTCGCGCCCTGGGATGTGCTCGACGCGGTGGCGCGGGTACTTGCGCCGGGCGGCGTGCTGATCGTCTACGTCGCGACGGTGACTCAGCTGTCTACCGTCGTCGAGGCGCTGCGCGCCCAGCAGTGCTGGACCGAACCACGCGCGTGGGAGACGTTGCAGCGCAACTGGAATGTCGTCGGCCTCGCGGTGCGTCCGCAGCACAGCATGCGCGGTCACACCGCGTTTCTGGTCTCGGCACGCCGGCTGGCGCCGGGAACGATCACCCCGACGCCGCAACGCAGAAAGGGGCGCACCGCGGGCGAGTCCTAGTCGTCGCTGCGTCGGAGGTCCCGGTGCACCGACAGCAACTCGATCTCCGGTCGTGCGGCGACGAGGCGCTCGGCGGCGTCGAGCACCTCGACCACGTGCGCGCGATCGGCGGCCACCACCGACACGCCGATGCCGGCCCGGCGGTGCAGGTCTAGCGAGCCGGTCTCGGCCGCCGACACGCTGAATCGTCGCTGCAACTCCGCGACCAGCGGGCGCACCACCGAGCGTTTCTGCTTCAGCGAGCGCACGTCGCCGAGCAGGATGTCGAACTCCAGCCAGCCGATCCACATCGGCGGTCAGGAACCGGTGCGGGCGTCGTCGAACGCCAGCAGTGTCTCGGCGGTCTCGCGGGTGAGTTGCCAGCCGCCGGCCGCAGGGGAGAACTCCATCGGGAAGGTCAGGCCGCGCTTCTGATCGGGCGCCGGCGAGCTGAGCGTGACGGTCGCCCACACCTCACCCGGTTGACTGTCCGACCACCGGACATCGGTGGCCGTGACCTGAAGCGGGACGAATCCGCCGTCGCGCAGGGCGGCCGCGAACCGGTCGAATGTCTGCGCGTCCGGCGGTGTGGTCTCGGCGACCAGCGGCATCTTGTCGGCCCCCGGGATCGCCGGGTCGGCCAGCCGGGCGATCACCCCGGTCAGGGCCTCCGGGGCGGGAAGTGCGGACGGGCTGGGAGCGGGTGCGGTCAGCGCCGCCTGCGGGGCCGCCGGCGGCGGCGATGCGGACTTCGGCTCACCAGGATTGGAGCAGCCGACGGACACCGCCACGACCAGGACGCCGATCGCGCCGGCCGCGCGCATCAGACCAGGCCCCCAGTGGCTAGGTGCTGAACATCGTCAGGACGGTCGTCGCCGAGGCCCGGGAGAGCTTCCAGCCGCCCTGGTCGACGAACGTGATCGACTGGGTCGTGGGTGGCATGGTCGGGCCGGAGGCGGTGACACTCGCGGTCGCCGCTCCGGGGCCGGCGGGGGCGATGTTGGCGACCGAGAAACTCAGCGGCAACTGGCCGTTTGCCACCGCTTTGAGCATGAGCGCATCGGCGGTACGGGCCTCGATCCGGCCGATGCCGCCCTCGACCAGGTTGCCCTTGGCGGCAAACGGGACGTTGGGGTCGGCCAGGCCGTAGAGCACCGAGGTCAGCTGGTCGGCGGTGGGCACCGCGGCGGCCGGGTCCAGCGGCAGTGGCACGCCGAAGACCAGGGGCTGGACCGGCCCGTGACCAGCCGGAATGCTCGTCGCGAGGGCGGTCACCCCGACGGCTGCGGACCCGGCGACTGCGACAGCCGCCACGCCGGCGGCGAGGAGCTTGAGGGTCACGAGAGTCCTTTCGATCAGCCCGGTTCATCGAAAAGGTTAACAGTCAAGTCAGAGTGTCGAAATTCACCGGGAGCGCACCATGGTGTAATCGCCGGTAGCGTTGAGGTGTCCCGCCGCGCCGGCTTCGGTGCGGGGAAGGAGCCGTAAATGAGTGACGAAGCCTCTCCCGACGCGTTCAACGCCGACGACGACCTGCCGATCGGCGGGGAAGCCGCCGAGCTTGAGCAGTTGCGGCGGGAGGCATCGTCCCTGCGCGAGCAGTTGCACAGTGCGAGTGGCGGAGGTCCCCGCAGCCCCCGCGAAATCCAACAGCTCGAGGCGCGCATCGACTCTCTGACGTCCCGCAACGCCAAGCTGATGGATACCCTCAAAGAGGCACGCCAGCAGTTGCTGGCGTTGCGCGAGGAGGTCGACCGGCTCGGCCAGCCGCCGAGCGGTTACGGCGTACTGCTGGGTTCACACGACGACGACACGGTCGACGTGTTCACCTCCGGCCGCAAGATGCGGCTGACGTGCTCGCCGAACATCGAGGTCGCCACACTCAAGAAGGGTCAGACCGTCCGGCTCAACGAAGCGCTGACCGTGGTGGAAGCCGGCACGTTCGAGGCCGTCGGGGAAATCTGCACGCTGCGCGAGATCCTCACCGACGGACACCGTGCCCTCGTCGTCGGCCACGCCGACGAGGAGCGCATCGTCTGGCTGGCGGAGCCCCTGGTCGCGGTCGAGGACATGGCGCCGGAAGTCGCCGCGACCCTGGACGAGGATCAGCGTCCCCGCAAGCTCCGCCCGGGTGACTCACTGCTGGTCGACACCAAGGCCGGCTATGCCTTCGAGCGCATCCCCAAGGCCGAGGTGGAGGACCTGGTTCTCGAGGAGGTCCCCGACGTCGCTTACAGCGATATCGGCGGCCTGACCAGACAGATCGAGCTGATCCGTGATGCCGTCGAGTTGCCCTTCCTGCACAAGGAGCTCTATCGCGAGTACTCGCTACGCCCGCCCAAGGGGGTGCTGCTCTACGGCCCGCCCGGCTGCGGGAAGACGCTGATCGCCAAGGCGGTCGCCAACTCGCTCGCCAAGAAGATGGCGGACCTGCGCGGGGACGATTCGCGAGAGGCGAAGTCCTACTTCCTGAACATCAAGGGCCCCGAGCTGCTCAACAAGTTCGTCGGCGAAACCGAGCGTCACATCCGGTTGATCTTCCAGCGCGCCCGGGAGAAGGCCTCTGAGGGCACGCCGGTGATCGTCTTCTTCGACGAGATGGACTCGATCTTCCGGACCCGCGGCACCGGGGTCAGTTCCGACGTCGAGACGACGGTCGTCCCGCAGCTGCTCAGCGAGATCGACGGTGTCGAGGGCTTGGAGAACGTCATCGTGATCGGCGCCTCCAACCGGGAGGACATGATCGATCCGGCGATCTTGCGGCCCGGCCGGCTCGACGTCAAGATCAAGATCGAGCGGCCCGACGCCGAGGCGGCGCAGGACATCTTCAGCAAGTACCTGACCGAGCAACTTCCGGTCCACGCCGACGATCTCGCTGAGTTCGGGGGAGACCGCACCGCGTGCATCAAAGCCATGATCGAGAAGGTCGTCGACCGCATGTACGCCGAGATCGACGACAACAGGTTCCTCGAGGTGACCTACGCCAACGGGGATAAAGAGGTCATGTACTTCAAGGACTTCAACTCCGGGGCGATGATCCAGAACGTCGTCGACCGCGGCAAGAAGTACGCGATCAAGTCGGTGCTGGAGAGCGGCCAGCGCGGCTTGCGGATTCAGCACCTGCTCGACTCGATCGTCGACGAGTTCGCCGAGAACGAGGACCTGCCCAACACCACCAACCCCGACGACTGGGCGCGCATCTCGGGTAAGAAGGGCGAACGGATCGTCTACATCCGCACCTTGGTCACCGGCAAGACCGCGAGCGCCAGCCGCGCGATCGACACCGAGTCCAACCTCGGCCAGTACCTCTAGGGTTCCCCGAAAGTAGGGTTCCCCCGAAAGTCAGAACTGCAGCGAATAGCTGTTGGTCAGATCGTCCTGCAGTACGTGGGCGTCCCGCTCGGTGGTGTCCACGGTCAGAGGGCTTGTCAGCGTTCGGGTTTCGTACCGCCAGCCCTCGGGCAGCTGAAGCCGCGCCGCCAAGCCCGGCAGGTCATCCAGGGAAAGGTTCTTGTCGGATACCTGGCTGTAGGTCTGCATCACCCATCGCTGACCGCCCGGGTCGATGAGTTCGAAGACCGGCCGTCCGGCATCAAAGGTGAAAACAGCGCGCCGATCCACCAGGTTGACCGAGTAGGGCTCGGGGTTGACCGAGGCCATCTGAACCGTCGCCTGCTCGATCATCTCGATCCCGCCGAAGCTTTTCGTGGGCTGGGGACCGGGGGAGTCCTTGGTGATGCTGCTCATCAGCCAGTAGCGGGGACCATTGAGCAGCGCGGCGACCGCCCCGCTATCCCGCGCGATCGCCTCCGCGTCGAGTGCGTCCCAGAGTTCGGCCGGGCAGTCGTTGAGCGGAAAGGTGTTGTAGACCGTGGCCGCCGGGCCCGTGGACGTCATCCGGACCAGCAGGACCTCGCCGTAGCGCTTCCCGAAGACGTCCCCGGACTGCCCTGACTCTGCGGTCGGTCGCTCAGCCATGTCGTTCCCTTTCTGGACCTGCGTTGCCGGGGTGGACTCCAACCCCGAGAGTAGAGCCCGGCACCCGGCTACGCTGTGCGGGTGCAGCGGATCATCGGCACCGAGGTCGAGTACGGCATCTCCTCGCCGTCCGACCCGACCGCCAACCCGATCCTGACCTCGACGCAGGCTGTGCTGGCCTATGCGGCAGCGGCCGGCATCCAGCGCGCCAAACGGACCCGCTGGGACTACGAGGTCGAGTCGCCGCTGCGCGACGCCCGCGGGTTCGACCTCAGCCGCGCCTCGGGACCGCCGCCGGTGGTCGACGCCGACGAGGTCGGGGCAGCGAACATGATCCTGACCAACGGGGCCCGGCTCTACGTCGACCACGCCCACCCGGAGTACTCCGCCCCCGAGGTCACCGACCCGTTGGACGCCGTCATCTGGGACAAGGCCGGCGAACGGGTGATGGAGGCGGCGGCGCGGCACGTGGCCAGCGTGCCCGGGGCCGCCAAGCTGCAGCTGTACAAGAACAACGTCGACGGCAAGGGTGCCTCCTACGGCTCGCATGAGAACTATCTGATGAGCCGCCAGACGCCGTTCTCCGCGGTGATCGCCGGGCTGACCACGTTCCTGGTGTCCCGACAGGTCGTCACCGGGGCGGGCCGGGTCGGCATCGGCCCGGCCGGCGACGAGGCTGGGTTCCAGATCTCCCAGCGCGCCGACTACATCGAGGTCGAGGTCGGGCTCGAGACGACGCTCAAGCGCGGCATCATCAACACCCGCGACGAGCCGCACGCCGACGCCGACAAATACCGGCGCCTACATGTGATCATCGGCGACGCCAACCTCGCCGAGACCTCCACCTATCTCAAGCTGGGCACCACCGCCCTGGTGCTCGACCTGATCGAGGAGGGCCCTCAGCACGGCCTCGACCTGAGCGACCTCGCCCTGGCCCGGCCCGTGCACGCCGTCCACGTCATCAGCCGGGACCCCACGCTGCGCGCGACGGTGGCGCTGGCTGACGGGCGCGAACTCACCGCGTTGGCTCTGCAGCGGGTCTACCTCGATCGCGTGATCAAGCTGCTCGACGGCCGGGAGCCCGATGCCCGGGCGTCCGACATCGTCGAGACCTGGGCGCACGTGCTGGATCTGCTCGAGCGCGACCCGATGGAGTGCGCGGAGTTGCTGGACTGGCCGGCGAAGCTGCGGTTGCTCGAGGGGTTCCGGCATCGCGAGAACCTGAGTTGGTCGGCGCCCCGGCTGCAACTGGTGGACCTGCAGTATTCCGACGTCCGGCTGGACCGGGGCCTCTACAACCGGCTGGTGGCGCGGGGCTCGATGAAGCGCCTCGTCACCGAGCAGCAGGTGCTCGACGCGGTGGACAACCCACCGACCGACACCCGGGCCTATTTCCGCGGCGAGTGCCTGCGCCGATTCGGAGCCGACATCGCGGCCGCCAGTTGGGACTCGGTGATCTTCGACCTCGGCGGCGACTCGCTGGTCCGCATCCCCACGCTGGAGCCGCTGCGGGGCAGCAAGGCCCACGTCGGGGCGTTGCTGGACTCAGTCGGCAGCGCCGCCGAACTCGTGGAGCAGCTCACCAGGTAGCCCGCCGGCGATTCACCGCCCGTGCGCCCCGGATCAGGGC
>VEQY01000029.1 GCA_018882965.1 Mycobacterium sp. | reverse complement strand
GTGCCCCCAGGCTGTGGGGATCGTCAGGCGCACCGGGTGCGCCGGGTGGCGCCCCGACAATTCCGCTGACCTACGACGTGGATACGAACCGGCCGATCGCCACGATCAACGTCGTCGGCCAGACGATCGACCTCCTGGTCGACACCGGCGCCCCGGGACTCGTCATTCCGTACACCCTGCTCGAGGGGGTCGATCTCGGACCGTCGACCGGTCTGACCGGATTCATCGAGTACGGCGTGGACCCGACGTATCAGAAGAACTACTACGACATCTACTACGTTCCGGTCGATTTAGGAAACGGGATCGTGACCCGCCCGTGGGCCATCGGAGTCATCACCGACGTCGAGTACCTCGAAAAGGGTCAGTGGGTGTCGATTCCCCCCGAGGAGTGGACGAAACCCAAGTACAACGTGAACCCGGACCTGGGTGTGGGCATCGGGCCCTCGTTCGCGAATATCCTGAGCCCGGTCTACGGACTCCCCGATCCACTCGACAGCGGACTGCTCATGGACGTGTCGGTGGTTGGTCCGTCGATCACGTTCGGCGACAACCCGGTTCCGGGAGTGAACCAGGTGTCAGGTGGCTGGCGCGGAACGACGCTGAAGTACCAGATCATCAGCCCCGACGGCGTACCTGGCAAGCTCGTGACGGCGACGAACACCTATATCGACAGCGGGGGTCTGGGTGGAGCGGTCACATCGAACGCCCTTCCCCCGGATCTGCACGGTGCCACGACTCTGCCCGTGGGCAGCAGCATCGACGTGTACACCGCAGACGGACTATTGCTCTACCGGACGAAGATCATCCGTTCGGACACTAACGGCGAGACCGTTGTGGATTCCGGTGACGCGACGTACATGAACACAGGCCTGGCGCCATTTCTGTTGGGGCCGCTGTACTTCGACTACTCGGGCCCCGGGACCGTCTGGTGGGACTACTCACCGTCGCAGTGACGGAACACCCAGCCCGAACTCCCGCTTGAGCACCGTGCGCGCGGCGTAGTAGCCGCTCATGCCGTGCACCCCGCCGCCGGGCGGCGTGGCCGAGGAGCACAGGTAGGCCTTCGGTATGGGTGTGGTCCACGGGTTGACCCGGGGCGTCGGACCCAGCAGCGCATGCCCCAGCGCGTTGCCGCCCACCCCGATGTCGCCGCCGACGTAGTTGGCGTTGTGTCCGGTCATCCGGCTGGCCGGGACGCTGCGCACGGCGACGATCACGTCGCGGAATCCCGGCGCGAAACGCTCCACGACGGCGGTGACGGTGTCGGCCTGATCGACCGCTGATCCGGCGGGTACGTGGGCGTAGGTCCAGAAGGGTCTGCGGCCGCCGGCATCGATACGGCTCCGGTCGGCGGTGAAGGACTGGGCGGCCAGGATCATCGGCCACTCGGCATGCCGTGCCGCTGCAACCTCGCGCTCGGCGATCGCCATCTGAGTCCGGGTGCCACCCAGATGCAGGGTTGGTACGTCGGCGAGGCGGGAATCGGACCACGGAATATCCTCGGAGAGAACAAAATCCACCTTCGCGACACCCGGGCCGTAGCGGTAGCGGCGCAGTGCACGGGCATAGCGGCTCGGCAGGGTTTCGCCGTAGATGGCCAGCAGCGCGGTGGGCGCGGTGTCATAGAGGACCACACCGGGCGGGGGAGACGTCACGTGCACGCCCGCGTGCAGTTCGCCGCCGTGTGCGCGCAGGTCGGCGATGAGCGCATCGGCGATCACCTGGCTGCCGCCCACCGGCACCGGCCAGCCGACGGTGTGGCCGAGGGTGGCCAGCAGCAGACCCGCCCCGGCGGAGACCAGCGACGGCATGGTCGCGATGGTGTGTGCGGCGACCCCGGTGAACAGTGCGCGCGCGTCCTCGCCGCGCAGTGTGCCCCACGCCCGGGTGCCCTGCTCGAGAATCCGCTGCCCGAGCAGGGCGGTGGCTCCGATGTCGGGCGGCAGCGAACGGCGGTCCCCGACCAGAAAGCCGACGACGTCCGCGCCGCGGTCGGCCAGCGGTCCCAGCAGATGGCGCCAGGAGTCCCCGTGCCGCAGTTCCGCGCAGGTGCGGTCCAGATCCCGGTATGCGATCACGGACCGCTGCCCGGGCAGCGGGTTGGCGTAGGAGATGTCCGGCACGGCCAGGTCGACCCCGCGGGCGCGCAGGTCGAACTCGGCGAAGAACGGCGAGGCCAGCGCCAGCGGGTGGATCGCCGAGCAGATGTCGTGACCTACGTCACCGAACTGCGGGTCGGGCAGGGTGCGCGCGCCCCCGCCCAGCGTCGGCTGGGCCTCCAGCACCTGCACCCGCAGACCGGCGCGCGCGCAGATGACGGCTGCGGAGAGCCCGTTGGGGCCGCTGCCGACCACCGTGACGTCCATCTGCCGATTACACCCCATTACGCTGTTGCGGTGACTTTGCCCGTTGTATTGATCGCTGACAAACTCGCCGAATCGACCGTCGCCGCCCTCGGCGACCAGGTTGAGGTCCGCTGGGTCGACGGCCCCGACCGCCCGAAACTGCTCGAGGCGGTCAAAGACGCCGACGCGCTGCTGGTGCGATCGGCCACCACCGTCGACGCCGAGGTGATCGCCGCCGCACCCAAGTTGAAGATCATCGCCCGCGCCGGCGTCGGTCTGGACAACGTCGACGTCGACGCCGCCACCGCGGCCGGGGTGCTGGTCGTCAACGCCCCCACCTCCAACATCCACAGTGCCGCCGAACACGCGCTGGCCCTGCTGCTGGCCGCTGCCCGGCAGATCCCCGCCGCGGACGGCACGCTGCGTGAGCGCACCTGGAAGCGCTCGAAGTTCAACGGCACCGAGATCTTCGGCAAGACCGTGGGCGTGGTGGGTCTGGGACGCATCGGACAGCTGGTGGCCCAGCGCCTCGCGGCGTTCGGCACCCACGTGATCGCCTACGACCCGTACGTCCCGCCGGCGCGTGCGGCCCAGCTGGGCATCGAGCTGCTTCCGCTCGACGACGTCCTGGCCCGCGCCGACTTCATCTCGGTGCACCTGCCCAAGACCAAGGAGACCGCCGGTCTGCTCGGCACCGAGGCGCTGGCCAAGACCAAGCCCGGTGTCATCATCGTCAACGCCGCCCGCGGCGGCCTGGTCGACGAACAGGCGCTGGCCGACGCCATCACGAGCGGTCACGTCCGGGCGGCCGGATTGGACGTGTTCGCCACCGAGCCGTGCACCGATAGCCCGCTCTTCGAGCTGCCTCAGGTCGTGGTCACCCCGCATCTGGGTGCCTCCACGTCCGAGGCGCAGGATCGCGCCGGCACCGATGTCGCGGCCAGCGTCAAGCTCGCGCTGGCGGGCGAGTTCGTGCCCGATGCGGTCAACGTCGGCGCCGGTGCCGTCAACGAAGAGGTGGCACCGTGGCTGGAGTTGGTCCGCAAACTCGGGGTGCTGGCCGGCGCTCTGGGCACCGAGGCGCCCGATCGGCTCTCGGTCCAGGTCAGCGGTGAGCTGGCCGCCGAAGACGTTGAGGTGCTGAAACTCTCAGCGCTTCGGGGCCTGTTCTCGACGATGACCGACCAGCAGGTCACATTCGTCAACGCCCCGACGCTGGCGGCCGAACGCGGGCTGGACGCCGAACTGAGCACGCGTTCGGAGAGCCCGAACCACCGCAGCCTGGTCGAGGTGCGGGTGGTCGCACCGGACGGGTCGGCGGTCACTGTCTCCGGAACGCTGTCCGGACCCCAGCTGGTGCAGAAGGTGGTGGGGATCAACGGGCGCAGCTTCGACCTGCGTGCCGAGGGAGTGAACCTGATCCTGCACTACGCCGACAAGCCCGGCGCGCTGGGCAAGATCGGAATGCTGCTCGGCGGAGCCGGAGTGAACATCGAAGCCGCCCAGATGAGCCAGGACACCAGCGGCGCCGGCGCCACGGTGATGCTGCGACTGGACCGCGACGTGCCCGCCGAGGTACGTGCCGCGATCCGCGACGCGGTGGAGGCGACGACCCTGGAAGTCGTGGACCTGTCGTGAGGCTGGCGGTGATCCCGGGCGACGGGATCGGCCCGGAAGTCATCGCCGAGGCCCTGCAGGTCCTCGATGCGGTCCTGCCCGGCGTGCAGACGACCGAGTACGACCTCGGGGCGCGGCGCTATCACGCGACCGGGGAGGCGCTGCCGGATTCCGTTCTCGAGGAACTACGCACCCACGACGCGATCCTGCTCGGCGCGATCGGCGACCCGTCGGTGCCCAGCGGCGTCCTCGAGCGCGGCCTGCTGCTGAGGATCCGGTTCGCCCTCGACCACCACGTGAACCTTCGGCCCAGTCGGCTCCACGACGGGGTGACAAGCCCGCTGGCCGGGCGCCCCGAGATCGACTTCGTCGTCGTGCGCGAGGGCACCGAAGGCCCCTACACCGGGACCGGCGGATCCATCCGCACCGGCACCCCGCATGAGATCGCCACCGAGGTCAGCCTCAACACCGCCTTCGGTGTCGAGCGCGTGGTGCGCTACGCCTTCGCGCGAGCCCAGCAGCGGCGGGGGCATCTGACGCTGGTGCACAAGACCAACGTGCTGACCTTCGGCGGGAGCCTCTGGTCGCGCGTGGTCGCCGAGGTCGGCGCGCACTACCCGGACGTCGAGGTGGCCTACCAGCACGTCGACGCCGCCACCATCCACATGGTCACCGACCCCGGCCGCTTCGACGTGATCGTCACCGACAACCTCTTCGGCGACATCATCACCGACCTGGCCGCCGCGGTGGCCGGCGGTATCGGTTTGGCCGCCAGTGGCAACATCGATGCCTCCGGGGTCAACCCGTCGATGTTCGAGCCGGTCCACGGCAGCGCACCCGATATCGCCGGGCGGGGAATCGCCGACCCGACCGCGGCGATCATGAGCGTGGCACTGCTGCTCGCCCACCTCGGGGAGGACGACGCGGTCGCGCGCATCGACAAAGCCGTCGCCGATCACCTGGCCACCCGCGCGGACGCCGCACTGTCCACCAGGGAGGTGGGCGAGCGCATCCGCGCCCGCCTCTAGATCTGATCGGTCACGGCGCTCAGAACCGCGGCGATGCGCTCGTCGGGGGAGCCGCGCACAGCAAGCACCGGCAGATCGGGATGTTCGGCGAAAATCGTGGCGAGTATCTGCTGGGACGCCACCCGTGCGTGCGGGCCGTCGCGCTGCGGATCGGCCTGCCAGGGGAAGTCGTCCTGACACCACACCACCCCGGCGCTGTCCGCGATCCACTCCAGGGCCCGCGGCAGCAGGGAGTCGTCGTCGTAGTACTGGATGCTGTAGACCGCCGTCATCAGCGGACCGCTGTCGGAGACGACCCACCCGCACCCGGTCCGATCCGCCTCACGAAACGCCGAAAGCTCCGCCTGGCGATGCGCGGCCATCACCGAAGCCTGCTCGGTCGGCCCGGGCACGCACCCCTCGTGCTCGTCGACCCAGTTGCGCAGGAATTCCGAGACGACCACCGCCGGCAGGCGGACCCCCAGGGCGCCGGCCAGCGTTGACTTGCCGGTGGATTCCCCGCCCACGACGGAGATCAATCCGGCGCCGATCAATCCGGCGCCGATCAATCCGGCGCCGGTGCGCTCAGGCACGGGCGGCGGCGGGCAGATCGGTGTCGTCGTTGGCCGCGCGGGTCGCCCAGGCCCGCCACCCGGCGACGGCCATTCCGATGAGCACCGCGTAGAACAGCGAGGTGAAGTAGAGGCCCTGGCTGGCGTAGAGCACCGCTCCGACGGAGTTGACCACCATCCAGACCGGCCAGGTCTCGATCTTCTGCAGCACCATCAGCACCTGGCCGGCCAGCGAGCCGACGAGCATAAAGGCGTCACCCCAGGTTGCCGCCCCGCCGATGATCTGCAGCAGCGGCGCCAGTAACGCCCACAGGGCGAGGACCGCCGCAGCGCCCCCGAGACGGGCGGTTGGGGTCAGCCGGCCCGGTACCCGGACACCCTCGCGGCCCCAGGAGAACCAGCCCCACAGGGCCGCGGCCATGAAGATCAGCTGCATGGCCGCCGACGCGTACAGGTTGAACTCCACGAACAGCCAGCCGTAGAGCAGGCTGGACAGGAAGTAGAACGGCCAGGTCCACCGGGTCCCGCGGATGCCGAGCCCGATGGCAAGGAAAGCCAGGATCACCGAGGCGAACTCGATGGCGGTGACGTCGTAACCCCACACCGTGAACAGAACAGTCATCGTGATCACTCCCTGCCCGGCATTACCCGGACGGTCATGCGGTCGGTGACGCGGTGTGTCACCTTCTCAGACCGGTTGCCCCGGCCTCCCGCGGTTGCTACCTCAGCAGAACCAGACTAGCGGGGATCCTTCGGCACCAGGGGCACGGCCAGCATCGGACACAGCGCGCAGACCGCGAACGCTGCGGGAAACCCCGCGGCGCTGATCAGCGCGCCGAACACGGGAGCGGTCAGTCCGCCCGCCAGCAGTTGGCTGGTGTTCTGCACGCCCAGAGCGCGACCGCTCCAGAACGGACCGGAGATCTCGGCGATCGCGGTGAACGCCAGTCCGTTGTCGCTGACGGTGACCACCGACGCCAGCAGCAGCACCAGCACACTCCATCGCGAGTCCAGCGCATCGGTGAGGGCGAGCAGCATCATCGACACCGCCGCAGCGGCGGCGATGACGCGCACCGGACGCAGCCGGGAGCCGACCCGGTCCGACCACCGCCCCGCCGCGATACGCCCGCACGCACCCAGGATCTGCGCGACGCCCACCAGGACGCCCGCCGATTCGGCCGACCAGTCGCGGGCGGTCATCAACCACACCAGGGTGAAGGTCCACACCACAGCCTGCGGTATGACCAGCAGTACCGACATCGCATGGATGCGCCACAGCGTGCCGCGGCCCCGGTAGGGGTTGACCAGTTGTTCGGCGGGGGCCTCCGCGCGCGGCGGGCGCGGGGGATCGCGCACCGTGATCGCGCACACCACTGCGGCAATCGCGCAGACCGCCGCCGGGAACAGCAGCGCGGCCCGCACGCCGTGGGTCTGGGCCAGCTGCGGCATCACCAGCGCGCCGACGCTGACCCCCAACGGCTGGGCGGTCTGCCGGATCCCCATCGCCACACCGCGCTGTTCGGGCGGGAACCAGCCCACCACCAGAGCTCCGCTGGCTGCGTTGCTGCCGGCCGCTGCCATACCGCCGAGGAACAGCAACGCCGACATCATCACGAGCGAACCGGACTGTGCTGCGGCGAACGCGGCAAAGGCGGTCAGCGCCGCGCCGGTTGCGAGCACGAGCCGTTCGCCGAGGCGGTCTACCGCGTATCCCCAGGCGATCAGCGTGAGCACCATCCCGAACGCCGGCATCGCCGACACCAGACCCGCGCGGGCCAGGTCGACACCCGGTTCGGAGCGCAGCGTCGGGATCAGGAAAGCCGCACCGTTGATGAACACGTTGGCGCACAGCGTCGCGAACAAGCCGACGGCCAGCATCCACCAGCGTCGCGGGGTGCCGGTCGAAGGGGCGGCCATGGCGTTCTAGGCTGTCACGAATGCGCCTCGGTCGAATCGCCAGCCCCGACGGTGTCGCGTTCGTCAGCATCGAAGGGGACGCCGACGGCCGGGCGCGGGAGATCGCCGAGCACCCGTTCGGCACACCGACGTTCACCGGCAGGTCCTGGCCCTTGAGCGAGGTGCGCCTGCTGGCGCCGATCCTCGCCAGCAAGGTGGTGTGCGTCGGCAAGAACTATGCCGAGCATATCCGGGAAATGGGCGGGGCGACCGGGTCGGCGCCCGAGCACCCGATCATCTTCCTCAAGCCCAACACCGCAATCATCGGGCCGGGGGTGCCGATTGTGCTGCCCGCCGATGCGGCCGTGGTGCATCACGAGGCCGAACTCGCGGCCGTGATCGGCCGGCCGTGCAAGGACGTGCCCGCCGCCAGGGCGGCGGAGAACATCCTCGGCTACACGATCGCCAACGACGTGTCCGCTCGCGACCAGCAACAGGCCGACGGTCAGTGGACGCGGGCCAAGGGCCACGACACCTTCTGCCCGGTCGGGCCGTGGATCGTCACCGACCTTGACCCAGCAGACCTGGAGATCCGCGCCGACGTCAACGGTCAGCAGCGCCAACTCAGCCGCACCTCGCTGATGATCCACGACGTCGGTGCCATCATCGAGTGGATCTCGTCGGTGATGACACTGCTGCCCGGCGATCTCATCCTCACCGGCACTCCGGCGGGTGTGGGTCCGCTGGAGGACGGCGACACCGTCAGCATCACCGTCGAGGGCATCGGCACACTGACCAATCCGGTCGTCCGGAAAGGACTGCGGTGACGTCGGGTCAGCCGGTGCGGGTGCGATTCTGCCCGTCGCCGACTGGAACCCCGCATGTCGGACTGGTGCGCACCGCCCTGTTCAACTGGGCCTACGCCCGGCACAACGCCGGCACCTTCGTGTTCCGCATCGAGGACACCGATGCCGCCCGCGATTCCGAGGAGAGCTACGCGGCGATTCTCGACGCACTGCGCTGGCTGGGTCTTGACTGGGACGAGGGCCCGGAGGTCGGCGGCCCCCACGGCCCCTACCGGCAGTCCGAGCGCGGCGACTACTACCGCGCCGTCATCGACAAGCTACGGGAGTCCGGCGAGGTCTATCCGGCGTATTCGACGCCGGAGGAGGTCGAGGCGCGGCACGTGGCGGCGGGCCGCAACCCCAAACTGGGCTATGACAACTACGACCGCGACCTCACCGCGGCGCAGCGCGCGGCCTTCGAGGCGGAGGGTCGCACGCCGGTACTGCGGCTGCGCATGCCTGACGAGGACATCGGCTGGCACGACCTGGTCCGGGGTGAGACCACGTTCGCAGCCGGTACGGTGCCGGACTTCGCGCTGACCCGCGCGAGCGGTGAGCCGCTCTACACGCTGGTCAATCCGGTGGACGACGCGCTCATGAAGATCACCCATGTGCTCCGCGGCGAGGATCTGATGCCCTCAACACCCCGCCAGATCGCGCTGCACCGCGCGCTGATCCGCATCGGGGTGGCAGAGCGCATCCCTGAGTACGCGCACCTGCCGACTGTGCTGGGTGAGGGCACAAAGAAACTCTCCAAGCGCGATCCGCAGTCCAATCTTTTCCTGCACCGTGACCGTGGCTTCCTGCCGGAGGGGCTGCTGAACTACCTGGCCCTGCTGGGCTGGTCGATCGCACCCGATCGTGACGTCTTCTCCCTGGCGGAGATGGTGCGCGCTTTCGACGTGGTCGACGTCAACTCCAGCCCGGCCCGATTCGACCAGAAGAAGGCCGACGCCATCAACGCCGAGCACATCCGCCGGCTCGACCCGGCGGAGTTCACCGGGCGGCTGCGCGTGTTCTTCGCCGCCCACGGTCACGACACCGGCCTGGGCGAGAACGGGTTCGCTGTGGCCGCAGGGCTGGTGCAGACCCGGATCGTGGTGCTCTCCGACGCCTGGGAGCTGTTGAAGTTCCTCGATGACGCCTCGTTCCGGATCGAACCCTCCGCCGGTGCCAAAGAGCTCGGGCCGGACTCCGTTCCGGTGCTCGATGCCGCGTGCGCGGCACTCGACGGAGTGTCCGAGTGGACCGCGCCCGAGATCGAGTCAGCCGTCAAGGCCGCGCTCATCGACGGGCTGGGTCTCAAGCCGCGCAAGGCCTTCGGTCCGGTGCGGGTGGCGGTGACCGGCTCGACGGTCAGCCCGCCGCTGTTCGAGTCGCTGGAGTTGCTCGGTCGTGAGCGCAGCCTGCGACGACTGCGTGACGCGCGGGGGTGATAGTCTGCTGGCTCGAAGGCTTGGAATGGATGGTCCTGACCAGCTGTTATCGGGCCCCGTGGGGTATGGTGTAATTGGCAACACAGCTGATTCTGGTTCAGCCATTCTAGGTTCGAGTCCTGGTACCCCAGCGTTGAGATCGCGGTCGCTGAGATATGCTGGCGACTCGGAATTCTGTTCTAGCCCCCGTCGTCTAGCGGCCTAGGACGCCGCCCTCTCACGGCGGTAGCGTGGGTTCGAATCCCATCGGGGGTACCCCGCACGACCGTCGGCGGGCACGACTCAGCGCGGTGCGGTCGAACCGGCCAGCGGCATGGGCGGCAGGCCGAGCTTGTGGTGGTCCCAGGATCGGATACGGCTGGTGACGATCCGCACGGCGACGCGTTTGTTCATCATCATGTCCACCGCCGGGCGCACCTCCTCGGTGTAGGGACCGTTGTAACGCTCCCAGACGCTGACGCCCACCCGGAAGATCATGTCGGGGTCGTCGGTGATCTCAGCGGTGCCCTCGAAGGACACCCCGCGCAGGCTGTCGTAGGTCATCCCGTCTTCGATGAGGAAGCTCACCCGCGGGTTCCGGCGGATGTTGAGCACCTTCTGCGATTTGACCTTGGTCTCCAGCCAGATGTCGCCCCCGACGATCCCGAACCACATCGCGACGAGATGGGGCTGGCCGTCGGGTCCGACGGTGGCCAGCGTGCCGGTCCGGCTGCGAGCGACGAAATCGGTGATCTCGCCGTCGGACATGACGATCTGCTTGCGCTGGTTACCCATGGCAGACAGTGTTACAGGCCCGGATGGTTACAGGCCCGGATGCCCGCCGTGTCCCCGACGGTTCATAATTGGCCCACCATGAAACCAGCACGAACCCTGCCGGAGAAAGTGTGGGCTGACCACGTGGTCGTGGCCGGGGCCGGGGCCGGCGCGGCGCGCGAACCCGACCTGATCTACATCGATCTCCACCTCATCCACGAGGTCACCAGCCCGCAGGCGTTCGACGGCCTGCGCCTGGCCGGCCGCGCGGTGCACCGGCCCGACCTCACACTTGCGACCGAGGACCACAACGTGCCCACGATCGACATCGACAAGCCCATCGCCGACCCGGTGTCGCGCACGCAGGTCGAGACGCTGCGGCGAAACTGTGCGGAGTTCGGAATCCGGCTGCACTCGATGGGCGATCCCGAGCAGGGGATCGTGCACGTGATGGGTCCGCAGCTCGGTCTCACCCAGCCAGGGATGACGATCGTCTGTGGCGACAGTCACACCTCGACGCACGGCGCGTTCGGTGCTCTGGCGATGGGTATCGGCACCTCCGAGGTGGAGCACGTGCTGGCCACCCAGACCCTGCCGCTGCGTCCCTTCAAGACGATGGCGGTCAACGTCGAAGGCTCCCTGCCCCCCGGCGTCGGCGCCAAAGACATCATCCTGGCGGTCATCGCCAAGATCGGTACCGGCGGCGGCCAGGGCCACGTCATCGAATACCGGGGCAGCACCATCGAGTCACTCTCGATGGAGGGCCGCATGACGATCTGCAACATGAGCATCGAGGCCGGCGCGCGGGCCGGGATGGTCGCGCCCGACCAGACCACCTACGAGTTCCTGCGGAGGCGCCCGTACGCGCCGCGCGGTCGCGACTGGGACGCCGCCCTCGCCGAATGGGACCGGCTGCGCACCGACGACGGCGCGGAGTTCGACATCGAGATTCACGTCGATGCGACCGCCCTGAGCCCGTTCGTCACCTGGGGCACCAACCCGGGCCAGGGCGTGCCGCTGTCGGCGGCGGTGCCGGACCCTGAGCTGATGACCGACGACGCGGAGCGACTCTCCGCCGAGAAGGCGCTGGCTTACATGGATCTGCGCCCGGGTACACCGATGCGCGACATCGCCGTCGACGCGGTCTTCGTCGGCTCCTGCACCAATGGCCGCATCGAGGACCTGCGGGCGGTGGCCGAGGTGCTGCGCGGGCGACGGGTCGCCGACGGGGTCCGGATGCTCATCGTTCCCGGTTCGATGCGGGTGCGCGCGCAGGCCGAGTCCGAAGGCCTCGGTGAGATCTTCACCGCGGCGGGCGCCCAGTGGCGCCAGGCGGGCTGCTCGATGTGCCTGGGTATGAATCCCGATCAGCTCGCACCCGGTGAGCGCTGCGCGTCGACTTCGAACCGGAACTTCGAGGGCCGGCAGGGCAAGGGCGGCCGCACGCACCTGGTGTCGCCGGTGGTCGCCGCCGCCACCGCCGTGCGGGGAACGCTGTCTTCACCGGCGGATCTGGACTGCTGAGGGGGGTGCTTGATGGAGGCATTCCGCACACACATCGGAGTCGGTGTGCCGCTGCGTCGGTCCAATGTGGATACCGACCAGATCATTCCGGCGGTGTACCTCAAGCGCGTTTCCCGAACGGGTTTCGAGGACGGTCTGTTCGCCGCGTGGCGTGCGGATCCCTCCTTCGTGCTCAACCAGAGCCCCTTCGATCGGGGCTCGGTGCTGGTTGCCGGACCCGATTTCGGCACCGGATCCTCGCGCGAACATGCCGTCTGGGCCTTGATGGACTACGGGTTCCGGGTGGTGATCTCGTCCCGATTCGCCGATATCTTCCGCGGCAATGCCGGCAAGGCGGGTCTGCTCGCCGCCGAAGTGGCCCAGGATGACGTCGAGTTGTTGTGGAAGCTGATCGAAGAGCACCCCGGGCTGGAAATCACCGTCGATCTCCGCAATCGGACCATTGCCGCGGCAACAGTCGTGGTGCCCTTCACGATTGACGACTACACCGCGTGGCGACTACTCGAAGGGCTCGACGACATAGCCCTTACGCTGCGAAAACTCCCGGAGATTGAGATTTTCGAGGCGCGCCGTCCGCCGTGGAAGCCGCGCATAACGCTGCCCTGACGCCGTCGCTGCGGCGATGTTGCGCCGAGCGCACACCGTCACCGAATGTCGCCCGCGGACACGCAAACCACCGCGCGAAAGCGGTTTTCGGCCCGAAAAAAATCTTCAAGCACTCGTATGAAATTGCGCGTGGCTCATCGATATCTGGTAGGAGAGGGTTTACCGTGTTTCGCAGTTGGTCCAGAGGGGACCACTGTTTGGGAGGATGTGAATGAACAAAGCAGAGTTGATCGAGGTTCTCACGTCTCGGACGAACACCGATCGCCGTCAGGCGACTGAGGCTGTTGAGAACCTGGTCGACGCAATTGTGCGCGCTGTTCAAAGAGGTGACAGCGTGACCATCACCGGCTTCGGGGTATTCGAACGCCGTCGCCGGGCCGCTCGCGTAGCGCGAAACCCGCGAACAGGCGAGACGGTCAAGGTTTTGCCAACCTCTGTCCCCGCGTTTCGGCCGGGGGCTCAGTTCAAAGCAATCGTCTCCGGTGCACAAACACTCCCGAATGAAGGACCCGCTGTCAAACGAGGCGCCGCTGGTGGCGCAGTTAGGAAGGCTGCTGTGAAGAAAGTTGCAAAGAAGGCCCCGGCTCGCAAGGCCGCCAAGAAGGCTGCGAAGAAGGCGCCGGCCCGCAAGGCCGTGAAGAAGGCCGTCAAGAAGGCCGCGAAGAAGGCGCCGGCCCGCAAGGCCGTGAAGAAGGCCGCGAAGAAGGCGCCGGCCCGCAAGGCCGTGAAGAAGGCCGTCAAGAAGGCCGCCAAGAAGGCCCCGGCCCGCAAGGCCGCCAAGAAGGCTGCCAAGAAGGCGCCGGCCCGTAAGGCCGCAAAGAAGACGGTGCGCAAGGCCGCCAAGAAGGCGCCGGCCCGCAAGACGGCCAGAAAGGCCGTGCGCAAGGCTCCGGCCCGCAAGGCCGCGGCCAAGAAGGTGGCGAAGCGGGCTCCGGCCCGCAAGGCCGCGAAGCGGGCCCCGGCCCGTCGCGGTCGCCGCTAAGCCAGGGAGACGAGTACGCCGCGGGCCGCGAGGTCCGCGGCGTACTCGCGTCTGGGGACTTTTTACTTGCTACTTGCTACTTGCTGCTTGCCACTTGCTACTTTGCGGCCAGCGGACTGGGCAGGTGATCCGCTGCAACCAGTCGGCCCTCGGCCAGCGACAGGATCCAGGTGCTGCCCTTGCGGTTGCGCGACTTCGCGGGCTTGACCTCGTCGCGCGCACACCACCAGTCGATCAGGTAGGGGATGACCTTGCCCTGCGTGCAGATCACCGGTGTGCCGCCCGAGGCGGCGATCTCGAGGACGCGTCGGTGCGCGGCCTTCGGGTTCTCGGCGTAGGCCTCCTCGGTCAACGTCGCCTCGACGGTGATCGGCACGCCCAACTCGTCGGCCAGAGGCTTGACGGTTTGGATGCAGCGCAGGCGGTCGGCGGCGTACACGTTGGTGGCGCCGAAGGCCAGCAGTTGCGGCACCAGCGACTCCGCCTGTGAACGGCCGGTGGAGTCCAGCGGCCGTTTGCGATCCTCACCGCGATAGCGGGCCTTCCGGCCTGCGGTGCCGTGCCGCACGATGAGCACGGTCTGGGTGTCGAACGGTTTTTTGACAAGCCTGGTGACCATCTTGCGGTCGGCGGGATAGGTCAGTCGTCGTGCCGCCTCCGACGGGGGCAGCCACAGCAGGTGATCCACCTCGGGGCCGGGCACGAACTCACCGCCCGCGGCCCGGGCCGCCCAGTAGTGCACGACCTTCGTTCCGCCGGGGATCGGATAGCTGACCCGGGCCAGCCGGCGGCCCAGATGGGCGCGCTGGCCGGTCTCCTCGGCGATCTCACGTGCGGCGGCGACCGGTTCGGTCTCGCCCGGATCGACCTTGCCCTTCGGCAACGACCAGTCGTCGTACCGGGGACGGTGGACGACGGCGATCTGTGCGCCCGGTGAGTCCGGGTCGGGTCGCCACAGCACCGCTCCCGCCGCCAGCACCGGCTCGCTGGCGGCCCGCTGTTTCTTTGGTGATTTCACGGGTGCTCTTCGGCTGCTCGTCGGCACGAAGCCGGGTTCCGGCTGCGCCGGAACCCGCACGTGTCCTCAGGACTGCCGGTGCCTTTCCATCAGCCAGACCTGGTGGTCGCGGACCTGGTGGCCGTCCTGGGGAGCGGCGGTCCAGCTGCCGTCGGGTCCGAGTTCCCAGCACCGGGTCGACGGATGCATCGCCGACTCGAAGACGTCGTCGAGATACGCGGTGATGCGGCGATCCTTGACCTGGGCCATCACCTCGACCCGGCGGTCGAGATTACGGTGCATCATGTCGGCGCTGCCGATCCAGAACTCGTCGATCGCGCGGAAATGCATGATCCGCGAATGCTCGAGGAACTGGCCCAGGATGGACCGAACCGCGATGTTCTCCGAGAAACCGTCGACGCCTGGACGCAGCGCGCAGATGCCGCGCACGACAACCTCGACGCGCACCCCGGCCTGGGATGCCCGGTAGAGGCCGTCGATGATCTGCTCGTCGACGATGGCGTTGGCCTTGATCCGGATCAGGCTGTCCCGGCCCTGACCGTGGGCGGCCACCTCGCGCTCGATCCGCTCCAGGATGCCTTTGCGGATTCCGTTCGGTGCGACCAACAGGTTGCGGTAGCTCACCTTGCGCGAGTAGCCGGTCAGCGAGTTGAACAGATCGGTCAGGTCGGCCCCGAGATCGGGTGCGGCGGTCAGCAGGCCGACGTCCTCGTACAGGCGGGCGGTCTTGGGGTTGTAATTGCCGGTGCCGATGTGGCAGTAACGCCGAATCGTCGAGCCCTCCCGGCGCACGACCAGGCACGTCTTGCAGTGCGTCTTCAGTCCCACCAGGCCGTAGACCACATGCACGCCGGCGTCTTCCAGTGCGCGTGCCCACTTGATGTTGGCCTGCTCGTCGAATCGTGCCTTCAGTTCCACCAGCGCGACGACCTGCTTGCCCGCGTCGGCGGCCTCGATGAGGGCATTGACGATGGGTGAGTCGCCAGAGGTTCGGTAGAGCGTCTGTTTGATCGCCAGCACGTCCGGATCGGCGGCGGCCTGCTCGACGAAGCGCTGCACACTGGTGGAGAACGATTCGTAAGGATGGTGGACGAAGACGTCGCCGTCGCGCAGGGTGGCGAAGATGCTCTTGCCGGTCTCCCCGAATGCCGGGTGTGTCGCCGGCACGAAGGGTGGGTCCTTCAGAGACGGCCGGTCGACCGCGTAGACCTGCCACAGCGCGGAGAGATCCAGCAGGCCGGGTAGGAGAACCACGTCACCGGGGTGGACGTCCAGTTCCCGCAGCAGCAGGCCCTGCATGTGCTCGGACATGTGTCCCGAGATCTCCAGGCGCACCGGCGGGCCGAAGCGGCGCCGGGCCAGTTCCCGCTCCAGGGCCTGCAGCAGGTCCTCGTCGCGGTCCTCGACGTCCATGTCCGCGTTGCGGGTGATCCGGAACGCGTGCTTCTCGACGACCTCCATCCCGGGGAACAACACCGGGAGGAAGGCGGCGATCAGTTCCTCCATCGGCAGGAACCGGATGACCGACGGCTGGTCCTCGGTGGGCCGCAGCCGCACGAACCGATCGACGTTGTCGGGCACCTTGATCCGGGCGAAGTGTTCACCGCCGTCCTCTGGGGAACGCACGGTGATGGCCAGGTTCAGGCTCAGGCCGCTGACGAACGGGAAGGGGTGGGCGGGATCGACGGCCAACGGTGTGAGCACCGGGAAGACCTGCTCAGAGAAATAGGAGGACAGCTCGTTGCGATCGGCCTCGGTCAGATCGGACCAGGTGACGATGTGGATGCCCTGCTCGGCCAGGGCCGGGCGCACCGACTCCCGGAACACCTGGGCATGGCGGGTGGCCAACTGCTGGGTCCGCTCGCCGATGAGACGGAGTTGCTCGCGCGGGGTGAGACCGTCCGCGGAACGCACCGACAGCCCCATCTCGTCGCGGCGTTTGAGTCCGGCGACCCGAACCATGTAGAACTCGTCGAGATTGGACGCGAAGATCGCCAGGAACTTCGCTCGCTCCAGCAGCGGCAGCGAGGTGTCGGCTGCCAGCGCGAGCACGCGGCCGTTGAAGTCCAGCCAGCTCAGTTCCCGGTTGAGATAGCGGTCCTCGGGTAGCGGGTTCTCGACCGCGGCGGCGGTGGCGGCCGGCGGGGCATCGGGTGTGGCATCGGGTGTGGCATCCGGCGAGCCGTCCTCCCGGTCGGTGTCGGTCGCGGGGGACAAGATCTCCGAATCCGTCATGGCGTCATCATCCCCTATCTGCGAAATCGGTGGATGGCCACTGGGCCAAGACACTCAAGAGTTCATCTTCGCAGCGCTCGACCGTTCCCGATGGCGGCGCTGGTCGCAGGGCCGATCCCCAGCCGGTAGGCCTCGTCGAGGTCATCGGGGGTGTCGATATCGCAGCGCAGGCCCGGCCAGGTACCGCTGAGTTCGACTGCGCCGGAGTCGCGATGGAGTGCCGCCGAGCGAGCTCCGAAGCGGGGATCCAGCGGCACGCCGAACGCGAAGAGGGCGGCGGTGCCCGTACCGTGCCGGTCAGCGACGAAGCTTCGCGGATGCGCGCGGGCCGCCCCCAGCGCCCGGCCCAGTTCGTCCGCGCGCAGAGCCGGAAGATCACCCTGCACCACGGCGATGTTGACCGCTCCGCCGACCGCTCCGCCGACGGTGTGGCCGGCCTCCCGCACGGCGTTGTTGAGCGGGTCGGGGTGCCGCGGCGGCGTCGGGTCGTCCACCACGACCGCGCCCAGCTCGCGGGCTGCTGCGGCCGCGTCCCGATCCGGGGTCACCACCGTCACCGAGGTGACGTCCGGCACCGCCCGGGCCGCGGCGATGGTGTCGACGAGCATCGCGAGCACCACACGCTCACGGGCGGCACCGGGAAAAAGTTGCGAGAGCCGGGTCTTGGCGACGGCGAGACGCTTGACGGCGATGATCACGCCGACATCGGGGGTGCCGCTCACGGGCGTCATCCTGCCAGCGCCGCCACGAGCCGACACGACTAGGTTGAGCACGTGGGGCACAGCGGCCGAACAGACGCCGACGGTCCCGCGTACGGCGATTCGACGCGCGCCGTCGCGGCGGTCGGCTCCGAGGCCGTTGCAGGTCAGCCGATCGGCGGGGTCCCCGTTCCCGCGTCAGCCTTCCACCTTTCCTCCGACGAGGGCGCCGAACCGCACACCTACGGCCGCCAGTCCAGCCCCGGCTGGGACCGGTTGGAGTCGGCACTGTCCCGGCTGGAGGGTGCGGCGGCGGCGGTCGCGTTCAGCTCCGGGATGGCCGCGGTGACCGCGGCACTGCGGACGCTGGCCCGGCCCGGCACGGTGCTCGCGGTTCCCTCCGACGGCTATCTCCAGGTACGGCGCTACGCCCGGGAAAGCCTTGCCCCCCTGGGGGTCACGGTGCGCGAAGCCGGTGCGGCGCAGTTCTGCGACGCAGCCGAGGGCGCCGACCTGGTCTTCGCCGAGACCCCGACGAATCCCGGACTGGACGTGGTCGACCTGTCGCGGCTGGCCGCGATCTGTCGCCGCCGGGGCAGCCGGCTGGTGGTGGACAACACCACCGCGACACCGCTGGGCCAGCAGCCGTTGTCGCTGGGTGCGGATCTCGTAGTGGGCAGTGCGACCAAGGCGCTGGCCGGTCACAGTGATGTCCTCGCCGGATACGTCGCCGGCAACGACGCCGACCTGATGGCGGCGGTCGCGGCCGAACGCCTGCTGGGCGGTGCGGTCCTCGGCGCGTTCGAGGCGTGGCTGGTGCTGCGCGGCGTGGGCAGTTTCGGGCTGCGCTTCGAGCGCCAGTGCCAGAACGCCCTGGCAATCGCGACCGCCCTGCAGGGACATCCGCGCGTCCGTGCGGTGCGCTATCCGGGCCTGCCCGGTGATCCCGCGCACGCGGCGGCCGCGGACCAGATGCGGCGGTTCGGCAGCCTGGTGTCGGTCGAGCTCGCCGATGCCCGTGCGGTGCACGCCCTGGTCGAACGCAGCGCGCTGCTGGTCGGTGCGACGAGTTTCGGCGGACTCCACACCACGGTGGACCGCCGTGCGCGCTGGGGTGACCGGGTGCCGGACGGATTCGCCCGGATCTCCGCGGGCATCGAGGACACCGACGATCTGGTGTCCGACCTCGGGCGCGCTCTCGACGGCTGCTGATCTTCGGGCTGTAGCCTCTCTAGGTTGTGACTCCCCGCCCCGGCCCGCCGCGCCGCGACTCCCGGGTCCGTGTCGCGGTGGTCTACGGCGGCCGCAGTTCCGAGCACGCGATCTCGTGTGTGTCGGCCGGCAGCATCCTTCGTCACCTCGACCCGCTGCGCTTCGACGTGGTCGCGGTCGGCATCACCCGCGACGGTGCGTGGCTGCGCACCGACGCCAGCCCGGAGGAACTGGAGATCGTCGACGGGCATCTGCCGGAGGTGGTCGGCGACTCGGTCTCCCCGCTGGCCCTGGCGCCCGAGATCCTGGCGTCGGTGGACGTCGTGTTCCCCGTGCTGCACGGGCCCTACGGCGAGGACGGCACCATCCAGGGCCTGCTCGAGCTGGCGGGTCTGCCCTACGTCGGGGCGGGCGTGTTCGCCAGCGCCGCCGGCATGGACAAGGAGTTCGCCAAGAAGCTGCTGGGCGGCGCCGGCCTGCCCCTCGGCGAGTACCTCGTGCTCCGGGCCAACCAGAGCTGCCCGGACCGGGCGGATCTCGACCGCCTGGGCTTCCCGCTGTTCGTCAAGCCCGCCCGTGGCGGATCCTCGATCGGCGTCAGCCGGGTCGCCGGCGCCGGCGACCTGCCCGCCGCGATCGCCGCCGCCCGCCGCCACGACCCGAAGATCCTCATCGAAGCGGCCGTCGAGGGCCGTGAACTGGAGTGCGGGGTGCTCGAGTTCCCGGACGGTTCGATCCGCGCCAGCACGCTCGGCGAGATCAGGGCGGGCGGCTTCTACGACTTCGACACGAAATACCTCGACGACGTCGCCGAACTCGACGTCCCGGCCGCACTCGACGACACCGTCGCCGACGACATTCGTTCCATGGCGATTCGCGCCTTCACCGCGCTGGACTGCCAGGGCCTGGCCCGGGTCGACTTCTTCCTCACCGAGGCCGGGCCGGTGCTCAACGAGATCAACACCATGCCCGGCTTCACCACGATCTCGATGTTCCCGCGCATGTGGGCGGCCAGCGGGGTGGACTACCCGACCCTGGTGGCCACGATGGTCGACACCGCGCTGGCCCGCGGCACGGGTCTGCGCTGAGAGTCAGCGCGGCGGACCCGGCCGGATCGGTATGGCCGGCATGCTGCGGTCGATGACCGCGGAGAGGGTCTGGATCGGCGCCGGTCCGGATCCGGTGGGCAGGGTCAACGCGAGGTAGACCGGCCGGTCGACGCAGACCCAGGTGCTGCGCCCGGTGTCGGCGTCGTCGAGTCGGAACCACTGCACCTGATCGACCTGCTGGATCGGTGAGCCGACCACGAACTCCGCCGGGCGCTCCAGCCCGCAGCGCAGGATCACCGGGTTGCCCTCCGCGCGCCACGCCGCGGTCCCGGGCGGGGTGGGCTGGACGGTATCCACGCGGCGGAAGTCGCCGAGCCGTTCGGGCAGGGTCGCGATCAGCGCTCGGCACTCCGGTGACTCCGCCTGCGGGGCGGGAACCGCCGGGATGGCCACCGGGCCGGACGGGGCTCGGCGGGTCGCGGCGATCCCCAGCCCCGTGCCCACCGCCGCGACCGCGAGAACCAGCGTGGCGACCAGGACGATGCGCGGAGTCCCGAGATCATCGGCGGGATCGCCCTGCGCGCCTCGCATCTGGAGGTCTCCTCGCCGGCGGCCCTAGACTGACGGACTCAACCTACCGCAGGGCCGGAGGAGAACCCGGAGGACAACACCGTGGCCGGAGCCGTTCCCGAGGGGCCCGGTCCGACGCTGTCCTCGCTGGGTGAGTTCGCCGTCATCGCGCACCTCGTCGCGGGCCGGCCGGTCGGGGCCGGGGTGCGGGTGGGCCCGGGTGACGACGCCGCGGTGGTCGACACCCCCGACGGACGGGCCGTGCTGTCCACCGACATGCTCATCGAGGGCAGGCACTTCCGGTTGGATTGGTCCACGCCGCATGACGTCGGCCGCAAGGCGATCGCCCAGAACGCGGCCGACATCGAGGCGATGGGTGCGCGGCCGACGGCGTTCGTCGTCGCATTCGGTGCCCCGCCGTCGACCCCGGCGGCCCGGGTCGGCGAGCTGGCCGACGGGCTGTGGGCGGAGGCCGGGCGGGTGGGGGCTGCCGTGGTCGGCGGTGACCTGGTCGCCAGCCCGCAGTGGGTGGTCTCGGTCACCGCCCTGGGCGACCTCGGCGGTCGAGCGCCGGTGCGCCGCAGTGGGGCCCGCCCCGGGTCGGTGATCGCGATCGCCGGCGAACTGGGCCGGTCGGCGGCCGGGCTGGAACTGCTGCGACGCGGAATCGGGGGACAGCTGCCCGAGCACCGCCGCCACCTCGTGCCCGAGCCGCCCTACGGTCAGGGACCGGTCGCCGCCGAAGCCGGCGCCGAGGCCATGACCGACGTTTCCGACGGCCTGCTGGCTGATCTCGGGCATCTGGCCGCCGCATCGGGAGTGGTGATCGATCTGAGCGGTGCGGATCTGCGAACCGACGTCGAGGCCGTCAGCCCGGCCGCGCGATCGGCCGGGGTCGACCCCTGGTCGCTGGTCCTGGGCGGCGGTGAGGACCACGCTTTGGTGGCCAGCTTCGCGGGGGCGCTCCCGCCGGGATGGCGCCGGATCGGAACGGTGCGGACGGGAGCGGCCGCCGTGCTCCTCGATGGGCGGCCCTGGGCCGGACCGGCGGGTTGGCAGTCATTCGAGCCGGGGTCCGCCGGCTGATCGGTCGGTTAGGTTGTCGATCGTGACGGCGCGACCGCTCGGTGATCTCGTCGACGATGGCTGGGCCACGGCGCTCGCGCCGGTCGCCGATCAGGTGGCGCGGATGGGCGACTTCCTGCGCACCGAGGTGGCCGCCGGCAGGCGCTACCTGCCGGCCGGTCCGAATGTTCTGCGCGCCTTCACCTTTCCCTTCGACGCGGTCCGGGTACTGATCGTCGGGCAGGACCCGTATCCCACGCCCGGACATGCCGTGGGACTCAGCTTCTCGGTGGCTCCCGACGTGCGGCCACTGCCGCGCAGCCTGGCCAACATCTTCGCCGAGTATCGCTCCGATCTCGGCTACCCGGAGCCGTCCTCCGGGGACCTGACCCCGTGGGCGCAGCGCGGCGTCCTGCTGCTCAACCGGGTGCTGACGGTGCAGCCGGGCAACCCGGCGTCGCATCGGGGCCGGGGCTGGGAGGCGGTGACCGAGTGCGCGATCCGTGCTCTGGCCGACCGCGGTCAGCCGCTGGTGGCGGTTCTGTGGGGCCGCGATGCGAGTTCCCTGGCGCCGATCCTGTCGGGAGGCCGCAGCGCGGTCATCGAGTCAGCGCATCCGTCACCGCTGTCGGCGAGCCGGGGGTTCTTCGGTTCCCGGCCGTTCAGCCGGGCCAACGAGCTCCTGGCCGGAATGGGTGCGGAGCCGGTCGACTGGCGGCTTCCCGCCGACGGGCTCAGCCGCGGGTGACCTTGCCCGCCTTGAGGCAGGAGGTGCAGACGTTCACACGTTTCCGGTTGCCGCCCGGGCGGTCCACGGCGTGCACGGTCTGGATGTTCGGGTTCCAGCGTCGGCTGGTGCGCCGGTGCGAATGCGACACCGCCTTGCCGAACCCGGGGCCCTTGCCGCAGACATCGCACACGGCAGCCATGGCACGCTCCTTCGGGGATGGTTCGTGAAAGCGAAACCCCAGGATACCGTCGGTGCGTTCGCAACACCAAAACGGCCAGCGTGGGCTGAATTCCCCTGTCGTCGGGTCTGGCTAGGCTGGCGCCGTAAGCCGGGTCGACACGGAGGTGGCGGTTAGCAGTGGCGGCCCTCACCGACCGGCTCGACGGCATCCTGGGGGAGCGGGCGGCCCGGCTGCTGGATGACGTCTTCGGGATCCGAAACGTTGATGACCTGCTCCGCCACTACCCGCGTAAATACAGCAACGGCATGACCGTGCTCGGCGAGGAGCGCGATCCGCCCGCGGAGGGCGAGCACATCACCCTCGTCGACGAGATCGCCACGGCCGAGACGCGCTGGACCAACCGTGCGCCCCGTCGGGAGTATCTGGTCGTCACACTGCGCAACCGGCGACCGAAGGTCACCGCCACCTTCTTCAACGCCAAGTACCTCAAGAAGGGCCTGGTGCCCAACACCCGGCTGATGCTGTCCGGAGAGGTGGGCTTCTTCAAGGGCACCATGCAGCTGACCCATCCCGACTTCCTGGTGCTGGACTCACCCAAGGGCGCCTTCGGAACGAAGTCGCTCAAGACGATCGCCGATACCGCCCGGACCGAGGCCGGCGAACTGGTGATGTCGGAGTTCGAGCGTGACTTCTTCCCGATCTACGCGGCCAGCGCGAAACTGCAGAGCTGGGACATCTACGCCTGCGTACGTCAGGTGCTCGCCGTGCTCGACCCGATCGGTGAGCCGCTTCCGGAAGCCTTTCTGCGCCAGCACGATCTCGCGTCTGAGGACACCGCGCTGCGAGCCATCCACATCGCGGAGAACGCGCGGGAGCGGGAGCGGGCCCGGGCGCGACTGACCGTCGACGAGGCGGTCGGCCTGCAGTGGGCCCTGGTGCAGCGCAGACATGGTGAGCTCGCCGGATCCGGACCGGCCGCCCCACACCGTCCGGACGGCCTGTGCGCCGCGCTGACCGCGCGCCTGCCGTTCGAGCTCACCGCCGGACAGCGTGAGGTTCTCGAGGTGATCTCGGCGGAACTGGCCGCGACCAGACCGATGAACCGGCTGCTACAGGGCGAGGTGGGATCCGGCAAGACCATCGTGTCGGTGCTGGCGATGCTGCAGATGATCGACGCGGGATATCAGTGCGCCCTGCTGGCTCCCACCGAGGTGCTTGCCGCACAGCACGCCCGGTCCATCCGCGACGTCCTGGGGCCGCTGGCGATGGCCGGAGAACTCGGTGGCGAGGAGGGCGCGACCCGGGTGTCGCTGCTGACCGGGTCGATGACGGCCGGGCGGAAACGACAGGTGCGCGACGAGGTGGCCGCCGGGCAGTCCGGCATTGTGATCGGTACCCACGCGCTGCTGCAGGACGCCGTCGAATTCGATCGGCTCGGTCTGGTCGTGGTCGACGAGCAGCACAGGTTCGGTGTCGAGCAGCGGGACCGGTTGCGCGCCAAGGCTCCCGCGGGCCTGACGCCCCACCTGTTGGTGATGACGGCGACACCCATCCCGCGCACCGTCGCGCTGACCGTGTTCGGAGACCTGGAGACCTCGACGCTGCGCGAGCTTCCGCGGGGGCGCCGGCCGATCACCACCAACACGATCTTCGCGGGGGAGAAGCCGCGCTGGCTGAACCGCGCCTGGCAGCGGGTGTCCGAGGAGGTCGCCGCCGGCCGGCAGGCCTACGTGGTGGCCTCCCGCATCGATGAGGACGACGGCGAGCCCGGCGGCGCAGGCCCGGTCACCGTCGTCGAGCTCTACGACCGGCTGCGCACCGGGCCGCTTGCGGGTCTGCGGCTGGGGCTGATGCATGGACGGCTGCCCGCCGAGGAGAAGGACTCGGTGATGACGGCGTTCCGCGACGGTCAGATCGACGTGCTGGTGTGCACGACGGTGATCGAGGTGGGCGTCGACGTTCCCAACGCGACCATGATGGTCGTGATGGATGCCGACCGGTTCGGGATCAGCCAGCTGCACCAGTTGCGCGGCCGGATCGGCCGCGGCCCGCACGCGAGTTTGTGCCTGCTGGTCACGGAGTTGCCGGAGTCTTCCAGGGCCGGTGAGCGGCTGACTGCGGTGGCGGGCACGCTCGACGGTTTCGCGCTGGCCGATCTCGATCTCCGGGAGCGCAAGGAGGGAGACGTACTCGGGCTCACTCAGTCCGGACGGCCGATCACCCTGCGTTTCCTGTCCCTCGCCGAGCACCTCGACGTCATCGTCGCCGCGCGCGAACTGTGCGAGTCGGTCTATGCCGCCGATCCGTGCGACTCCGGGATGGCCGTGTTGGCGGGGCCGTTCACCGGAACTGACCGTATCGACTATCTGGACAAGGCATGAGACGCATGCCGCTGCTGTGGCTGGCGGCGCTGGCGGTGCTGGCCGTCGTCGTCGCCGTGCAGGTGGTGTCGACGGCCGGTCGTACCGGTTCGTCGGCGGGTACCGCGCCGCCGACGGTGCGACCGGGTGTCGACGTGCTGTCCGGTGTCGCGGTCGTCGAGACCCGTGTCCGCGGCGACGACTACCGTCGCTCGGCTTTCGGCGACGCCTGGGACGACGAGAACTCCGCGCCCGGTGGTCATAACGGCTGTGACACCCGAAACGACATCCTCGAGCGAGACCTGGTCGACAAGACCTACGTCGCGATCACGCGCTGCCCGCGTGCCGTCGCGCGCGGCACACTGCGCGATCCCTACACCAACGCCGCACTGGCCTTCGTCCGCGGTGACGGGGTCGGCGCGTCGGTGCAGATCGACCACATCGTGCCGCTGGCCTATGCGTGGGACATGGGCGCGCGCGGGTGGAGCGATGCGATGCGCAAGCGTTTCGCCAACGATCCGGCCAATCTGCTCGCGGTGGACGGGCAGGCCAATCAGGACAAGGGCGATCAGCCACCGGCCACCTGGCTGCCACCCAACGCCGCGTTCCGCTGTCAGTACGCCATGCAGTTCATCGCGGTGCTGCGCGGGTACGGACTGCCGGTGGACAAACCCTCGGCACGGGAGTTGACCGCGGCCGCTACGGCCTGTCCGTCGGGCTGAGCGCGACTCAGAGACCGCTGATGGCCTGCATCTGCGCGTCGGTCAACTCGAAGTCGAAGACCGCGATGCTCTCCGCGATCTCCGCGGGGTTCACCGAACCCGGGAGCACGATGTTGCCCAGTTGCAGATTCCATCGGATCACGACCTGCGCCGGGGATTTTCCGTGCTCTCCTGCCGCCGCCGTGATGGCCGGATTCTCCAACAGCGTGTCCGAGCCGAGTGGCGCCCGGGACTCGGTGCGGATCGAGTGCTCGGCATGCATCGCGCGCAGCTGGGCCTGGTCGAGCAGCGGATGCAGTTCGACCTGGTTGACCGCGGGGGTGAAGAAAGACAGGTCCATGATGTTCGACAACTGCTCGGCGGTGAAGTTGCTCGCGCCGATCGAGCGGGTGTCGCCGACCTCCTTGGACTTCATCATCCCGCCCCAGGCGTCGATGTACTTGCCGTTCTCCTCGGCGGGCCAGTCGATCAGGTAGAGATCGAGGTAGTCCAGGCCCAGCCGCGCCAGGCTGGCCCGGCAGCTGTCCTGCGCTGATTGGAAGCCCTGGTCGGCGGTCGCCAGTTTGGTGCTGACGAATATCTCGTCGCGGGGGATTCCGGACTTGGCGACCGCGCGACCGACGGCCTCCTCGATGCCGTCGCCGGGTCCGGCGTCGATGAGCCGGTAGCCCGCCTCCAGCGCCGCGGTGACCGCCGCCTCGACCTGTGCCGGTGCGACCTCGGCGGCGGCGAAGCCCAACACCGGGACGACGTGGTCGTCATTGAGGGTGACGGTGGGAACCCCGGCCGTCTGCGTCATGTCACCTGCCTGTGATTGCGCGTGCGGTGGGAGGTCACCGACCCGTCGATAGTAGCGAGCGGGCTCGGAGCGGACGCGTAAGCTTCGCACGACGCGCGCGGCCGGTGCGTGTGGCCGTGCGTGCAAGAGGGGGTCCGTGATGACGGCAGGAGCGGCGAGGACCGCGAACACGGCGGGCGCGCAGAGGTCCGCACCGGGACGCCACGCCGCGCGGCAACGGGTTCTGGCCGCGGCCAACCGCGTGGGCGTCAAATTCATTCCCCGGCTGCCCGAGCGCGCCGCGCGACTGCTCTCCGGCGGCCGCACGATCACCATCGACGGCAACACGCTGGACCCGTCGCTGCAACTCATGCTCGCCGCGCAGCGCAGGACCGGGCTCGAGGGCCTTGTCGTCGCGGACAACGTCGCGGCCACCCGCGCCGGCAGCAGTCAGCTCACCGGTGCCCTCGACGAGCCGGGCGTCCGCGTCGCCGAGATCAGCCCGGTCAGCATCCCGGGCCCGGCCGGGGTTCTTCCCGGACGGCACTACCGCCCGCCGGGTGGCGGGGCGCCGGCGCCGCTGCTGGTCTTCTTTCACGGTGGCGGGTTCGTCTTCGGCGATCTGGAGACCCACGATTCGGCCTGCCGGCTGATCTGCCGGGATGCCGGCGTGCACGTGCTGGCCGTCGACTACCGCCTGGCTCCCGAGCACAAGGCGCCGGCCGCCGTCGACGACGCCCTCGCCGTCTATCGCTGGGCCAGGATGCACGCCGGCGAGCTGGGCGCCGACCCGCACCGGGTAGCGGTCGGCGGCGATAGTGCGGGCGGCTGCCTGGCCGCCGTCGTCACCCGGCTGGCCCGCGACGCCGGTGACCCGCTGCCGGCGCTGCAGTGGCTCATCTATCCGGTCACCGACCTGCGCGGGGGCTCTCGTTCGCGCACCCTGCTGGCCAACGGATTCCTGCTGACCAAACACGACATGGACTGGTTCCAGGGGCAATACCTGGAGGGTTCTGGTCTGGAGGCCACCGACCCGCTGGTGTCGCCGCTGCTGGCCGAGAACCTGACGGGCCTGTCGCCGGCGCTGGTGGTGACCGCGGGTTTCGACCCGCTGCGCGACGAGGGCGGTCAGTACGCCGACAGGCTGCGCGAGGCGGGGGTGGCCGTCGACCACCGCTGTATGGGGCCGATGATCCACGCTTTTCTGAATCTCAACGCGCTCGGCGGCGGGACCGCCCGGGCCAACGCGGAGATGATCTCGGCGCTGCGGGCACACCTGACCCGCGTCTGACCCCGGGTCCGAGACCCGATCTGATACGGCGTTGCGGGGGTACGCCGGTACTCTGGAAGCGCCGGAACCACTGACAGCGAGGATCCCGTGGCCACCAAGAAGAAGAGCACCCCCCGCTACGACCTGAAAGCCCAGGACCGCAAGCGCGACCTGGCCGTGCGGCTGGGATTGACCGCGCTGGTGGTCTTCTTCGCCGTCGGGCTGGTGCTCTTCATCGTGATGAACAACGACAAGAAGAGCGAATCGGATGTGCAGGCCGTCCGGATCACCTCCAATGCGCTGATCAAGAAGGACGGCACCGAGGAACCGAAGGCGGTGCTGGCCATCTACGAGGACTTCCAGTGCCCGCACTGCCGGGACTTCGAGAAGTCCTTCGGGCCCACCATCGACAAGATCGTCCAGAGCGGCGCCGCAGCCGTCGACTACTACCTGGTCTCGATCCTCAACGCCACCAACAAGGGCTACTCCGCGCGCGCCGCCAACGCCGCGTACTGCGTGGCCGACGAGAACAAGGAGGCGTTCGTTCGCTTCCACGCCGCGCTGTACGCCCAGCAGCCCCCCGAAGGCTCCGGCGGCGGGCCCGATAACGCCTCACTGATCGAGACCGCGCGCCAGGCGGGCGCGTCGGGCGGCGTCGCCGACTGCGTCAACAAGAACAGGTACACCGACATGGTCAAGGGCCTGGCCGCCGCATCCAAGGTCAAGGCCACCCCGACGATCCGGCTCAACGGGGAGGACATCAGTCCGGCCACGCCCCAGGAGCTCCTCGCCAAGATCAGGTCGGTCGTGGGGCCGGTTCCCGCCCTGATGCCCACCGCGGCACCGCCGGCTCCGGCCGCGCCGGCCACCGCGCCGTGAGCGTCACCGCGCCCGCCGCGCCGCAGCCGGCGCCGGTCGAGGCGAGCGGGCCCGACGGGGTCGTCGTCCCACGGCCCAGCGCGTGGTGGGTACTGATCGCCGGTGTCATCGGGCTGGGGGCCTCTGCCACGCTGCTGATCGAGAAGATCGAGATGCTCCTCAACCCCAGCTACGTGCCCTCCTGCAGCATCAACCCGGTGCTGTCCTGCGGATCGGTGATGGTCCGTCCGGAGGCGTCGGCATTCGGCTTCCCCAACCCGCTGATCGGAGTCGTGTCGTTCACGCTGGTCGTGGTGACCGGCGTGCTGGCGGTGGCCCGGGTTCCGCTGCCGCGCTGGTACTGGATCGGGCTGACGGCCGGGACCGCGCTGGGCGTGGTGTTCGTGCACTGGCTGATCTACGAGACCCTCTACGAGATCGGGGCGCTCTGTCCGTACTGCATGGTCGTGTGGTCGGTCACCGTCCCGCTGCTGGTCGTGGTCGCCTCGATCGCGTTGCGCCCGCTCGCGGCCAACCCCGCGGCCCAAGCCCTCTATCACTGGCGCTGGCCGCTGGTCACCCTGTGGTTCACCGCGGTGCTGCTGCTGATCCTGGTCCGCTTCTGGGACTACTGGTCGACCCTGATCTAGCCCCGTGACCCGGATCGTCGCCGGATCGGCGGGCGGCCGGCGGCTTGCCGTACCCGCCCGGGGAACCAGGCCGACCACCGACCGGGTGCGCGAGGCACTGTTCAACATGCTGGCGGCTCGACGCGATTTCCACGGCCTGCGGGTGCTCGACCTCTACGCGGGCTCGGGTGCGCTGGGTCTGGAGGCGCTGTCGCGTGGGGCGGCCTCGGTGGTCTTCGTGGAGTCCGACCGGCGTGCCGCGGAGGTCGTCGCGCGCAACATCGCGACCGTCGGGTTAGCCGGTGCGGTCGTTCGCCGCGCCCAGGTCGCAGCGGTTCTGGCCGTTGCGGCCGACGCACCGATGGATCTGGTGCTGGCCGACCCGCCCTACGACATCGCGCCGGCGGAGCTGACCGCCACGCTGGCGGCACTGAACCGCAACGGATGGGTCGGTCCGGGCAGCGTGGTCGTGGTGGAGCGGCCCGCGTCCGCGTCCCCGCTGAGCTGGCCGGCCGGCTGGACCGCGTGGCCGGAGCGCCGCTACGGCGATTCGCGCATCGAGGCGGCCGCCGTGGGTGCCTGCTAGCGTCATCAGCCATGAGCGGCGCAGTGTGCCCGGGGTCGTTCGACCCGGTGACGCTGGGGCATATCGACGTTTTCGAGCGTGCGGCAGCCCAGTTCGACCAGGTGATCGTGGCGGTACTGGCCAACCCGGGCAAGTCGGGGATGTTCAGCGTGCCGGAGCGGATCGAGATGATCGAGGAGGCCACCGCCCACCTGCCGAACCTGCGGGTGGAGGCCGGCGAGGGTCTGGTCGTCGACTTCGTCCGGGCGCGCGGGCTGACCGCGATCGTCAAGGGCCTGCGGACCGGAACCGACTTCGAGTACGAACTGCAGATGGCTCAGATGAACCGGCATATCGCCGGTGTGGACACCTTCTTCGTGGCGACCACGCCGCGGTACTCGTTCGTGTCCTCGTCGCTGGCCAAGGAGGTGGCGGGCCACGGCGGCGACGTCTCGGCACTGCTTCCCGAGGCGGTGAACCGCCGGTTGCGGGCCAAATCGCCCGGGGGATGAGCATGCGCGGGTTTGCGACACACCGCGCCAGGACCTTAGTCACAGGCGTAACAGCAGGCACACTAGTTACCTATAACCGTCGAGTCTGGAGGGCACCGTGTACCGAGTTTTTGAAGCGCTCGACGAGCTGAGCGCCATCGTCGAGGAGGCCCGCGGGGTGCCCATGACGGCGGGGTGCGTGGTTCCCCGCGGCGACGTCCTGGAACTGATCGACGACATCAAGGATGCGATCCCCGGCGAGCTCGATGACGCCCAGGACGTGCTCGACGCCCGCGACAACCTGCTGCGGGAGGCCAAGGAACACTCCGACTCCGCCGTGGCCACCGCGAACACCGAAGCGGAGTCAGTGCTCGGCCACGCCCGTGCCGAGGCCGACCGACTGCTCGCCGAGGCGAAGTCCCAGGCCGACCGCATGGTGGCCGAAGCCCGACAGCACAGCGAGCGCACCATGATCGACTCGCGCGAGGAGGCCATCCGGCTCGCGGCGACCGCCAAGCGCGACTACGAGTCGGCCACCAGCCGCGCGAAGGCCGAAGCCGACCGCCTGGTCGAAAACGGCAACCTCTCCTACGAGAACGCCGTCCAGGAGGGCATCAAGGAGCAGCAGCGTCTGGTCTCGGCGACCGAGGTGGTCCAAGCCGCCCACGCCGAAGCGACCCGGCTGATCGACGCCGCCCACGCCGAAGCCGACCGGCTGCGCGGGGAGTGCGACATCTACGTCGACAACAAGCTCGCCCAATTCGAGGAGTACCTCAACGGCACCCTGCGCTCGGTCAGCCGCGGCCGGCATCAGTTGCGCACCGCCTCGGGCACCCACGACTACGTACAGCACTGAGAAGTACAGCACTGAGAGGGCACAGCACTGAAAAGTCCGGGCGGGGTCCACTGCCCGGTTTGAGCGCCGCGTTCGCGCCGTAGGATCGCCCCATGGCGACGTCCGATAGCCCTGCCGGCCAACCGGATCCGCGCAGGCCCTTGGTTTTTGACGTTTCCCGGCTGGGCCGGCGCCCCGGCGCCATGCTGACGATCCGCACGGAGGTGCCCAGCCCGGCACGGATCGGCCTGGAGTTGATCGGGATCGAGCCGGGTGCTCAGCTGGATCTCGACCTGCGGGTCGAGTCGGTCTCGGAGGGGGTCCTGGTGTCGGGCACCGTGCGGGCCCCGACCCGCGGGGAGTGCTCGCGCTGCCTCGGCGCCGTCCACGGCGACGTCGCGATCGAGCTGACCGAGTTGTTCGCCTATCCCGACAGCGTCACCGAGGCCACCACTGAAGAGGATGAGGTGGGCCACGTCGTCGACCAGACCGTCGATCTGCTGCAGCCGATCGTCGACGCGGTCGGCCTGGTCCTGCCCTTCGCGCCGCTGTGCTCGGCGGACTGCCCCGGGCTGTGCCCGCAGTGCGGGGTCGCGCTGGCGACAGCCGAGCCGGGCCACCGCCACGAGCAGATCGACCCGCGATGGGCCAAACTCGCCGGGATGTTGCCGCCCGAGGCACCCGCGCCATGACATCGCCGCCGCCCCCGGCGCCGTCCCGGCGCACGCTGCTCGACGCGCTCGGCGTCGAGTTGCCCGACGACCTCCTGACGATGGCGCTGACCCACCGCAGCTACGCCTACGAGCAGGGCGGCTTGCCGACCAACGAACGACTGGAGTTGCTCGGCGACGCCGTGCTCGGCCTGGTGATCGTCGAGGAGCTCTACCGTCGTCACCCCGACAGTTCCGAAGGTGACCTGGCCAAGCTGCGCAACAGCGTCGTCAACAGCCGTGCCCTGGCCGGGGTGGCTCGCGGTCTGACCGAGGACGGGCTGGGCGACTACCTCCTGCTGGGCCGGGGCGAGCTCAACACCGGAGGCCACGCGAAGTCCTCGATCCTGGCCGACACGCTGGAGTCGCTGATCGGGGCGGTCTACCTGCAGCACGGACTGCTCCGCACCCGGGAGGTCATCCTGAGGCTCTTCGAGGGGCTGCTCGAGACGGCCCCGACCCTGGGTGCGGCGCTGGAGTGGAAATCCAGCCTGCAGGAGCTGACCTCGGCACGCGGTCTCGGCGTGCCCCGCTACGAGGTCAGCTCACGCGGCCCGGATCACGACCGGCGCTACTCCGCGGCCGTTTACGTCAACGGTGTCGTCTACGGGCGCGGACAGGGCCGCTCGAAGAAAGCCGCCGAGACCCGAGCCGCCGCGCAGGCCTGGACCGCGTTGGATGCCGAACTTCCCCCGGGTGACGAGGCGCCCGGACTGGATGCCTGAACTGCCCGAGGTCGAAGTCGTCCGCCGCGGTCTGCAGGCGCATGTCGCCGGCCGCGCCATCGCCGAGGTACGGGTGCTCCATCCGCGGGCGGTGCGCCGGCACGAGGCCGGCGAAGCCGACCTCACCGCGCGACTGAGCGGCGCGCGTCTCACCGAGACCGGCCGCCGGGGAAAGTACCTCTGGCTGACCCTCGATGACGGCCGCGACGCGCTGGTGGTGCACCTCGGCATGAGCGGTCAGATGCTCGTCGGCCCCGTCGCGCACGGTGAGCACATCCGTATCGTCGCCGAACTCGATGACGGCACCACTCTCAGTTTCGTCGATCAGCGAACCTTCGGCAGCTGGCAGTTGGCCGACATCGTGACCGTCGACGGGAGTCCGCTTCCCGTCCCGGTCGCGCACATCGCGCGCGATCCGCTTGATCCCCTCTTCGATCGTGATCGCGTTGTAAACACGTTGCGCCGCAAGCACTCCGAGATCAAACGGCAGTTGCTCGACCAGACGGTGGTGTCGGGGATCGGCAACATCTATGCCGATGAGGCACTGTGGCGGGCCGGGATCAACGGTGCCCGCGTCGCGGACAGGCTCACCCGCCGCCGGCTGGGCGAGTTGCTCGATTCGGCGACCGGGGTCATGCGGGAGGCGCTCGAGCAGGGCGGCACGTCCTTTGATTCGCTCTACGTCAACGTCAACGGCCAGTCCGGGTACTTCGACCGATCGCTGAACGTCTACGGGCGGGCCGATCGGAACTGCCGCCGTTGCGGGGCGGTCATTCGACGCGAGAGGTTCATGAACCGATCCTCGTACTACTGCCCGGCGTGTCAGCCCCGGCCGCGCAGCGGTAGAAAAGGCGCATGACACAGCAGACGCCGCCCGCGACCAGCCTCTGGGTGGAGCGCACCGGGATCCGCCGCTACACCGGCCACAGCAGCCGCGGCGCCGAAGTGCTCATCGGTTCGGAGACCGACGACGGCGTCTTCACCCCGGGCGAACTGCTCAAGATCGCCCTGGCCGGTTGCAGCGGCCTGAGCAGCGACCAGCCGCTCCGCCGCCGCCTCGGCGACGGCTACCGGGCGGTGATCCGGGTCTCCGGGCCCGCCGACCGGGATCAGGAGCGCTACCCCCGCCTGGCCGAGAAACTCGAAGTCGATCTCTCCGGGCTGGACGACGAGGAGCGCGAGCGACTGCTGCTCGTCGTCCGCCGCGCCATCGACCAGGTCTGCACCGTCGGGCGGACGCTGAAGGCGGGTGCGGAGGTCACCCTCGAGGTGGCCGGTGGGGGATCGTGAGCGGAACCCGGCTGACCGCCTGGGTGCACGGGCACGTCCAGGGCGTCGGTTTCCGCTGGTGGACCCGGTCGCGGGCACTGGAGCTCGGGTTGGAGGGCTATGCGGCCAACCAGCCCGACGGCCGCGTTCTGGTGGTCGCGCAGGGACCCCGCGACGCCTGCGAGCAGCTCCTGGGACTGCTGCGCGGCGGGTCCACCCCGGGCTCGGTGGACACGGTGGTGGCCGACTTCAGCCCGCCCGGTGAGACCCTGACGCCGATCGGGCCGGGCTTCCGCGAACGCTGAGGGTTCCGCCGGTACGCTTCGCGACGTGTACCTCAAGAGTCTGACGCTCAAAGGGTTCAAATCCTTCGCGTCGCCAACGACTCTGCGCTTCGAGCCGGGGATCACCTGCGTGGTCGGCCCCAACGGTGCCGGCAAATCCAACGTCGTCGACGCGCTGGCCTGGGTGATGGGCGAGCAGGGCGCCAAGACCCTGCGCGGCGGCAAGATGGAGGACGTCATCTTCGCCGGAACCTCCTCGCGCCCGCCGCTGGGGCGCGCCGAGGTGACGCTGACCATCGACAACTCCGATCACGCCCTGCCGATCGAATACTCCGAGGTGTCGATCACCCGGCGGATGTTCCGCGACGGGGCAGGCGAGTACGAGATCAACGGCAGCAGTTGCCGGCTGATGGACATCCAGGAACTCCTCAGCGACTCCGGAATCGGCCGGGAGATGCACGTCATCGTCGGGCAGGGCCGGCTGGCGCAGATCCTCGAGTCGCGTCCGGAGGACCGCCGCGCCTTCATCGAGGAAGCCGCCGGGGTGCTCAAACATCGCAAGCGCAAGGAGAAGGCGCTGCGCAAGCTCGAGGCCACGGCGGCCAACCTGGCCCGGCTGACCGACCTGACCACCGAGCTTCGCCGCCAACTCAAGCCGCTGGGCCGACAGGCCGAGGTCGCCCGTCGCGCGGCGAGCATCCAGGCCGACCTGCGCGACGCCCGGCTGCGGCTGGCCGCCGACGACCTGGTGGGCCGGCGCGCCGAATTCGCGAGCGTCGAGGACATCGAAGCGACGCTGCGCCGCGAGCACGACGAGGCGGCGGCCCGTCAGGCGCAGGCCGCCGCGCAGCTCGCCACGGACGAGGCCGCGGTGGCGACGCTGTCGGATCGCACCGACGCCGCACAGCAGACCTGGTTCCGGCTGTCGGCGCTCGCCGAGCGGGTCAGCACGACGATCCGGATCGCCACCGAGCGTGCGCAGTACCTCGACGTCGAACCTGCGACCGCCACCGGCACCGACCCCGACGCGTTGGAGGCCGAGGCCACCGAGGTCGCCGCGCAGGAGCGGCAGCTGCTCGCCGAGCTGGCCGAGGCCCGCGCTCGGCTGGACGTCGCCCAGACCGAACTCGCCGACCGGGAGGGGGCTGCCGCCGAGGCGGAGCGGGCCCACCTGGCTGCGGTCCGGGCCGAGGCCGACCGGCGAGAGGGCCTGGCCAGGCTCGCCGGGCAGGTGGAGACCAGTCGCGCCCGGGTCGAGTCGATCGACGACGGCGTGGCGCGGCTGACGACCGCGATCGAGGAGGCCGCCTCCCGCACCGAGGTCGCGCGCGCGGAGTTCGAGACCATCCAGGGCCGGGTGGGTGAACTCGACCAGGGTGAGGTCGGGCTCGACGAGCACCACGACCGTACGGTGGCGGCGCTGCGCCTGGCCGATGAGCGGGTGACCGAATTGCAGGCCGCGGAGCGCACCGCGGAACGGCAGGTTGCCTCGCTGCGAGCCCGCATCGAAGCCCTCGCGGTTGGCCTTGATCGCCGAGACGGTGCGGCTTGGCTTATCGAAAATCGCACTGGCGCGGGGCTTTTCGGAACCATCGCCGAACTCGTCAAGGTGCAGCCCGGCTACGAGACAGCGCTGGCGGAGGTGCTGGGCGTTGTCGCGGACGCCGTGGCGGCCGACGACTTCAGCGCGGTCCGGTCAGCGATAGGGGCGCTCAAAGATTCCGACGGCGGCCGTGCCGCGATCGTGCTGGCGGACTGGCCGGCACCGAATCGCCCGGAGGGTGCGCTGCCGCCCGGCGCCCGCTGGGCGGCGGACCTCGTCGACGCGCCGCCGCGGCTGCGGGGGGCGATGACCGCGATCCTGGACGGCGTCGCCGTTGTCGACGACCTCGCGCTCGCCCTGGATCTGGTGGCGTCACGGCCCGCGCTGCGCGCGGTCACCCGGGATGGCGACATGGTCGGGGCCGGCTGGGTCGACGGCGGTTCACATCGCAAACCCAGCACGCTGGAGATCACCGGCGAGATCGAGAAGGCGCGCACCGAGCTGGCCGCGACCGAGACACGGGTCGCCGAGCTCAATGCGGCGCTGGCCGGGGCGCTGGCCGAGCAGGCCGATCGGCAGGACGCCGCCGAGCAGGCGCTGGCGGCGCTCAACGAGTCCGACGCCGCGATGTCGGCGATCTACGAGCAGCTGGGCAGGCTCGGCCAGGAAGTACGAGCGGCCGAGGAGGAGTGGCGGCGCCTGCTGGTCCAGCGCGAGGAGTTGGAAGCGGGCCGGGCCGAGACGGTCGCCGAACTCAGTGAACTCGAGGCCCGACTCGGTGCAGCCCGCGAGACCCACACCGCCGTCGAGGCGACCCCGGGTGAGCGCCAGCAGCGCCAGGCGGCGGCGGAGTCGGCGCGGGCGACCGAGGTGGAAGCGCGGCTGGCGGTGCGCACGGCCGAGGAGCGGGCCGACGCGGTGCGCGGCCGGGCGGACTCCCTGCGCCGGGCGGCTGCCGCCGAGCGCGAGACCCGACTGCGCGCCGAGCAGGCCCGCGCGGCACCCCGCAACGCAGCGGCGGTCGCCGAAGCGGTCGCCGAGCAGGGTCGGCGGGTGGCCGAGCGGCTCGCCACGGTGGTCGCCGCCGCCTCCCAGACCCGCGACCGGCTGGCCGCAGAACGTCAGCAGCGCACTGCCACGGTCGCGGCCGCGCGCACGGAGGTCGCCGCCCTGGCCGCGCGGATCAGTGAGCTCACCGACGCGCTGCATCGTGACGAGGTCGCCAAAGCCCAGGCGGCGCTGCGCATCGAGCAACTCGAGCAGAACGTGCTCGAACAATTCGGGATGGCCGCCGACGACCTCGTCGCCGAGTACGGCCCCGATGTGGCCCTCCCGCCGTCGGAACTGGAGATGGCCGAGTACGAGCAGGCCCGCGAGCGCGGCGAGCAGGTCACCGCGCCGGCGCCGATGCCCTTCGACCGCGCCACCCAGGAGCGCCGCGCCAAACGGGCCGAGCGTGATCTGGCCGAACTCGGGCGGGTCAACCCACTGGCGCTGGAGGAGTTCGCCGCGCTGGAGGAGCGCTACAACTTCCTGTCCACCCAACTCGAAGACGTCAAGTCCGCCCGCAAGGATCTGCTCGACGTGATCGCCGACGTCGATGCGCGCATCCTGCAGGTGTTCACCGAGGCCTTCGACGACGTGGCGCGCGAGTTCTCCGACGTGTTCGCCGCCCTCTTTCCCGGCGGTGAGGGCCGGTTGCTGCTCAGCGATCCCGACGACCTGCTGGCTACCGGGGTCGAGGTGGAGGCGCGTCCGCCGGGTAAGAAGATCAAGCGGCTCTCACTGCTCTCCGGTGGTGAGAAGTCGCTGACCGCGGTGGCGATGCTGGTGGCGATCTTCCGGGCCCGGCCCTCGCCGTTCTACGTCATGGACGAGGTCGAGGCCGCGCTGGACGACATCAATCTGCGTCGTCTGCTGGGACTGTTCGAACAACTTCGGGCACAGTCGCAGCTGCTCGTGATCACCCACCAGAAACCGACCATGGAGATCGCCGACGCGCTCTACGGCGTCAGCATGCAGGGTGACGGCATCAGCACGGTGATCTCGCAACGGATCCGGGGAGAGACGCTGGTCGCGAGCGGGCAGTCCTGAGGCCTGGGCGGTGACACCCGAACTCTGGATCGCCGTCGCGGTCGTCGCCGTCCTCGTGATCGCCGTCCTGGTCATCGGATCGGTGCGGTACCGGCGGCGCCAGGTCAGCCTGCG
>VEQY01000028.1 GCA_018882965.1 Mycobacterium sp. | reverse complement strand
CTGGCCGGGAACCTTGATCGTGGTGTCGCATGACCGGTATCTGCTGGAGCGGGTCACCGACCAGCAGTACGCGATCATCGACGGCCGCCTACGGCACCTGCCGGGCGGCGTGGACGAGTACCTGCGGCTGATAGCCCGGCCGCAGGCCGTCCCACAAATCCGACCCGGACCCGCCGGCCCGACCGGGCTCACCGGGTTGAAGGGGGCCGAGTTGCGCGGTGCGGAGAAGGAGGTGGCCGCACTCGACCGTGCGTTGGTCAAGCTCGCGCAGCGGGTCAGTGCCAAACACGTCGAACTGGCCGAGCACGATCAGAGCGACCGGCCCGGTCTTGCCCGGCTCACCGCGGAACTGCGTGAGCTTGAAGCGGAGATGGCCGCTACCGAGAACCGGTGGCTGGAGCTCTCCGAGCGGGTCGAATCAGCCCGCTGACACAACGGGGACGTCGTCGGGGATCGGATAGCGACGAACCACGAGCAGTCCGCCGCAGGCCACCACACCCGCGGTCAGGATACTGGCGCTGACCACTGAGTGCTCGGCGATCACCCCGAAGACGAGGCTGCCGACCGCCATCGATCCCTGCAGAACCAGCGAGTACAACGACGTCATCAGCCCGCGCTGGCCCCGCGGTGCGGCAACCTGAACGGCGTACTGGTGGCTGATGCTCAGGACGCTCCAGGCGAATCCGAAGAACACCAGGAATCCGCCGTCGGCAAGCATGCTGTCCCACCGGCTGATGCCCAGGACAGAGAGCGCGAAGACTGCTATCGCGATAGCGGACAAAACGTTGAGCCGAATGTGTCGGCGCAGGAACGGCATTGCCGAAACCCCCGCGGTGGTTCCGATCCCCAGCAGCGTCAGCAGACCGCCGTAGCCGAGAAGGTCGGTCTGAATGTTGTCCTTGGCTTCCAGGGGTAACAGAGCCAGGACCGCGGCACACGGGATCATGAGGAGGGCGCAGCGAATCATAGGTCCGTACAGCTGTGGGGTCCGGCGCATCATCGCCCACGCCTGCCGCAAGGTGCCAGCGTCCTCGGCCTTGCAGGTGTTGACCGACGTGGGCCGCGGCAGCCGCAGCAGCGCGACGATCATGACCAGGTGCGACGCCGCGCGCGCGGCGACGACCGTCCCTAGACCGGCCAGCCCGAGCAGGTAGCCGCCGGTGAGCGGTCCGGCGGTCTGGGCGAGCTTGTTACCCAGCGAATTCAGCGAGATGGCGGCGACCAGTTTGGCGTCCGGCGCGATGTCCTGCAGGAAAGGTTTCCACGCCGCCTGCTGCACAGCCAGGCCGGCGCCGACCAAAAAAAGCAACGAAAGAATCCACCACGGTGTCAGGTCCCAGAACCATGCGATCGCGGCCAGCAACCCGGTGGACAGCAGCATCCACACCTGGGAAGCGAGCAGCAGCGGCCTGGAGCCCCATCTGTCGTTGGCTATCCCGGCTGGAATGCTGAAGAAGAAGAACGGCAGACTCACCATGGTCTGCACCATGGTGACCAGGACGGCGTTGTCGGTCAGTGACGTCATGATCCAACCGCAGCCGAGCTGCAGCATGATCATGCCGAGGGTCAGGATGAGGTTGGCGCCCCACAGCTCACGGAACCTGGCGTCGGCGAACAGTTCGTAGCCGAAGCCGAGGTTCTTCACGGCTGCAGGGTAAGCCGCAGAGCCGCCGTAGTCTCGCGGACCTTCGCCAGTTGCTCGGCAACCCGTTGTGGCGCGGTGCCGCCCCGCGCGTCGCGGGCGGCCACCGAACCACTCACCGTTAGCACATCCCGAACACTCGGAATCAGATCCGCGCTGATCCCCGCCAATTCGGCGTCGGTAAGTTCCTCCAGCCCCACACCGCGACTCTCGGCGACCCGCACCGCCGCGCCCGCCACCTCGTGGGCCGCCCGGAACGGCACGCCGGCGCGCACCAGCCACTCGGCGAGGTCGGTCGCCAGTGTGTAGCCGGCCGGAGCCAGCGCGGCCATCCGGACGGTGTCGAACTCCAGGGTGGCGACCAGGCCGGCCATCGCAGGCAACACGAGTTCGAGCTGGGCGACCGAGTCGAACAGCGGCTCCTTGTCCTCCTGCAGATCGCGGTTGTAGGCCAGCGGCTGCGCCTTGAGCGTGGCCAGCAGACCGGCCAGGTTGCCGATCAGCCGGCCGGCTTTTCCGCGGGCGAGCTCGGCGATGTCGGGATTCTTCTTCTGCGGCATGATCGAGCTGCCGGTCGACCAGGCGTCGTGCAGCCGCACATAGCCGAATTCCGTTGTGCTCCAGAGGATGATGTCCTCGGCCAGCCGGGACAGGTCCACGCCGATCATGGCCAGCACGAAGGCGGCTTCAGCGGCGAAATCGCGCGCGGCGGTTGCATCGATGGAATTCTCCGCGGCCGCAGCGAAACCCAGATCGGCGGCGATGGCGTCAGGATCCAGACCCAGCGACGTGCCGGCCAGAGCGCCCGATCCGTAGGGCGACACCGCGGCGCGGACGTCGAAGTCGGCGATGCGATCGACGTCGCGCAGCAGCGGATGGGCGTGCGCCAGCAGATGGTGCGCCAGCAGAATGGGCTGGGCGGCCTGCAGGTGCGTCTTTCCCGGCATGATCGACGACGGATGGGCGGCGGCTTGGGCGCTCAGCGCCTCGACGACTGCGAGGGTGCCCTCGGCCACCCGGCGCAATGCGTCCCGCAGCCACATCCGCAGCAGCGTGGCCACCTGATCGTTGCGCGAGCGGCCCGCCCGCAACCGGCCGCCCAGTTCGGCACCGACGCGGTCGATCAGTCCGCGCTCCAGCGCACCGTGGACGTCCTCGTCGGAGACGACCGGGGTGAAGCTGCCGTCGGCGACGTCGGCCGCGAGGCTGTCCAGCCCGGCCAGCAGACCGTCGCGCTGCTCATCGGTGAGCAGGCCCGCCCGGTGCAGCACCGCCGCGTGCGCGCGTGACGCGGTGATGTCGTAGGGCGCCAGCACCCAGTCGAAGTGGGTCGACCGGCTCAGGGCCGCCAATTCGGGTGCCGGACCATCGGCGAACCGGCCTCCCCACAGCGTGCCGTCGTGCGAGCTCACGTGGCGAGGTCCCGGCGAGCCGCGATCTTCGACGACAGCCCGTGGACGTGGACGAACCCCTTGGCCGCGGACTGGTCGTAGGAGTCACCCTCGTCGTAGGTGGCCAGGTTGAAGTCATACAGCGACTCCGGGCTGCGCCGGCCGTTGACCGCGATGTGGCCACCGTGCAGCACCATCCGGATCTCGCCGGTCACCCGCTGCTGGGTGTGCGCCACGAACGCCTCCAGCGCGGCCTTCAACGGCGAGAACCACAGGCCGTCGTAGACAAGCTCTCCCCAGCGCTGATCGGTCAGCCTCTTGAAGCGGCCGACCTCTCGCTCCAGGGTCACGTGTTCGAGTTCGGTGTGTGCGGTGATGAGCACCATCGCGCCCGGCGCCTCATAGATCTCCCGGCTCTTGATGCCGACGAGCCTGTCCTCGACGACGTCGAGGCGGCCCACGCCCTGCGCGCCGGCGCGTCGGTTGAGTTCGACGATCGCCTCCAGCACCGACACGGGTCTGCCGTCGATCGACACCGGCACGCCCGCCTCGAACCCGACGATCACCTCGTCGGGGGTGTTCCAGTTCAGCGTGGGGTCCTCGGTGTAGGCGTAGACGTCCTTGGTGGGTGCGTTCCACAGATGCTCGAGATAGCCGGTCTCGACCGCCCGGCCCCAGACGTTCTGGTCGACCGAGAACGGCGAGCGCTTGCTGACGTTGATCGGGATCGCGTTCTCCTCGGCGAAGGCGATGGCCTTCTCCCGTGTCCAGGCATAGTCGCGCACCGGGGCGAGCACCTGCAGGTCCGGTGCCAGCGAGGCGAAACCGACTTCGAAGCGCACCTGGTCGTTGCCCTTGCCGGTGCATCCGTGCGCGACGATTCCGCCACCGTGCTCGCGCGCGGCGGCGACAAGATGCTTGGCGATCAGGGGACGGCTCAGCGCCGACACCAGCGGGTAGCGGTCCATGTAGAGGGCGTTGGACCAGATCGCGGGCTGGCAGTACTGTTCGGCGAACTCGTCGCGCGCATCGACCACGACAGCTTCGACCGCACCGCAGTCCAGCGCTCGCTGGCGCACGATCTCCATGTCCTCGCCCTGACCGAGGTCGATGGCCACCGCCACCACCTCGCGGCCGGTCTCCTTGCCGATCCAACTGATGGCGACGGAGGTGTCCAGCCCACCGGAGTAGGCCAGGATGACGCGCTCGGACGGGCCGGGCATGCGGGGTGCTCCTCTCAGCGGATGTTCTCGAACAGCGCAGCCAGTTGCGCGCCGCTGACCGGTTCGCGCGCGACCACGAAGATGGTGTCGTCACCGGCGATGGTGCCGACCACTTCGGGAAGCGCCGCCCGGTCGATGGCACTGGCCAGGTAGTGGGCTGCGCCGGGCGGAGTGCGCAGGACGGCCAGGTTGGCGCTGGCGTCGGTGGACACTAACAGGTCGCCCAGCAGCCGCGACAGCCGTTCGGTGCCCCCGCAGACGCCGCGGACCGGACTGCCGTCCTCGGGGACCACGTACACCCCGGTGCCGCCGTCGGCGCCGCGCAGCTTCACCGCGCCGAGTTCCTCGAGGTCCCGCGACAGGGTGGCCTGGGTGACGTCGATTCCCTCCTCGGCGAGCAGCGCCGCGAGCTCGGCCTGACTGTGCACTTCGCGGGCGGCCAGCAGCGCGACGACGCGGGCCTGCCGCCCAGCCCGGGTCACGTCGGAGGACCGGGTCATGACCGCTCCAGCAGCCACACCAGCAGCGCTTTCTGCGCGTGCAACCGGTTCTCTGCCTCGTCCCACACCGCGCTGCGCGGACCGTCGATCACGTCGTCGGTGATCTCCTCACCCCGATGCGCCGGAAGACAGTGCAGCACAACGACTTCCGGCTGCGCCCGCTCGATCAATGCGGCGTTGAGCTGGAAGGGAACGAAGGGCTCAACGCGGTCACGCCCGTCGTTCTCCTGGCCCATCGAGGTCCAGGTGTCGGTCACCAGCACATCGGCGCCGTCGGCCGCGGAGCGGGGATCGGCGGTCACCGCGATGGTCGCGCCGGTCTCAGCCGCCCGGGCGTGGGCGGCCGAGACGACGTGCGGCGCCGGCTCGAATCCGGGGGGTGCGGCGATGGTGACGTGCACGCCCGCGGTGGCACCCCCCAGCAACAGCGAGTGCGCCATGTTGTTGGCGCCGTCACCGAAGTAGGACAGCCGCACACCGGCAAGCCGTCCCGTGCGCTCGGCGACCGTCTGCAGATCCGCCAGCACCTGACAGGGATGGAAGTCATCGGACAGCGCGTTGACCACCGGCACGGTCGCCGCCGCGGACATCGCCGTCAGCCGATCCTGGCCGAAGGTGCGCCACACGATCGCCTCGACGTAGCGGGAGAGCACCCGGCCGGTGTCGGCGAGCGTTTCGTCGCGACCGAGCTGGGTGGAGCGGCCGTCGACGACGACGGCGTGCCCGCCGAGCTGGGCGATGCCCACCTCGAAGGAAAACCGCGTGCGGGTGGAGTTCTTGTCGAAGATCACCGCAACCCCCAGCGGACCCTCCAGCGGCCGGCGGCTCAGCGGCGCGGTTTTGAGTTCGGCGGCCAACGTGAGCACCTCGGCCTGCTCGGCCGGGGTGAGGTCGTCGTCGCGCAGGAAGTGCCGCGGCCCGCTCATACCGGCGCCCCTTCCGCCGTGACCGCGGCGGCGTCGAGGATGCCGGGCAGCGCGGCCAGGAAGCTCTCGATCTGCCCGGCGGTGATGATCAGCGGCGGAGCCAGCCGGATGACCTCGGGTGTGGCGGCGTTGACGAGGAAACCGGCGTCGCGGGCGGCAGCCTCGACGGCCTTGGCGTGCGGCGCGGTCAGCACCACTCCGCGCAGCAGGCCACGCCCGCGGACATAGTCGACCAGCGGATGCCTGAGGGCCTCGATGTCGCGGGCCAGGGCCGCACCCAGCACCCCGGCCCGCTCGATCAGTCCGTCCTCGGCCAGCACCTGCAGCACGGCCAGGCCGGCGGCGGTGCAGACCGGGTTGCCGCCGAAGGTGCTGCCGTGCAGGCCCGGGGTCATCAGGTCGGCGGCAGCCCCGACCGCCAGGCAGGCGCCGATCGGCAGACCGCCGCCGAGGCCCTTGGCCAGGGTGACCACGTCCGGTGTGATGTGGTCGTGGCGATGGGCGTAGAAGGCGCCGGTGCGGCCCACGCCGGTCTGTACCTCGTCGAGCACCAGCAGCGCGCCCTGGCGTGCGGTGATCTCGCGGGCGGCCACCAGATATCCGGCCGGCGGCACCACGACGCCGCCCTCCCCCATGATCGGCTCGAGGAACACCGCGGCAGTGTCGGCGTCGACCGCGGCGGCCAGTGCGTCGACGTCGCCGTAGGCGACGTGCTGGACGTCGCCGGGCAGTGGCGCGAACGGCGCCTGCTTGGCCGGTTGACCGGTCAGGGCGAGCGCGCCCATCGTGCGGCCGTGGAAGGAACCCATCGCGGCGACGATCTTGGTGCGGCCGGTCAGCCGGGTGATCTTGAACGCGATCTCGTTGGCCTCGGCCCCGGAGTTGCAGAACAGCACTCGCGCCGGTGCCCCGAGGTGCTCGACCAACGCCTCGGCCAGCGCGATGCCCGGTTCGGTGGCATACAGGTTGGACACGTGACCCAGGGTGTTCAGTTGCGTGGTGACCGCCTCGATGATCGCAGGGTGGCGATGGCCCACCACGTTGACGGCGATGCCGGCCAACAGGTCCAGGTAGGTCTTCCCGTCGGCGTCGGTCACTTCCGCGCCCAGCCCGCTGACCAGCGCCAGCGGCGGAGTGCCGTAGTTGTCCATCATCACCGCCTGCCAGCGGTCGCGCAGATTCGCGGTCATGCCGGCACCATCCGGACCACCTTCGTGCCTGAGCCCTGGCTGCCTGGGCCCTGGCTGCCCGCCAGCTCTCGCAGCACGCAGTGCGCGACACGGCCGTCGATCACGTGCGCGCTGGGGACACCGGCGTCGACGGCCCGCAGGCAGGCCTCGATCTTGGGCACCATGCCCTCCTGCAGTGTCGGCAGCAGCCCGGTCAGCGTCGCCACGTCGATCTCGCGGACCAGCGAGGACCGGTCCGGCCACCGGGTGTAGAGGCCCTCCACGTCGGTCAGCATCAGCAGCGATTCGGCGCCGAGTGCCTCGGCGACCGCGGCCGCGGCGGTGTCGGCGTTGATGTTGTGCACCACGCCGGCGGCGTCCGGCGCCAGGGTCGAGATCACCGGGACTCGGCCGGCCGCGAGCAACTCGCGCAGCAGTTCGCTGTCGACGCGGTCGACGTCGCCCACCAGCCCGATGTCGGTGTCCACGCCGTCGACCAGGGCGCGGCGCCGGACCGCGGTGAACAGCCGGGCGTCCTCCCCGGTCATGCCCACCGCGTAGGGACCGTGGGCGTTGATCAGGTTCACCAGTTCCCGGCCCACCTGACCGAAGAGCACCATCCGGACCACATCGAGCACCTCCGGTGTGGTGACCCGGAATCCCCCTTTGAACTCGCCACTGATGCCCAGTCGCTTGAGCATGGCCGAGATCTGCGGACCGCCGCCGTGGACCACCACCGGACGGACGCCGGCCCGGCGCAATGCCACCATGTCCTCGGCGAAGGCGGTTTTGAGCGTGTCGTCGGTCATCGCGTTGCCGCCGTACTTGATCACGACGACCTTGTCACGCAGTTCCTCAAGCCCCGGCGTCGTCATGAGCTGTAGGCCGAGTTCTCTTCGACGTAGGCGTGCGACAGATCGGTGGTGCGCACGGTCGCGGCCGCATCACCGAGCCCGAGATCGATCCGCACCGCGACATCCACTCCGGACAGATCGACATCGCGGGCCGCCGGAGTACCGACCCCGTCGACACACACCGGGAAATCATTGAACGACACCATGATCCGTCCCGGATCGATCGCGAACGGCACCATCCCGACCGCAGCGAGTACCCGTCCCCAATTCGGGTCCGAACCGAACAGGGCGGTCTTGACCAGACTGTCGCGGGCGACTGTGCGTGCGGCCGTGACGGCGTCGTCCTCGCTGGGCGCACCGGTGACGGTGACCGCGACCCGCTTGGTGACGCCCTCGGCGTCGGCCTGCAGCTGTGCGCAGAGGTCGTCGCAGACCCGCAGTACCGCCTCCTCGAAGTGCTCGCGGGAGGGGCGGATCTCGCTGGCACCTGAGGCCAGCAGCAGCACGGTGTCGTTGGTCGAGCAACTCCCGTCGACGTCGAGACGGTCAAAGGTCAGAGCGGTCGCGCGGCGGAGCGCCGCGTCGAGTGTCGCGGCGTCGGCGACCGCATCGGTGGTCAGCACGCACAGCATGGTCGCCAGCGACGGCGCCAGCATGCCAGCCCCCTTGGCCATGCCCCCGACCGTCCAGTTCTCCGGTGAGCCCGGGGAATGGTGCAGCGCAACCTGTTTGGGCACCGTGTCGGTGGTCATGATCGCCCGGGCGGCATCGTCACCACCGGTCAGCCCGCCGGCCAGTTCGTGCACGATGTCGGTGACGCCTGCCATGACCTGATCCATGGGCAGCCGGTCGCCGATGAGGCCGGTGGAACAGACCGCGACCTCGATCGGTCCGGTTTCGGTGCCCCAGTTGGACAGCGTGGCGGCGACCGCCTCGGCTGTCGCATGGGTGTCGGCGAAACCGTCGGGGCCGGTGCAGGCATTCGCGCCGCCGGAGTTCAGGAGCACCGCACGCAGGCGCCCGGTGGTCAGCACCTGGCGGGTCCAGAGCACGGGCGCGGCCTGAACCTGGTTTCGGGTGAACACCCCCGCCGCGGCGTAATCGGGGCCCTCGTTGAAGACCAGTGCCAGATCCGGCGCGCCGGAGGACTTGATACCCGCCGCGATCCCCGCGGCGCGGAAGCCGGCCGGCGCGGTCACGCCCTGGGTGCGCAGCAACCGGGTGGCGCACTCGGGCCCGCCGGACACGCTCACGGCGCCACCCCGACCGCCGGCAGTCCCTCGGTCTCCGGCCAGCCCAGCGCCAGGTTCATCGACTGCACAGCCGCGCCGGCGGTGCCCTTCACCAGGTTGTCGATGGCGCATAGCGCGACGAGCACCGAAGCGTCGGCGTCCACGGCGACGGCGATCTGGGCGACGTTGCTGCCGGTCACCGAACCCGTGCGCGGAAGCTGACCGTCTGCGAGCAGGTGCACGAACGGCTCGTCGGCGTAGGCCTTCTCGTAGGCGGCCCGGACCTCCGAGGCGGACGCGGCCGTCGGCGCGGTACAGGTCGCCAGGATGCCCCGTGCCGTCGGGATCAACACCGGGGTGAACGACACCGACACCGCGCGGTCGGTGACCGCGCGCAGTCCCTGCGCGATCTCCGGGGTGTGCCGGTGGACCCCGGCGATGTTGTAGGCCCGGGCAGAACCGATCACTTCCGAGGCCAGCAGGTCGACCTTGGCCGCGCGGCCCGCGCCGGACGTCCCGCTGACCGCGACCACCGTCACCGCGGGTTCGATCAGCCGCGCCGCGACCGCGGGCACCAGCGCCAGCAACGCCGCGGTCGGATAGCACCCGGGCACGGCGATCCGGCGCGCTCCGCGCAGCCGGTCCCGGGCGTCCGGGAGTTCGGGCAGGCCGTAGGGCCAGCTGCCGGCGTGCGGGGAGCCGTAGAAGCGCTGCCAGTCCCCCGCGTCGGCGAGCCGGAAGTCCGCCCCGCAGTCGATGACCACGGTGTCGGGCCCCAACTGTTCGGCCAGCGCCGCGGAATGCCCGTGCGGCAGGGCCAGGAACACGACATCGTGTCCGGCGAGCGTCGCCACCTCGGTGGGCTCCAGGACCCGCTGCGCCAGCGGCATCAGGTGCGGGTGGTGATCGGCCAGAAGGCTGCCCGCGCTGGCGGCGGCGGTCAGCGCCCCGATCCGCAGCCGCCCGTCGGCGTGCGCCGGGTGGCCCAGCAGCAGCCGCAGGATCTCCCCGCCGGCGTACCCGCTCGCACCGGCCACCGCCACGCTCGTCACCGCATCAGTCTGGATGGTTATGCATGTTTTTGCAAATTAATGCTGGCTTAGCCCCGCAGGTGCGCACCCAACCGATCGGCCGCCACCGCCAGAGCGGAGCCGCGCGCCGCGCTGGCCTCGTCCTCGGTGAGGGTGCGGTCGGGCGCCCGGAACCGCAGGGCCAGCGTGACCGACTTGCGGCCCGCTCCCACCTGGGGTCCTGCGTAGACGTCGAACAGCGCGACGTCCTCGAGCAGCGGTCCGGCACCCTCGCGGACGGCGTCGATGACGTCCTGGGCGGGTACCTCCTCGGCCACCACGAGGCTGACGTCCTGGAACACCGCCGGGAACGGCGACACCCGGGGAGCCGGGACCCGCCCGGGCATCCCGATCGCGTCGAGGTCGAGTTCGACCGCGCAGGTGCCCGCCGGCAGTCCACTCCGCTCGATCGCGGCCGGGTGCAACTGGCCGGCATGACCGATCACCTGATCCGCGACGAGGACCTCCGCGCACCGCCCCGGATGCCAGGGCGGGTACTGAGCCGAGCGCAGCGTGACCTCCACCCCCGCGGCGCGGGCGATCGTGCGGGCGGCCTCGAAGGCGTCGGCGGCCGCGACCGCACGGCCCGGCCCCCAGGGGCCGCGCGGTTCGCGCAATCCGGTCAGCACCGCCGCGACATGCACCGGCTGCTCGGGCAGCGCGGCGTTCAGCGCGGCGATCTCCTCCGCGGTCGGTCTGCGGTCGGTCGGGATCAGCGGGATCGCCCGGGTCCGCGCGGTCGGCACCACGACCTGGGCGATCGCGAACAGCGCGACATCGGCGAAACCGCGGGACACGTTGCGGGTCAACGCCTCCAGCAGGGCCGGCAGCAGGGTGCTGGCCAGGTGCGGACGATCGGCCTCCAGCGGGTTGAGCACCGACGCGGTGGCCCGTCGCGGATCGTCGGCCGCCAGTCCCCACTGGTCGAACACCCCGGCGGGCAGAAACGGCGTGGGGAGCACCTCCACGAAACCGGCCAGCGCCAGTGACGCCGAGACCGCCCGGCGGCGACGCTGCGCGGCGGTCAGGCCCCGCCCGGCCGGCGCGGCCGGCAGCACCGACGGGATGGCGTCCAAGCCCTCCAGCCGCAGCACCTCCTCGACGAGGTCGGCCGGCGCGACCAGGTCGGGCCGCCAGCTCGGCGGCGTGACGGTGAGTATCGGGCTGTCCGGCACGGCGTCGACCCGCGCCCCGACCTGGGTCAGCCGCTGCAGCACCGCGCCGTCGGGATAGACCACTCCCGCGGTGCGATCGGGCAGGTCGATCTCCAACCGGACCGCCGGCGGGCGGAAGTCATCGCGGGGCGGATCACCGCGCCAGTCGGTCAGCGTGGGCTCCGCCGTGCCGCCGGCGATTTCGGCGAGCAGCGTCGCGCACCGGTCGATCGCCGCCACCGAGATCGACGGGTCGACGCCGCGCTCGTAGCGCCGGCCGGCCTCGCTGACCAGATGCAACCGGCGCAGGGTGCGCGAGACGGCGGCGGGGTCCCACACCGCCGCCTCCAGCAGCACATCGGTGGTGTCCGCACCGATCTCGGTGGTGCCCGCCCCCATCACGCCGCCGATCGCGGCCACCGCATCGTCGTCGACGATCAGCACGTCGCCCCGGTCCAGTCGGCGCTGCACGTCATCGAGTGTCACGACGGTCTCGCCGGGTTCGGCGAACCGTACGGTGAACCCCCCGTGGATGCGGCTCCGGTCGTGGGCATGCATCGGGTGGCCGAATTCGAGCATCACATAGTTGGTCACGTCCACCGCCGGGGAGATCGGCCGGATGCCGGAGAGCATGAGCCGTCGGCGCAGCCACCACGGGGACACCGCGGCGGGATCGATTCCGGTCACCGGTCGCAGTGCGAAGCGACTCACTCCGGTGCCGGGCGCGATCGTGACCGGCAGGGCCGGGCCGGTCGCCGGCAGCGCGGGCACGCGCGCCGGATCGTAGGCGGGGTCGACGAAGTCCAGCTCGTAGGCGCACGCGATCTCACGAGCGATACCACGCACCGACATGCAGTAGCCCCGATCGGGCGTGATGGCAAGGTCGAACACCACATCGTCAAGACCGAGGATCTCGACGGCATCGGCACCGGGGTCCGCTGTTCCCGGCGGAAGAACCAGAATGCCGGAGTGGTCCCAGGAATTACCCGAGCCGAGGCCGAGCTCGGCCGCCGAGCAGATCATCCCGTCGGACACCCGGCCGTAGGTCTGACGCGACGCGATCTGGAAGTCCCCGGGGAGGATCGCCCCGGGCAGGGCGACGACGACCAGATCCCCGACCGCGAAATTGGTTGCACCACAGACGATGCCACGCTCGTTACCGTGCCGGTCGCCGACGTCGACCGTGCAGGCCCGGATCGGCTTCTTGAACTCGGTCAGCTCCTCGATCCCCGACACCTGACCGACCACCAGCGGACCGCTGACCGGGCCCAGCGCCAGGACGCCCTCCACCTCATGGCCGACCCGGATCAGTGCCTGTTCGAGTTCGTGGGGCCCGACATCCCACCCGGGTGCTCCGGCCTGCACCACCTCGCGCAGCCAGCTGTAGGGCAGCCGCATCAGAGCCCGACCCCGAACGGCAGGGAAAAACGAACGTCGCCCTCGACCATGTCGCGCATGTCGGGGATACCGTTGCGGAACTGCAGGGTGCGCTCCAAGCCCATCCCGAAGGCGAAGCCCGAGTAGACCCCCGGATCGATCCCGGCCGCCCGCAGTACGTTGGGGTTGACCATCCCGCAGCCGCCCCACTCCACCCAGCCGGGGCCACCCTTCTTATCCGGGAACCAGATGTCGACCTCGGCCGAGGGTTCGGTGAAAGGGAAGAAGTGCGGTCGCATCCGCACCCGCGCTCCCCCGCCGAACTGCGATTGGGCGAAGGCGTCCAGGGTGCCGCGCAGATGGGCCATGGTCAGCCCGCGGTCCACCGCCAGCCCCTCGACCTGGTGGAACACCGGCGTGTGGGTGGCGTCCAACTCGTCGGCCCGAAACGTGCGACCGATCGAGATGATGTAGACCGGCAGTTCACGCTCCAGCAGGGTGCGCACCTGCACCGGTGAGGTGTGGGTGCGCAGCAGCTGCCGCGACCCCTCCGGCGCCACGTGGAAGGTGTCCTGCTCGCTGCGCGCCGGATGGTCCGGCGGGAAGTTCAACGCGTCGAAGTTGAACTGCTCGCTTTCCACCTCGGGTCCCTCGGCCAGCTCCCAGCCCATCGCCACGAAGGTGTCGGCGATCCGCTCGGCGAGGATCGTGATGGGATGGCGGGCGCCGAGTGGCTGGCGGGTCGACGGCAACGTCACGTCAACGGTCTCGGCGACCAGTGCGGCCGCATCACGCTCCGCCCGCAGGACCCCCAGGCGCGCGTCGTAGGCCTCCTGCGCCTCGGCTCGGGCCAGGTTGACCTGCTTGCCGGCCTCGGCGCGCTCGGCGGGAGCGAGGCTTCCCAGCGCCTGGCGGGCCACGGCCAGCGGCGCGCGGTCCCCGAGGTGCGCGGTTTTGGCCCGGGACAGCGCCTCCAGGTCGGCGGCCGCCGCGAAGGCCTCGCGGGCCGCCACGACGGCCGCGGCGAGCGGCTCCGGTTTGTCGACGGGTTGGTCACCCACGCGGCGCGACTCTCCTTAGCTGGCCGGGGCGCGGCACGCGTGCGGGGCAAGTGCCGACCCGCAGATCATAGGTGATGCCAGAATGCCTACCAGGTCACCGGCTGCCGGGTCGGCGAGGCAGAGGACGGCAGATGATGAGAGTTCTCGTGGTGGGCGCGGTCTGGCTCGCGGCGCTCGCGTTCGCCCTGCTGACCCTCCGGGACGCCTGGTGGTGGATACCGGCGGCCCTGCTGGGCGCGCTCGCCGCGCTGGGCACCTGGAACCTCCTGCAGACCGGCCACTCGATCCTGCGGGCGTTCCCGATCCTCGGCCACGCCCGCTTCCTGGCCGAACTGGTGCGCCCGGAGATCCGGCAGTACTTCATCGAATCCAACACCGAAGGCGCACCGTTCGACCGCGAGACCCGCGACACCGTCTACCGGCGCGCCAAGGGCACCAAGGGCGACGAGCCGTTCGGCACCGAACGCAACGTCGACGCGGTCGGGCACGAGTTCCTGCGCCACTCGTTGCGGGCCAGGCTGGCCACCGAGTTGCAGCCCCGGGTTCGCCTCGGCGGACCGGACTGCGCCCGGCCCTACGACATCGCGCTGCTGAACGTCTCCGCGATGAGCTTCGGGGCACTGTCCGCCAACGCGATCGAGGCTCTCAACGGCGGCGCCGCCATCGGAGGTTTCGCACACGACACCGGCGAGGGCGGCATCAGTCCCTATCACCTCAAACATGGAGGTGACCTGATCTGGGAGATCGGATCCGGTTACTTCGGCTGCCGCACCGCCGAGGGCGGGTTCGACGCCGCGCTGTTCGAGCAGAAGTCCGCGCTTCCGGCGGTCAAGGCCGTGTCGATCAAACTCTCCCAGGGCGCCAAACCCGGCCTGGGGGGCGTGCTGCCCGGCGCGAAGGTCACCGAGGAGATCGCCGCAACCCGCGGGGTACCGGTCGGCAAGACGGTCGTGTCCCCGCCCGCGCACACCGCGTTCCACACCCCGCTCGAACTGACCCACTTCATCGCCACGCTGCGCAGCCTGTCGGGCGGAAAGCCGGTCGGCTTCAAGCTGTGCGTGGGATCACGCACCGAGTTCCTGTCGATCTGCAAGGCCATGCTGGAGACCGGGATCACCCCCGACTTCATCATCGTCGACGGCTCGGAGGGCGGGACGGGCGCCGCACCCCAGGAGTTCGAAGACCACGTCGGTATGCCGCTCACCGAGGGGCTGATGCTGGTGCAGAACTGTCTGGTGGGCACCGGGCTGCGCCCGCACATACGGGTCGGCGCCTCCGGCAAGATCGCCACCGGCGTCGACATCGTCAGGCGCATCATCCAGGGCGCGGACTTCACCCTCTCGGCACGCGCCATGATGTTCGCCCTCGGGTGCATCCAGGCGATGAAGTGCAACACCAACAGGTGCCCGACGGGAGTCGCCACTCAGGACCACGGCCTCATGCGAGCACTGCACGTGCCCGACAAGATCGAGCGGGTGGCCAACTTCCAGCGCGGTACGGTGGCCAGCGCCGCGCAACTGGTGGCCTCGATGGGCCTGGACGGGTTCCACGAGCTCGATCCCTCCATGCTCAGCCGCCGCGTCGACTTCCACCGGACCCGCACCTACGCCGAGATCTACGACTGGCTGATGCCGGGGGAACTGCTTGACAACCCGCCTGAAGCCTGGCGCTCGGACTGGATCGAAGCCAGCGCCAAGGAGTTCCGCTGACGCGCGCGCAGCGCGTTAGGCGGGCGACTCCTCGCCCGGCTCTCCGGGCTCGCCGGGCGCCGGTTCGGTCGTCTCGGGCTCGGCGGGCCCGGTGGGCTCGGTGGGCTCGGTGGGCTCCGTGGCCGCGTCCGGCGCATCGGAGGTATCCGGCGCATCCGGCGCATCCGATTGCTTGGGCGGGGCGGTTACCCGATACATCACGAGTTCGGGGGGCACACCGGCCTGCCGCGGCGCGAACATCTGGCGGCGGACCTGCCGGATGGTGACACCGAGGTCGGCAAGGTCCTGTTCGGGAATGGCCGCCAGTGTCGTCTCTGAGACGATCAGGCCGCCGCGGGTGGCGCGCTCCATCACCCGCGCCGCGATGTTGACGTCCACGCCGAACCAGTCCGAGCCGACGCGCTGGGGGTGCCCGGTATGGATACCCGCCCGCATCCTCGGCTGGTAATTCTCCACCTCGACTTCGGTCACCGCGTCGATCGCGGCGAGGGTAGCGCGCACCGCTGAGGCCGCGTCGGTGAAGGCCACCATCATGCCGTCGCCCATCCGCTTGACGATCTGCCCGCCGGCCTCGAGCAACGGCGGCTCGGTGACTTGGGCAGCCTGGCGGAGGAACTGCAGGGTGGCATCGTCGCCGGCCCGCAGCGCCCAGTCGGAGAAGCCCACCATGTCGGTGAAGACCAGCGTCATCTCGGCGTCGTTGACCCGACCGCGCCGCCGGTCGTTGAACGCCTGCCACACCTGCAGAGCCGCCAGGCTGAACTCGCGGGTCGCCGCATTGCGCTGCGGGATCAACCGGTCGGCGGCGCGGGCGGCTGCCGGCGCGGTTCCCTCGCCGGCAGCCGAGAGCGGATCGCCGAAGTCGGGATCACCGGGCAACCGCTGCCGGATCTGCCGAATCAACGCGACCAGGCTCGGATTGTTGTTCGAGTTGCGCAACCAGGCGGAGAGGCCGCGTCGATGATCGACCGGCCCGACATCCACGACGCCAGCCTACGGCTCGCGAACCCGGTGGGCACGCGAGGTCACGTACAGGCAGATGGCTGCGGCTGCCGCGACATTGAGGCTCTCAGCTCCGCCGCTCATCGGAATCACCACCCGATGGTCGGCACCGGCCACGATCTCGCGGGGCAGGCCGTGCGATTCCGAGCCGAAGATCCAGGCCGTCGGTTTCGCCAGCACCCCTTGGGCGTCGTCGAGGCTCAGCTCGCCGTCCAGTGTCGTCGCCAGCACCACAAGGCCCGCCGCCCGCAGCCGCCCCAACAGCTCAGCCGAGGACAACTCGGGAGTGGACAGCACCGGCAGCGCGAAAATGCTGCCCGCCGATGCGCGCAGGCATTTTCCGTTGTACGGATCGACACCGTGGCCCGCGAAAACCACCGCGTCGGCGCCCATCGCGTCGGCGGTTCTGATCACGGTGCCGGCGTTGCCGGGCTCAGCCAGTTCGACGGCGACGACCAGCAGCGCAGGCTTGGCAACGAGGATCTCATCGAGGTCGGCGTGCGGAACGCGACAGACGGCCACCAGGCCCGGCGGTGTGACGGTCTCGCTCAACTTCTTGGCCGCCGCGTCGGTGATCGCGTGGGTGGGAAGTCCCGAGAACAGGTCTCCGTGGCGTTCGGCGGCATCCGGTGTGGCGAACACCTCCTCGACCAGACCGCGGCGAACCGCAGCACCGATGAGGTTCGGACCTTCGGCCAGAAAGCGTCCGGCCCGCCTGCGCTCCGCGGACCGCAGCAGTTTCGCTACCGCGGCCACCCGAGCGGATCGCGGGGTCAGCGGAGCCGTCAGGCGGCCTCACCGGAGGGCGCGTTGACGTCGGCCGGCAGGGCTGCCCGGGCGACCTCGACGAGCGCGGTGAACGCAGCCGGATCGCTGACCGCGATCTCGGCGAGGTTCTTGCGGTCGACCTCCACGCCGGCCGCCTTGAGACCCTGGACGAACCGGTTGTAGGTGATGTTGTTGGCGCGGGCCGCCGCGTTGATTCGGGAGATCCACAGCTTGCGGAAGTCCCCCTTGCGGGCGCGTCGGTCGCGGTAGGCGTAGTTCATGGAGTGCAGCTGCTGCTCTTTGGCCTTGCGGTAGAGCCGAGAGCGCTGGCCGCGGTAACCCTTGGACGCCTTGAGAACGGTCCGCCGCTTCTTGTGGGCATTGAGTGCGCGTTTCACGCGGGCCATGGGAGTTCCTCTTCTCGTTCTATTCTCGTTCGGTCATTCTCGTTCGGTCGTTCACGTTGCGTCGTCGAGCGCGTCAGCCGTTCAACAGCTTGTTGACCCGCTTGGTGTCGTTGGCGGACACGGTGGTGCGGCCGGCCAGACGGCGGGTCCGGCTTGAGGGCTTGTGCTCGAGAAGATGGCGGCGGTTGGCCTTCTGCCGCACGATCTTGCCGGTGCCGGTGCGGCGGAAGCGCTTACTCGCCCCGCTGTGGGTTTTTGCCTTGGGCATGGTGTCCTCGTCTTCTCGGTGTTCTCGTCTTCTCGGTGTTCTCGTCTTCTCGGTGTTCTCGTCTGCTCGGTGTTCTCTGTGCTCGGGTCGTATTCGTCTACTGCTCGGCGGGTTCGGGCGCCGGGCTGGCCGGTCCGCCCGCCTGCTCGGCCGCCCGGGCGCGGGTCTTGGCGCCGCGGTGCGGAGCCAGCACCATCGTCATGTTGCGGCCGTCCTGCTTCGCCGTGGTCTCGACGAACCCGTACTCGGCGACGTCGGCCCCGAGGCGCTGCAGAAGCCGGTAACCCAGTTCGGGCCGGGACTGCTCACGTCCGCGGAACATGATCGTCACCTTGACCTTCGACCCGGCTTCCAAGAACCGGATCACGTGACCCTTCTTGGTTTCGTAGTCGTGGTCGTCGATCTTGGGCCGGAGCTTTTGCTCCTTGACGACGGTCTGCTGCTGGTTTCGGCGAGACTCGCGTGCCTTCTGGGCCGCCTCGTACTTGTACTTTCCGTAGTCCATGATCTTGCAGACCGGAGGTCTGGCGTTCGGCGCTACTTCGACAAGGTCGAGATCGGCATCCGCGGCGACGCGGAGAGCGTCTTCGATGCGCACAATGCCTACCTGTTCGCCGCCCGGTCCGATCAATCGGACTTCGGGAACGCGGATGCGCTCGTTGACGCGGGTCTCAGTGCTGATGGGCCCTCCCTGGCTCGTTCTGATCGTTACCGGCGACCACAGCCCGGGGATGCCCACCAAGCAAAAGGCCCTGCTCGCAGCAGGGCCCAGTGCCGACCGGTCACGGCGTAACGCCGCCCGCGAAGCCGCGGGACGGGCCCCTTGACGGTGCCCGCGACCGGACCGCTGCGCCTGTGACTGTGACCATGTTTGTGTCTGTGGTCTATGTCTGCGGTGGGCGGTGGGAGTGGGACTCCTCTTGCTATCCCGGGTTTCGCCGGGATGGTCGTGAATGACAGTCTAGCAGGCATGACGGACGAATCCGGCATCCGCGAGCTGGCCGAGGTCCCCGCTATCGAGGTGATCAGCCGTGCCGCGGTGATGCTCATGAGCGCGGCGGCGGAGAAACTCGGGCTGGCCTCGGCCGATCCGGACACCAGCGAGCACCGCGACCTCGACGAGGCGCGCCGGCTGATCACCGCGCTGGCCGGGCTGACGTCCGCATCGGCGGAGTATCTCGGGCCGCACGCGGGTCCGATCCGCGACGGCCTGCGCTCCCTTCAGCTGGCCTTCCGGGAGGCCAGCGCATTTCCGGACGACCCGGGGCGCGGCCCGGGCGAAACCCACACCGGCCCGGTTCAGTAAGCCGCACGACGCCGGACACGCCGAATACTCTGGCGCCCGATGACGATCACCACGACCCGAAGCCGGACCCGGCTGCGCTGGGTGCCCGCGGCGGCGGGCTGGGTTCTGGGCGTCATCGCCACCGCCGCACTGCTGTCCAGCGTGTCACCCCTGATCCGGCATCTCACCAGTGCGCCCCGGGAGTTCATCGACAACTACCTCTTCAACTTCCCCGACACCAGCTTCGCCTGGGCGTTCGCGCTCGCGGTGATGGCCGGGGCGCTGGCCGCGCGCAAGCGGATCGCCTGGTGGGTGCTGGTCGTGATCCTGGTGGTGGCGGTGGGCTTCGACGTGGTGTCACTGACCCAGCGGGCCGACACCCGTTTCGAGCGGGTGGGTGAGTACCTCGGACTCGGCTTCCACATCGCCTCGATCGTGGTGCTGGTCCTGGCGCGCGGGGAGTTCTGGGCGCGGGTGCGCCGCGGCGCTCTGCTCAAGGCGGCCGCGGTGCTCGTGGCGGGCAACGTGGTCGGCATCCTGCTGGGCTGGGGCCTGGTGGAACTGTTCCCGGGTTCACTGCAACCCGACTATCGACTGGCCTACACGGTCAACCGGGTCAGCGGTTTCGCCACCGCCGCCTCCGACCTGTTCGTCGGACGCCCGCCGGCCATCCTCAACGCTCTGTTCGGGCTCTTCGGTGCTCTGGCGCTGATGGCAGCGGCTGTCGTGCTGTTCCAATCACAGCGCGCCGACAACGCGCTGACCGGTGAGGACGAACTGGCGATCCGCGGGCTGCTGGAGAGCTACGGCAAGAACGACTCACTGGGCTACTTCGGGACTCGTCGCGACAAGTCGGTGATCTTCGCCCCCAACGGCCGCGCCGCGATCACCTACCGGGTCGAGGTGGGTGTGTGCCTGGCCAGCGGTGACCCGATCGGTGATCCGCGGGCCTGGCCGCAGGCCATCGCCGCGTGGCTGGCTCTGTGCGAGGCGTACGGCTGGGCCCCCGGTGTGATGGGTGCCAGCGCGACCGCCGCCCAGGCCTTCGACGCCGCCGGGCTGAGCGCACTGCAACTCGGTGACGAGGCGATCCTCTACCCGGATCGGTTCCGGCTGTCCGGACCGGAGATGAAGCCGGTTCGCCAGGCGGTGACCCGGGCCCGCCGCGCGGGTGTCACGGTCCGGTTGCGCCGGCACCGCGAACTGTCGGCCGGGGAGATGGCGGAGGTGATCAGCCGGGCCGACGCCTGGCGGGACACCGAGACCGAGCGGGGTTTCTCGATGGCGCTGGGCCGCCTGGGTGACAGCGCGGACGGCGACTGCCTTCTGGTGGAGGCCCTCGACGTGCCCGACGGCGCGGCGGGTGGGGAGACGGTCGTCGGCATGCTCTCGTTCGTGCCGTGGGGTGGCAACGGGCTGTCACTGGACCTGATGCGACGCTCGCCGCAGTCCCCCAACGGCACCGTCGAGTTGATGGTCAGCGAGTTGCTGCAGCGGGCTGACACCATCGGGGTGACCCGGGTCTCACTGAACTTCGCCATGTTCCGCTCGGCGTTCGAGCAGGGATCCCAGTTGGGCGCCGGCCCGGTGGCGCGGCTGTGGCGAGCACTGCTGGTGTTCTTCTCGCGCTGGTGGCAGTTGGAGACGCTCTATCGGTCCAATATGAAGTACCAGCCGGAGTGGGTTCCGCGCTTCGCCTGCTACGAGGATGCGCGGCTGATCCCGCGGGTCGGAGTGGCCTCGGTCATCGCCGAGGGCTTCCTGGTGCTGCCGTTCTCGCGCCGCGGCAAGCAGCACACCGGTCAGCATTCCGCGGTACCCCACACGGTGGTCGACGCAACCGCGGCCGCGGCGGCAGCACCATCGGAAGTCGACTCGCCCGGCGATCGCGTGCCCGATCAGGTGCGGGTCCGGATGGCCAAGCTGCAGTCGCTGCGCGACGACGGAGTAGACCCGTACCCGGTCGGCCGCCCGCCCTCGCACACGGTGGCCGCGGCGCTGGTCGCCGACGACCAGGACACGATCAGCGTGGCCGGCAGGGTCATGCGGCTGCGCGACTACGGCGGGGTTTCGTTCGCTCAGCTGCGTGACTGGTCCGGCGACGTGCAACTGCTCGTCGACAAGTCCGGGCTGGATTCAGCGGCACCCGATTTCGCCGGGCTCGATCTGGGCGATCTGATCGAAGCCACCGGGCAGATGGGCTACAGCAAGAACGGCACCCGCTCGGTGCTGGTGCACCGATGGCGTCTGCTCGGTAAGTGTCTGCGGCCGCTGCCCGACAAGTGGAAGGGCCTCACCGACCCGGAGGCGCGGGTCCGGGCCCGCTACGTCGACCTTGCCGTCAGCCCGGCCGCGCGCGAGCTGATCACGGCACGCAGCGCCATCCTGCATTCGATCCGGGAGACCCTGTACTCCAAGGGTTTCGTCGAGGTCGAAACGCCGATCCTGCAGCAGATCCACGGCGGAGCGAACGCCCGGCCGTTCCGCACCCACATCAACGCCTACGACCTTGATCTCTATCTGCGGATCGCCCCCGAGCTCTACCTCAAGAGGCTGTGCGTCGGCGGGGTGGAACGCGTCTTCGAGCTAGGCCGGGCATTTCGCAACGAAGGTGTGGACTTCAGCCACAACCCGGAGTTCACCCTGCTGGAGGCGTACCAGGCGCACGCCGACTACCGGACGTGGATCGACGGCTGCCGCGAGTTGATCCAGAATGCCGCGACCGCCGCCAACGGCTCGATGGTGGTGATGCGCCCCGACGAATCAGCCGGCGGTCACGGCGCGCTCGAGCCCGTCGACATCTCCGGAACGTGGGCGGTCAAGACCGTCCACGGCGCGGTGTCGGAGGCGCTGGGGGAACAGATCGACCCCGAGACCGATCTGGCCACCCTGCGGCGGCTGTGCGACGCCGCCGGCGTTCCCTACCTCACCCACTGGGACGCCGGGGCAGTGGTGCTGGAGCTCTACGAGCATCTGGTCGAGGGTCGCACCGAGAACCCGACCTTCTACATCGACTTCCCGGCATCGGTGTCGCCCCTGACCCGGCCGCACCGCAGCACCCCGGGTCTGGCTGAACGCTGGGATCTGGTGGCCTGGGGAACCGAGCTGGGCACCGCGTACAGCGAACTCACCGACCCGGTGGAACAGCGCCGCCGGTTGCAGCAGCAGTCAACCCTGGCCGCGGGCGGCGACCCGGAGGCGATGGAACTCGACGAGGACTTCCTGCAGGCGATGGAGTACGCGATGCCGCCGACCGGGGGCCTCGGTGTCGGGGTCGACCGGGTGGTGATGCTGCTGACCGGGCGCAGCATCCGGGAGACACTGCCGTTCCCGTTGGCCAAACCGCGCTAGCCGGTCGGGCGTCAGGCGCTGGCCCGACGCCGGCGCACCGCCCGCTTGGGTGCCGGCATCTCGAGCAGTCTGGCCAGGAACGTCCCGGTATAGCTGGCCGGATGAGCCGCCACATCCTCGGGCGTACCCTCGGCGACCACGGTGCCGCCCCCCGCTCCGCCCTCGGGACCCATGTCGATGATCCAGTCCGAGGTCTTGATGACGTCGAGGTTGTGCTCGATGACGATCACCGAGTTCCCCTTGTCGACCAGGCCGTTGATCACCTTCAGCAGCTTGCGGATGTCCTCGAAGTGCAGGCCGGTGGTCGGCTCGTCGAGGATGTAGACGGTGCGACCGGTGGAACGCTTCTGCAACTCGGCGGCGAGCTTGACCCGTTGCGCCTCACCCCCGGACAGGGTGGGAGCGGGCTGGCCCAGCCGCACGTACCCCAGACCGACGTCGACCAGCGTCCTGAGGTAGCGGTGGATCCCGCTGATCGCCTCGAAGAAATCGGCGGCGTCCTCGATGGACATGTCGAGAACCTCGGAGATGGTCTTGCCCTTGTAGTGAACCTCCAGGGTCTCGCGGTTGTACCGCGCGCCCTGGCAGACCTCGCAGGGGACGTAGACATCGGGCAGGAAGTTCATCTCGATCTTGATGGTCCCGTCGCCCGAGCACGCCTCGCAGCGGCCGCCCTTGACGTTGAAGGAGAAGCGGCCGGGCTTGTAGCCGCGCACCTTGGCCTCGGTGGTGGCGGCGAAGAGCGTTCGGATCTTGTCGAACACCCCGGTGTAGGTGGCCGGGTTGGACCGCGGGGTACGCCCGATCGGCGACTGATCGACCCGCACCAGTTTGTCGACGCGGTCCAGACCGGTGACGCGGGTGTGCCGGCCGGGCACCAGGCGAGCACCGTTGAGACGGTTGGCCAGAACGCTGGCCAGGATGTCGTTGACAAGAGTGGACTTGCCCGATCCGGACACCCCGGTGACCGCTGTGAGCACGCCGAGCGGGAAGGAGACGTCGATGTCGCGCAGGTTGTGCTCGCGGGCACCCACCACCGTCAGTTGGCGTTTTCGGTCCACCGGGCGGCGGATCGCGGGAATCTCGATGCTCTGCTTGCCGGCGAGGTAGGCGCCGGTGATCGAGTTGGGATTGGCCAGCAACTCCTCATACGGACCGCTGTGCACCACGCGGCCGCCGTGTTCACCGGCCGCGGGCCCGATATCGACGATCCAGTCGGCGTGGGCGATGGTGTCCTCGTCGTGTTCGACGACGATCAGGGTGTTGCCCAGATCTCGCAGCCGCGTGAGGGTTTCGATCAGGCGGCGGTTATCGCGCTGGTGTAGGCCGATGGAGGGCTCGTCGAGAACATAGAGCACGCCGACCAGACCGGAGCCGATCTGGGTGGCCAACCGGATGCGCTGCGCCTCACCGCCGGACAGGGTCCCCGCGGCGCGCCCGAGCGAGAGGTAGTCCAAGCCGACGTCGAGCAGGAATCCCAGCCGGGACTGCACCTCCTTGAGTACTTGTCCGGCGATGGCCTGCTCGCGCGGGCCGAGAGTGAGTTCACGGAGGAACTGCGAGCAGTCGGCGATGGACAGCTCGCACACCTGCGCGATGGACTTCGGACCCAGTGCGCCCGCGGCGAGGGTGACCGCGAGGATCTCGGGCTTGAGCCGGGTTCCGTCGCACTCCGGACACGGCACGTCGCGCATGAAACCCTCGTAGCGCTCCTTCATCAGCTCGGAGTCGGTCTGCTCCATGCGCCGCTGCAGAAAGGCCATCACGCCCTCGAACTCGGCGTAGTAGGAGCGGGTGCGGCCGTAGCGGTTTCGGTAGCGCACATGCACCTGCTCGTCGCACCCCTCGAGGATCGCCCGACGGGCCCTGGTGGGCAGCTTGCGCCACGGGGTGTCGATGTCGAAGTCCATCGCTTCACCGAGGCCGGCCAGCATGCGGGTGAAGTAATCCGCGCTGTGGCCCATCGCCCAGGGCGCGACCGCACCCTCGGCAAGGGTGAGCTCGGGGTCGGGCACCACCAGTTCGGGGTCGACCTCCTTGCGGATTCCCAACCCGCTGCACTCCGGGCAGGCGCCGTAGGGCGAGTTGAACGAGAACGATCGCGGCTCAAGATCGTCGACGGCCAGCGGGTGACCGCCCGGGCAGGCCAGCTTCTCGCTGAAGCGCTGTTCGCGGTGCGGATCCTGCTCGTCGCGGTCGACGAAGTCGAGCACCACGATCCCGTCGGCCAGGCCGAGCGCGGTCTCCACCGAGTCGGTCAGCCGTTGCTTCGCGCCGGCCTTGACCGTGAGCCGGTCGACCACCACCTCGATGTCGTGCTTCTCCTGCTTCTTCAGCTTCGGCGGCTCGGTCAGCGGGTGCACCACGCCGTCGACGCGGACCCGGCTGTAGCCCTGGGTGTTGAGCTTGTCGAACAGGTCGACGAACTCCCCCTTGCGGGTGCGCACCACTGGTGCGAGCACCTGGAACTTGGTGCCCTCGGGCATGGCGAGCACCTGGTCGACGATCTGCTGCGGGGTCTGCCGGGCGATGCGCTGCCCGCAGACGGGGCAGTGCGGGGTGCCGGCGCGCGCGTACAGCAGACGCAGATAGTCGTAGACCTCGGTGATGGTGCCGACCGTCGAACGGGGGTTGCGGTTGGTGGACTTCTGGTCGATCGACACCGCCGGGGAGAGACCCTCGATGAAATCGACGTCGGGCTTGTCCATCTGACCGAGGAACTGCCGGGCATAGGCCGAGAGCGACTCGACGTAGCGGCGCTGACCCTCGGCGAAGATCGTGTCGAAGGCCAGCGACGATTTGCCCGAACCGGACAGCCCGGTGAAGACGATCAGGCTGTCCCGGGGAAGGTCGAGGTCGATGCTGCGGAGGTTGTGTTCGCGCGCGCCCTTGACGATCAGCCGGTCAGCCACCCGCCCATGCTATGCGCCCGGTCCGACCGCAGTACGGTGGCCTCATGGCTGCCGATCAGATCGCCGTCGACGACAATTACACCGGTCACGTGGAGTCCCAAACCGCCGCGCGGCGAACCCTGCCGGGCGTGTCGATTATCAAGATGTCGGTGGGGCCGATGGACAACAACGCCTACGTGGTGACCTGCGGGGCCACCGGGCAGTCGTTGCTGATCGACGCCGCCAACGACCCCGACCTGCTGGTCGAGCTGACCCGCGAGCAGGCCCCCAAACTGGAGCTGATCGTCACCACCCACCAGCACTACGACCATTGGCAGGCACTGGAGGCGGTGGCGGCGGCGACGGGGGCACCCACCGCCGTGCACCAGCTCGACGCCGAGGTGCTGCCCGTCAAACCGCACCGGTTCCTGGCCGGCGGGGACGTGATCTTGATCGGCGACCTTGTCTTCGACGTGATCCATCTGCGCGGCCACACTCCCGGCTCGGTGGCTCTGGCTCTGCGGCCTGATGGTGAGCGAACGGCGGTGCAGCTGTTCACCGGCGACTGTCTGTTCCCCGGGGGTCCTGGACGGACAACAAATGTGACTGAGTTCCAGTCCCTCATGGGCGACCTGGAAAGCCGTGTCTTCGGGGTCTACGGCGACGACACCGTGGTCTATCCCGGCCACGGCGACGACACCACCCTGGGAGAGGAACGACCCCGGCTGGCGGAGTGGCGCGAGCGAGGTTGGTGACGCTCCGCGTTTCAATCGTTGTGGGATTCGCAGAAGTCGGAGGCAAACTGCGCTAAGCGGTCATTCCTGCATCACCCGTGCGAACCGGTCTGGCCCAGGATGCGGCCTCAGCTGTGGCGTACTGGCGTATGCGCGCGACGCTTCAGTGTTTCCCCAGCGGGCAGGCTGTCGATGAAGCCCTCCAGGACGGCTCGGCAGGCCTGCAGGTTGGCTGGATCGACGGTCGCTTCGATGACGTTGTGCAACTGGTCTTCGATTTCCCGCAGCGCGGGAAGCAGGTTTCGCGCGCGGGGAGTGAGTCTTATCCAGCGTGCACGCTCATCATCGGGTGATGGTTCGGTGGTGAGCAGGCCCGCGTTGACCATTCGGTTGACCAGACGGCTGGGGTGCTCGCCCTCGCACACGAGTAAGAGTCCCAGTTCTCTGATCGTGAGCGGTTCCCGTTCGTCGAGCACGTTGAGTGCCTCAGCCCATGCCGGAGTGAGATTGTGTGGCTTGAGTGCTGCGGCGAACATCCGGTTGCCCTCGCGCTGGGCGGCGAGCACCAAGTAGCGGAGATGCTCTCCGGGCCTCATGCGCGCAGCTTATCGCCGCCACCGCCTTGGTCTTGCCTGGCCGTGATCCCGTTGTCGAGAAAATCGGTGATCGCGCGCCCGTAGAGGTCGGGGTGGGTGAAGCGGAACATGTGTCCGGTGGCGGGGAGGATCACTTCGCGGGCATCGAGAATCCCCGAGAGCATCTCCTTCGCGGCCTGCTCGCCAACGAGTTTGTCATCTTCCGGTGTTAGTAGCAGCGTCGGAACGCTGACCTGATCCAGCCGCTTGCGGACATCGAAGTCGATTACTGAGGTGACTCGCGCGGTGTAGGTGCGCTGGGGGGTGTTGGCGATGAAAAGTTGCCGGTAGTCGCTCTGCGTCAGAGGGATTTCGGCGGCCACGTCGAACCGTGAGGCCAACTGGAATGCGTGGAACCGCAGTGTGCCCTGTCGATAGAGGGAGCCTGCCGCAAATCGCGACGCACGGGAGGCGATCCCCTTCCAGCGTGGAAGCGGGTTGGCTGCAAAGCCGCCGGAGAGTACGAGCGCGACCAGACCCGACGGCTGGCGGATGGCCAGGGTAAGGGCGATCACCGCGCCGAAGGAATCGCCCACCAGCACGTAGGAGTCGAGGTCGGCTACTTGCTCGGCGACGAAGTCGGCATAGGCCTCAACGTTGTCGAGTTCTTCAGGAAGTCGCATGGTGCGGATCGCGCGGCCAGCGAACGGCGCGAGTTGGCGAGCGTCCCACGGAGCACCGGAGAAGCACGGGATCGTGACGAGAGTGGGTTCGGTGGTGGGCATGGCCGTTCCTTTGGTCTTGGTTTATCGGGAACGATATATGCTATAACATATATGCTGTAGCATATATGTGTGTTCGCGCCCACGTGGTCGCACCCCATGGCCTCCTCAATTCTTTAGTAAAGACAGAACTCCTCTTTAGTAAAGACAGAACTCCGCCGACACCGGAATGGGCCGGATTCCCGATTCCGCCACCCGTCACGGTTGTGCGGTCACCGGTGACCGTGGGTTCCCCGGCGGGGTGGGCAAGACCTGGGAGCCCGGCGCGTTCGAGGAACTGCTCGGTGACGTCACCGGTCAGATCTTCGGCGTCTACGATGACGCCACCCACGTCTATCCCGGACACGGGGACGACACCACGCTGGGCGCCGAACGGCCGCATCTCGACGAGTGGCGCGAGCGCGGCTGGTGATACCAGTGACAGCGCCCGCTAGGACAGCGCCCGATACCTGAGGAGCGGCATGAAGCACACCATCTCCCCCGTTGTATGTGTCGGCGCGGCCGCCGCAATCGTTGCCGTCGCCGCCGGCTGCGGCGCAGACACGTCGACCTCGTCGACCACGGTCCCCACCGGCGCTGACTTGAAAGGCACGTGGGTTCAGGACGGTGACGGCTACGAGCGGGGAGAGCGGGTCACCCCGGAGAACCAGATGGCCAGGGCGACGGTAGTCATCGCGGAGGCCGATGGCCAGGGATTCACCGGCTACAAGGAGTACACGGACCCGGGGGAACCGCCGACGAAAGAGAAGCTGTACGGCGTCGTCGGGGTCGATGGCGACATCCTCATCACCGACGAGGACGGCTACTTCACGGGCCGACTCGTCGACGGCAAGATCCGGGGACAATACGCGGAGATCGGCACCGACCCCGCAGCCCTGAACATGGAGCTTTCCAGGCAGTAGCTCGGTTGCGGGGCTGTGAACGCCGGAGGCGTAGTATCTGCGTATGAACGCAGATAGCGGAGCATGCTCGCGCCGGCTGCCCGACGACCAGGTGGATCTGGTCGTCGAGGTCTTTCGCATGCTCGCCGACGCCACCCGCGTGCAGATCCTGTGGGCTCTGGTTGCCCGCGAGATGTCGGTGGGCGAACTGGCGGCCCACATCGATAAGCCCGCACCGGGCGTGTCCCAGCACCTCGCCAAGCTGCGCATGGCGCGACTGGTCCGCACCCGCCGCGACGGCACCAGCATCTATTACAGCCTCGACAACGATCACGTTCGGCAACTGGTCTCCGACGCAGTGTTCAATGCCGAGCACGCCGGCCCGGGAATACCCGGACACCACCGCGATTCCGATGAGCTCGCGATCTTGCACGAACACCGGGCAACTGCCGACATGCGACAGCACGGAGGGCGACGTCGATGACGCACGAACCGAAGCTGCCGACGGCTGAGCCCAGACAGCGGGACCATCACGAACATCACTCCCACGGACTCCTCGGAGCGGTCCGCGAGGTGCTGCTCCCCCACAGCCACGACACTGCCGACAGCATCGACGATGCGCTGGAGTCCAGTGCGGCCGGAATCCGCGCGGTCAAGATCAGCCTGCTCGTGCTGGCGGTGACCGCTCTCATCCAAGTGGCCATCGTCGCCATCTCAGGATCGGTCGCGCTGATGGCGGACTCCATCCACAACATCGCCGATGCCCTCACCGCGATTCCGCTCTGGATCGCTTTCGTGGTCGGCGCCCGGCCCGCCACCCGTCGTTACACCTATGGTTTCGGGCGGGCCGAGGATATCGCGGGCCTGTTCGTGGTGGCGATGATCGCGGTCTCGGCAGTTGTCGCCGGTGTGGAATCCGTTCGGCGGCTTGCCAACCCCGCCCAGGTCGACTATCTGGGCTGGGTGGCGGTCGCCGGAATCGTCGGGTTCCTCGGGAACGAGATTGTCGCGGTGTACCGCATTCGCGTCGGTCGCCGCATCGGTTCGGCTGCACTGGTCGCCGACGGACTGCACGCCCGCACGGACGGTCTGACGTCTCTGGCCGTCGTGGTCGGAACCGCCGGGGTCGCCCTCGGCTTCCCCCTCGCCGACCCGATTGTCGGGCTACTCATCACGGTGGCCGTCCTCGCCGTTCTCCGAACCGCAGCGCGCGACATCTTCCGTCGTCTGCTGGACGGCGTCGACCCGAACCTGGTCGAGGCAGCCGAGTCGGCGCTGGCGGCAGAACCCGGGGTGACCGGGGTGCGCAGCGTCAGGATGCGGTGGATCGGTCATCGCTTACACGCCGAGGCGGAGTTGGATATCGACCCGAGTACCACCATCACCGATGCCCACCGGATCGCACACGAAGCCGAACACACCCTGACCCACGCGGTGCCCAAGCTTTCCCGTGCCCTGGTCCACGCCTATCCGGCGCAGCATCGTCATGCGGTGAGTTGACCCGGGTCAGTTCAGCGCTCTCACCTGGCCACCGGTTGCGCAGCAGGTTCTCCCCCGCCAGGCCTGGCGTCCTTCGCGAAGCGCGAACGCGGCGATCACCAACGCCGCGACGGGGTCGGCCCAGCGCCACCCGACCAGACTGTTGAGAAGCAGGCCGGCAAGCAGAACAGCGGACAGTCCGGCGCACAGCAGCGTCTGTTTCGAGTCGGCGACCGCCGAGAGGGAGCCGAGTTCCTTTCCGGCCCGTCGCTGAGCCCAGGACAGGGCGGGCATCACCACGAGGCTAACGACGGCCAGGGCGATGCCGATCGTCGAGTGCCTGGGTTCGGAATACCCGAGCAGTGATCGCACCGACTCGACGCTCACATAGAGGGCGAGTCCGAAGAACGACAGCGCGATGATCCGCAGGGCGGTCTTCTCCCGTGCCTCCGGGTCGGGGCTGGTGAACTGCCAGGCGACCGCCGCCGCCGAGGAAACCTCGACGAGGGAATCAAGACCGAAGCCGACAAGAGCGGTGGATGACACCCGCGCGCCCTCGGTCAGCGCGACGGCGGCCTCGACGAGGTTGTAGGAGATGGTCGCAGTGACCAGGAGCCGGATCCGGCGGGACAGCACTCGTCGGCGATCCGCACCGCCGAGCGAGAGACTCGCACTCGGCGCCGACGCGCGATCGGGGTTTGCCACAGGGCCGATGCTATCGACGCCGACGGCGCCGCGGCCCGAACCCACCCCGGCGGGCATGAGCCGGGTTGCTGTGGTTAGGTTCCTGAGGGCCAACCCGGCCGAGCACATCCGCTGGAAGGAAGACATGCAGATCTCACTTCGCTCGCACCTGGCCGCGGGGACCACCGCGGCGGTCGCCGCGACCCTCGTCATCGCCCCGGGCAACGTAGCGCTGCAGGGACTGCCCGCGCTGCCGGCGCTGACGGCATCGGCGGCAGCCGAGGTCACCCTGGCCGCCTTCAACAGCCCGCTGGGGCAGCTGATCGGGACCGGTGAGCTTGTGCAGAACTACATCTTCGGAGTGTTCTACAACGGCGGGGACTCTCCCACCCCAGGCGCCGGGGAGGCGAACTGGCCCTACGCCGGCTTCGGCCAGACCGGCGGACTTGTGCTGAACTATCTGCTCTACAACGAAGACCAGCTGGGCAACTACTCCGCCGTCGGCATCATCCCGCAGCGGATCAATGACGCCGAGCCGGTCCAGCGACAGCTGCAAACCAACTGGTCGAACTACGTCAACGTCGCGCTGACCCAGGCGACCATCGCAGCCGGCGCGATCGACACCGGTATCTGGACCTTCCCGCAGGCTCTGGTCTCTGCTGCCGAGCTGGCGCTCAGCGGCGACATTCCGGGGGCGATCCAGGTGCTGGGCCAGGCCGTCGTCACCCCGATCGCGCAGGCGACCGAAGCGGTGTTCGACGCCGTCGGCTACATCGTCTCCAGCGTGATCGCCAAGCTGGCAGCGGTGGTCGGCACCATCCCGCCGATCGTGACCACCTTCGTCGGCTACGCGGTACGGGGCCTGAGCCTGCTCGCCGAACAGGCGGTCGGCATCGGCACGACCGTGATCAACGATGTGACCAGCGGCGACTTCGAGGGCGCCTGGAACACCGCGGTGGACGGCCTGCTCGGGCCGAGCGGCCTGCCGGGCTCGGTCATCAACCTCAACCTCGGCGCGGGCGTACAGACCGGGCCGATCCAGACACCGGCGGACATCGAGGCCAACTTCGCCCCCAGCCTTCGCACGGCGATCCAGGGCGCGCTGTGGAGGGTGCAGGATGCGCTGACGACGCCCCCGGCGGCAGGCGCGTCGGAGCCGGCACCGAGCGCAGCCGCCGCGCGGACAGCTGAACCGGGTGCCCTCGAGTCGACGACTGATCCGGCCTCCGGCGCCGCGTCGGCCGCGTCGGCGGGCGAGCGGGGCTCGGCGGCAGGCACGCGGTCGAGCCGGCCGGACCGGGACACCCGGGGCCGGGCGGCGAGCAAGCGGGACACCACCGAGGCTCCCGCGGCCCCGTAGCCGGTCAGCTCAGCGGACCCTAGAGATCCGTCAGATCATCGGGCACGTCGACGGCGTGCTCCTGGAGTGTCTCGAGCGGGACCACATCGAGGGTGCGCTCGTGGGTTGAGGCGAGCACGACAGGCGCCGCCCGCCCGTCACGGTGGGCGCGCAACCAGTTGACCGCCGTCACACACCACCGGTCGCCGGGAACGAGACCGGGAAACCGGTAGGCCGGCATCGGCGTGGACAGGTCGTTGCCGATCGCGCGCTGGTGCTCGAGGAACTCTGCGGTGACGACGGCGCAGATCGTGTGCAGGCCGATGTCCTCCGGTCCGGTCGAGCAACAGCCGTCGCGAAAGAAACCGGTCAGCGGGTCGGTACCGCACGGCTGCAGGGGGCCGCCCAGCACGTTGCGGTCGGGCACGAGCACCAGTATCGCGGACGCTTGCCCGGCCTGCCCGGCGCGGGACCGAGCGACCCGATAGAGCGGCTGTGATTTCGCTGAGCATTACGTTACAGTTAGCTGAGCAAAGGGGGTTTTGTGGTGGCTGCCGGACACTATGTCGGCCGCATTGGCGCGTTGGCGATCGCCCTGGGCGTCAGTTCGGCCATCACTGCCACCTGCGGGATGAGCGTGGCTTCCGCCGATGCGACGGCGCCGGAGGCGCCCGGGGCGACGTCAGCATCGGCACCCGCTTCGGCTCCCGGAACCACACCGTCGGCCGGCTCGGCGTCGCGCCGGGTCGGCTCCCCCAGATCAAACCCGCGCCGCGACGTCGCAGTGCTCGGCCACGCCGACCAGGCCAGCCCCGCCCCGGGGCCGGCAGCAAACCGTGACGCGTCGCCGCACGAGCAGAGCCCGGCCCCGGCCCGCAGCGAGGCGGCACCGTCGCGGGGCACCCGGGTGCGGGCACGCACCGACGCCGCGCCCCGGCCGGCGACCCTGCCGGCACCCGCCGCGTCCCAGACCTCCAGCCCGGTGGCGCGTGCGTCCGCGGCGCCGGCGACCGATCCGGTCACCGCCTTCTTCTCCGGTGTGGCCGCCCTGTTCAACAATCAGACGCCCCGGCTCACCCCGGCCCAGAGCTCGCAGGCGGCCGACGGGGTCATCAGCGGCCAGCTCAACGCCGTCGACCCGGACAGCCCCTATCTGAGCTACGCGGTCACCGCCAACCCGACCCGCGGTAGCGCCGTCATAAATGCCGATGGGACCTACACCTACACCCCGAACCCCTCGATGGCTCCCGCGATGGGTGCAGCCGCCATGACCGACACCTTCCGGGTCACCGTCAGCGACGCACCGAGCGGGTTTGCCATTCACGGCCTGGCCGGGCTGGTCCATCTGCTGAGCTTCGGGCTGTTCGGCGAACGCGGTGACAGCAGCACAGCCACCGTCACGGTCACCGTCGCCCCCTTCACACCGCCCAACCGAGTACCGACCGGGACCGCGCGCATCACCGGGACCGACGCGGCGACCGGAGTGGTCACCGGCGCGGTGCTCGGCAGCGACCCCGACGGTGATCCGCTGACCTACGCCGGATCGGCGACCACCGGCAAGGGAGCGGTCGTGGTCGCGCCAGCCGGTGACTTCACCTACACGCCCACCGACGCCGCCCGTCAGGCCGCCGCCGCGGCGGGCGCCACCGCCGCTGAGCGCTCCGACACGTTCACCGTCACCATCGACGACGGGCGCGGCGGTACGGTGGCGCTCCCGGTCACCGTACCGATCGGTGCGGTCAGTGAGCTCTCCACGTTCTGCGGTTGCACCCTGATGCCGGCCGACACGGTGTTCCACGCCGATGTGAGCACACTTCCGGTGCTGGCCAAGTCCGACACCTGGACGGATTTGCTCGGCGGAACGCTGCTGGCGGCGTGGGGCGGCGAACCCTGGATGGGCGTCACCGCGGGCATGCCGGTCAACGTCGTCGGCCCCGATCGGCCCACCGAGACGGTGATCTTCAACCGCGGCTACAGCACCAGCGGGCCCAGTATCGACAGCGCGCCCTACGCCATCCCCGACTACCCGCTGGTCGAAGGTATGCCGGGCATCCCGGCCTGGGACCGGCACCTGCTGGTGTTCCAAGAAGGCACCTGCATCTCCCAGGAGCTCTACAACGTCGCCAACGGCGTCGAGATGCCGGCCAACAGCCTCGCTGACGCGCTGGGTAACGCCGTGTACGCGAACCTCTACGGCTCGGCCTGGATCGCCGAGGCAGGCGTGCGCTTCGACATGAGCTCTCCGCTCTACCCCGCGATCGGCGCGGCCAACGCCGCTCGGCTGCCCTACCTTCCGCTGATCCTGCGTCCCGACGAGCTCGAGCGCGGTTCGATCGACCACATGCTCGGCGTCACCATCGCCAAGGACCGCGGCACCGGCTTCACCTGGCCCGCACTGGCCGGCGACGGCACCGGCACCAACCCCGACGGGGTTCCGATGGGCACGGTGTTCCGGCTGCGCGCCGACTTCGACGTGTCCGACTTCGACCCGGCCACCCAGGTGGTGCTGCGCGCCCTGCAGCAACACGGCGCGGTGGTCTACGACTCGTTCAATGCCGGCCAGGACGGGATGCGGCTGTTGGCGATGAGCAACGGCTGGACCGGAACCGGCTACCTGACCGCGCAACGCGAGCTCAGCACCATCCCGGTCGGTGCGTTCGAGGCTGTCGACGTGCTCAGCATCGCCGCGGACCCCAGCACCGGCTGGATGATCAGCTCAAGCGCTTGAGCCGCGAAATCACAACAGCCCTGAAACTCAGATCCAGTTGCGGCGCTTGAAGGCGACATACAGCGCGACCGCGAGCACCGCGTTGAGTACCGCGCTGGCGATCACCCCGGACGATTCACCGAAACCCGGGTAGGGGATGTTCTGTCCGTACCAGCCGGTGATCAGGGTGGGCACCGCGATGATGGCCGCCCAGCCGGTGAGCTTCTTCATGATGGTGTTCAGCCGGGCGTCCTGCAGCGAGAGATTCGTCTCGAACACCGTGGTGACCATGTCCCGCAGGGACTCCGTCCACTCCGCGGCCCGGATCACGTGGTCGTAGAGATCGGTGTACCAGCCGTCGAGTTCGGTGGAGTCGTTGTGGTCCGCGCGACGGCGCATGAGGGTGTTGACCACCTCGCGCATCGGCAGCACGACCCGGCGCAGTTCGACCAGTTCCTTGCGCAGCCGGTAGGTGTCGCGCTGCAACTGTCGGGTCTGCGACCTGTCGTCGAACAGGCCGTCCTCGAGTGACTCGATGGCGTCGTCGAGTTGCTGGATGGTGTCGAACTGACCGTCGACGATCACATCGAGCAGGCCGTGGACCAGCGCCGGGGTTCCCAGGCGCATGAGATCGGAGTTGTCGTCCCAGCGGCGCACGACCTCGTCGATGTCCAGGACCGGCTTGGCGGGGTTGGTTTCGTGTCGCACGGTGACCACGCAGTTGGCCAGCACGAAGACCGACACCCGCGCGGTGAACAGCCGCGACTCGATGGCACCCGGCACCTGCGGTCCCAGCGCGGTGGCATACACCGTCAGGAAGGTGTGGGTGGCATACCGGGTCGCCTTGGTGCGCTCGGCGTGCTCGACGACGTCCTCCACGGCGTGCCGGTCGAGACCGAGTTCGTCGGCGAGGGTGTCGAGGCGGCCACGGTCGGGATTGCCCAGATCCACCCAGACCAGAGCGCCGGACTCGCGCAGATGCTCGGAGACGTCGGCGAAGGGGAAGTTCTCCGTCTTGAGCGCGCCGTCGATCCACAACCGGGTCCGGACCCCGTCGCCGCCGGCAGCGGTCACGGCCAGTCCTAGCCGGTGGTGTGCACAATCAGCACGTCGGAAGTGGTCCGCCGCGCCACGTTGGCCGGGACCGACCCGAGGAGCCGGCCCGCGATCGAGCTCAGGCCCAGGTTGCCCACGACCAGAAGGTCAGCCTTGACCGCGGCCACCAGGTCCACCAGGACGTCCACCGGGGCGCCCTCGATGGCACGCTCCTCGACGTTGGCCGCTCCGGCAGCCACGGCCCGATCCCGGGCGTCCTGGAGGATCTGATAGGCCGGACCACTGCCGGTCGCCTTGTAGCTCTCGTCCTTGAGGACGTCCTGCGCCCGGGTGTCGTCCGGGCCGTGGATGAAAGCGGTCACCACGATCAGCTTGGCGTCGGGATCCGAGGCAAGCTGGGCCGCCCGGTCGACGGCCCGCAGCGAGGAGGCCGAACCGTCCGTTCCGACGACCACGGTTTTGTAACCGCTCATCAATAACCCTCCAGTCTTCGTCGCAGCGCCTTGAACCCTAACGCGTCGGCACCACGCCAGGGTGCGATTCAGGTCACCTAGGGCCTACGCGCTACGGTTCTGCCCGACCGACCCTACGACCGAGGCGAATCGGGTGAGCCTTTCCCTCCTTGAGCAGACCGCTGCGCCTGCGGTCGAGCCCGCCGCACCGGTGGCGCGGCAGTGGGACGCCCTCGCGGTCGCCCTGCTGGCGGTGCTGGTGAGCGCGGCAGGCGCGGCCCACCCGTCGCTGTGGTTCGACGAGGCGGCGACGATTTCAGCGGGGACCCGCCCACTGCCCGAGCTGTGGCGGATGCTGGCCAATATCGACGCCGTGCACGGGCTCTACTACCTGGTGATGCACGGCTGGTTCGCGGTCTTCCCGGCCACCGAGTTCGCCACCCGGCTGTCCAGCTGCGTGGCGGTGGGCCTCGCAGCCGCCGGGGTCGTGGTGCTCGGCAGACAGATCTCCACCCGGACGGTCGCGGTGACCGCCGGCCTGGTCTTCGCGGTGCTGCCGCGCGTCACCTGGGCGGGCACCGAGGCACGGTCGTATGCCTTGACCATGGCGGCCGCGGTGTGGCTGACCGTGCTGTGCGTGCTGGCAGCACGGCGCGCTCAGACCCGGTGGTGGGTCCTCTACGGGATGCTGCTCGCGGTGGCGAGTGTGTTGAACGTGTTTCTCATCTTGATGGTGCTCGTCCACGCGGTGGTGGTGGTGGCCTTCGGACGAACCACGGGGCTGCTGCGCGCATGGTCGCTGGCGTGCGCGGGCGCCGGCGCCGCGGTGTCGCCCTTCCTGCTGTTCGCCCAGGGGCAGCTGTTCCAGGTTCACTGGATCTCCCCGCCCGGCACCCACACGGTCACCCAGATCGCGCGCGACCAGTACTTCGACCGTGCCCTGCCCTTCGCGTTGTTGGCCGCCGCACTCATCGTCGCCGGCCTGATCCGCCTCGCCCGCCATGGCGACGCAGCGGGCGAGCAGCCCTGGCGGCTCGTCGCGACGACAGTCGCCTGGATCGTGCTGCCCACTGCCGCGCTGCTGGTGTATTCCTCTGTGCGCCAGCCTCTTTACTATCCACGCTATCTGACCTTCACCGCACCCGCGATCGCCCTGCTACTGGGTCTGTGTCTCACGTCGGTGGCGCGGTCGCGCACCCTGGCGGTCATCCTGGTGCTCTGCGCGGTGGCTGCCGTACCGAATTATCTGAGCCAGCGCGGTCCCTACGCCAAGGAGCGGATGGACTACAGCCGGGTCGCCGATGTCATCGACCGTCACGCCGCAGCCGGCGACTGCCTGGTGATGGACAACTCGACGACCTGGAAGCCCGGCCCGATCCGGCCGATGCTCGCAGCCCGGCCTGCGGCCTTTGAGAAGTTGCACGACTACGGACGCGGCCGATCGGCCCGGGAACGCAACATGCTCTGGGACGCCCACGTCGCGGTGTGGGCCTGGGCCGACCGGATGCCCGACTGCCCGGCGCTGTGGACGATCACCGAGCGGGATCCCGCGCTGCCCGACCGCCAGCGGGGCCCAGCCCTACCGGCGGGCCCGCGTCTCGCCGGCGCGATGGCCTACCAGGTGCCGAGCCGGTTCGGCTTCCGCGTGATCGAACGCTGGCAGTTCAGCTTCGCGCAGGTCACCAAGTCGGTGCG
>VEQY01000087.1 GCA_018882965.1 Mycobacterium sp. | reverse complement strand
TGCGCTGCCTTCGTGGTCTTCGAGGTGCTCTTTGACCTGGTTGTTCGCGCGCGTGAACGAGCGGCCACCTTGTTCGCCATGGCGGTCAGGTTAGTCGCATACGCCTCATTGGCACCATAGGCAACACGGGTCACCCGGCGCGCCGTTGCCAGAACGCAATCAATCCGAGAATGCGGCCTTCAGGGCGGCGCGGCGCGCCACGGCGGCCTCGTAGCGCTCGCGTTGGGCGGCGTTGGCCGGAACCAGCGGCGGCACCGCGACCGGGACGCCGGCGTCATCGACGGCCACCATGGTGAAGTACGAGCTGTTGGTGTGCCGACGCGTGCCGTCCCGGATGTTCTCGGTGTCGACCCGGATCCCCACCTCCAGAGACGTCCGCCCGGTGTAGTTGACCGAGGCCGAGAACGAGACCAGCTCCCCCACCTTGATGGCATCCCGGAACAGCACGCGGTCCACCGACAACGTGACCACGTAGGTGCCCGCGTAGCGGCTGGCACAGGAGTAGGCCACCTGGTCGAGCATCTTCAACAGCGTGCCGCCGTGGACGTTTCCGGAGAAGTTCGCCATGTCCGGTGTCATCAGCACGGTCATGAACAATGACGTGCGGGCGGGATCCCTGGTGTTGTCGTTCTCCAGCTCGTCAGCGTCCATAGCTGACATCATGGCCTACCGTTGAGCAGGTCCACCCGATGATCCGCGCAAGGAGCCCCCGATGCCTGTCGTCGTGATTGCCTCGTTCACCGTCAAACCGGAGTCGCTGGAAACCGTCGAGGCCGCCTGCGCCGAAGCGGTCGCCGATGTCCACAACGAACCGGGATGCCAGCTGTACTCGCTGCACCGCGCGGGCAACACCCTGGTTTTCATCGAGCAGTGGGCCGACGCCGACGCGCTCGCCGCGCACAGCCGGGCTCCGGCGGTGGCGACGATGTTCGCCGCCATCGGCGACTACCTCGACGGGGCGCCGCAGATACAGATGCTGGAACCGATTCCGGCGGGCGACCCCGCCAAGGGCCAGCTGCGCGCCTGATGGCAGGAGCCCTCGACGGAAAGGTCGCCTTCATCACGGGTGCGGCCCGCGGTCAGGGCCGCGCCCATGCGGTGAGACTTGCCGTGCAGGGCGCAGACATCATTGCCGTCGACCTGTGCGATCAGATCGCCAGCGTCCCCTACCCGATGGCGACGCCCGACGACTTGGCGGCGACGGTGAAACTCGTCGAGGACACCGGAGCCCGGATCGTGGCGCGCGAGGCCGACGTCCGGGATCGTTCAGCCCTGAAAACCGCGCTCGCCGAGGGCATCGCAGAGCTCGGCCGCCTCGACATCGTGGTCGCCAACGCCGGAATCGCCCCGATGATGGGTGAGGACGCCTGGCAGGACGTACTCGATGTGAACCTCACCGGGGTCTACCACACCGTCGATGTGGCGATGCGGCCGCTGATCAAGCAGGGCGACGGCGGTTCGATCGTGCTGACCAGTTCAGTCGTCGGACTGGTGGGGATGGGGGCCCCGATCGCCGGATCGATCGGTTACACCGCGTCCAAGCACGGTGTGGTCGGCCTGATGCGGGCCTACGCCAACTTCCTTGCGCCCTATCGGATCCGGGTCAACTCGATCCACCCCGCCGGGGTGGACACCCCGATGATCGACAACGACTTCACCCGGTCATGGCTCGACGGGGTGGCTCAGCAGCAGATGGGCGGACCCGATCTGACCAACGCCCTGCCGGTGGAGACCCTGGATACCGAGGACGTCGCCAATGCGGTGCTCTGGCTGGTGTCGGATGCGGCGCGGTATGTCACCGGGGTGGCGTTGCCGGTGGACGCCGGCTTCGTCAACAAACGCTGACGGATCAGATCTCTAGCACCGTCGGCACGATCATCGGGTGACGACGGAATGTTTCGCCGACCCACTTGCCGACCGTGCGCCGCACCGCCTGCGCGATGCGCACCGGGTCGGTCACCTGATCGGCGGCCAAGGATTCCAGTTCCTCCTCGACTTTGCGGACCACCGGCTCCAACGCCTTCGGGTCATCGGAAAAGCCCCGGGAGTGGAGATGCGGGGGTGCGACCGCGCGTCCGGTGCCGCGCCGGACCACGATCGTCACGGCCACGAAGCCCGAACTGAGTACCAGCCGCTCACCGAGTGTCGAGTCACCGACGTCACCGACGATGAGGCCGTCCACGAACATCTTGCCCACCGGCACCGCACCCGCGATGGCCGCCGTGCCGCCCATGAGGTCCACGCTCACGCCATTCTCGGCCAGCAGCACCGACTCGTGCGGCACCCCCGATCGCATCGCCAACTTCGCATTGGCACGCAGATGCCGCCATGTACCGTGCACCGGCATCACGTTCCGGGGCCGGACCCCGTTGTAGAGGAACAGCAACTCTCCGGCGTAGGCGTGGCCCGAGACATGCACCCGCGCCTGCTGGTTGGTGACCACCCGTGCGCCGATCTTCGACAGCGCGTCGATCACGCCGTAGACGGCCTCCTCGTTGCCGGGGATGAGCGAGGACGACAGGATGATCAAGTCGTCGGGCGTCACACTGATACTGCGATGCTCGCCACGCGCCATCCGAGCCAGTGCCGACAGCGGCTCACCCTGAGTGCCGGTGGTGATGAGCACAATCCGATCGGGCGGCATCTGCTCGGCGGCGGCGATGTCGATGACGTCCTTCGCATCGACCTGCAGATAACCCAGTTCACGGGCGATACCCATGTTGCGGACCATCGAACGGCCGACGAAGGACACCCGCCGTCCCAGAGCGACTGCGGCATCGGCGATCTGCTGCACCCGGTCGATGTTGGAGGCGAAGCAGGCGACGATGACCCGCTGACCGTCGGCGCCGCGGATGAGCCGGTGCAGGTTCGGTCCGATCTCGCTCTCCGAGGGCCCGACGCCGGGAATCTCGGCGTTCGTCGAGTCGCACAGGAACAGATCGACCCCCGCGTCACCCAGACGCGACATGCCCGGCAGGTCGGTCGGCCGCCCATCGAGCGGAAGCTGGTCGAGTTTGATGTCCCCGGTGTGCAGAACGGTTCCCGCGCCCGTGACGATCGCGATCGCCAGGGAATCCGGAATGGAGTGGTTCACCGCGAAGTAGCGGCACTCGAATACCCCGTGAGTGCTGCGCTGCCCCTCGGCCACCTCGACGAAGCGCGGGTTGATCCGGTGCTCACGGCACTTGGCCGCGACCAGCGCAAGGGTGAACCTCGAGCCGACCACCGGGATGTCCGCGCGCAGTTTGAGCAGGAAAGGTATGGCCCCGATGTGATCCTCGTGGGCGTGAGTGAGCACCAGGGCCTCAACATCGTCGAGCCGGTCGGTGATGTGGCGCAGATCCGGCAGGATCAGGTCGACGCCCGGTTCGTCATGGCCCGGGAAGAGCACGCCGCAGTCGACGATCAGCAGGCGGCCCAGGTGCTCGAAAACGGTCATGTTGCGGCCGATCTCACCGATTCCGCCCAGTGCCGTCACCCGCAGGGCACCGCGCGCCAGCGGCGCGGGCGCGCGAAGCTGACCGTCGGTCATCGCAGCACTGCGGCGGCGCGCATGTCGGCCGCCAGGTCGTCGAGCTGCTCGGCGGTGGCGGGCATCTGCGGCAGCCGGGGATCGCCGGCCTCGAATCCCTGCAGCCGCAGACCCGCCTTGGCCAGGGTGACCCCGCCCAGCCGGTCCTGCGCGGCGTTGAGCGGGCTGAGCCCCACGCTGATCTTGCGGGCCGTGGCGAGATCGCCTGAGGTGAAGGCGACCAGCATGTCGCGCAACTGGCCCGCGGCGAGATGGCCCCACACGCTGATGAATCCGGTGGCTCCCACCGCGAGCCACGGGAGGTTGAGCGCGTCATCGCCGGAGTAGTACGCCAGCCCGGTCTCGGCCATCACCTGTGCGGCGCCGTGCAGGTCACCCTTGGCGTCCTTGACCGCGACGATGTTGGGGTGACGCGCCAGGGTGCGGATCGTGTCCCAGGCGATCGGCACGACCGAGCGCGGCGGGATGTCGTAGAGGACCACCGGCAGGTCGGTCGCGTCGGCGACCGCGCTGAAGTGTGCGACCAGACCGCTCTGCGGAGGCCGGGAGTAGTACGGCGTCACCACGAGCAGGCCGTGGGCGCCCTCGGCGGCGCACGCCGCGGCCATCCGCACGCTGTGCGCGGTGTCGTAGGTGCCCGCGCCGGCGATCACGCGGGCGCGGTCACCGACCGCCTGCAGGACCGCGCCGAGCAGGGCGAGCTTCTCCGCGTCGGTGGTCGTCGGCGACTCGCCGGTGGTGCCCGACAGCACCAGGCCGTCACAGCCGGCGTCGACCAGCCGCCCGGCCAGCCGGGCGGCCGCGGCGAGATCCAGCGTGCCGTCGGCGGCGAACGGGGTGACCATCGCGGTGAGAACCGAACCCACCCGGGCGCTCGCGTCGAAGCCGCTGCCGCTCACGGGCCCCTAGGTTACCCGCTGAGCACTAACTCTCCGTAGCGAGCGGGCTCGTCGCCACCTCGCTGCCGTCGTCGAGGGAGGCGATCTGGAAGTCGGCGAACACCGCCGGGGCGACCGCGCTGAGTTGCCGCAGGCAGGCGATTGCAAGCCGGCGGATCTCGGTGTCAGCGTGCTCGCTGGCACGCATCGCGATGAAATGCCGCCAGGCCCGGTAGTTCCCGGTCACCACAATGCGGGTTTCGGTGTCGTTGGGCAGCACCGCGCGGGCCGCCTGGCGGGCCTGTTTGCGCTGGAGCACGGTCCCCCCCGCGGACTGGTCGGTGAACCTGGCCTCCAGCCTGGCCAGCAGCTGCTGGTAGGCCTCGCGGCTGGCGTCGGCCGCGGCGAGCAGAAGGGCACGCAGTTCGGGATCGTCGTCGATCCCGGGCGGCACGACGACCCGCGCGTCACCGTCGGGCACGTAGCGCTGGGACAGTTGGGAATAGGAGAAGTGCCGGTGGCGGATCAGCTCGTGGGTGCAGGAACGGGAGACCCCGGTGATGTAGAGCGATGCCGTGGCGTGCTCGAGCACCGAGAAGTGCCCGACCTCGATGATGTGCCGAAGGTAGGCGGCGTTGGTGGCGGTGCGCGGATTGGGTTTGGACCAACTCTGGTAGCAGGCCCGGCCGGCGAACTCGACCAGCGCCTCGCCGCCGTCGGCATCGGTCTCCCAGGGCACGTCCGGCGGCGCGTGGAACTCGGTCTTGGCGATCAGCTGGACGTGCAGCGGGGCGGTCTCGGCCACCCGATCACCCTAATCGGCCGGTGAACTGACAGCGGCGAGGCGTGAACCTAGACTTTCGAGCATGGCGGCTCTGGAGGATCTCGAGGCACGGGTCTCGGCACTGGAGGCGTCGCAGGCCGACTACCGGGCGGTGCTGGCAGCGGTCAATGCGCTGGGCGCGAACCAGCGGGAACTGGCCCAACGAATGGGTCGCGTCGAGACGCGGTTGGATACGGTCGAGTCCAAGCTCGACGACACCAATTCCCGGGTCCGCTCCCTGGACGACACCACCAGCGAGATCAAGGACCTGCTGATCAAAGCGCTCGAACGCTAGCGTTCAACTGGCGCGACAGATCGCCCCGGTCCTCCACCACCACATCACCTAACCCGAGCCACCCGGCCATCGTCGCCAACTGCCCGGCCAACACCCCGGCCACCCGCGCCGGTTCCCGTCCCGCCTCGGCGAACGCGCCCAGCACCCGCAGCGCGCCGGACGGCCGGTCGGCCTTGAGGTCGACCCGCGCGACTAGCTCACCGCGGTGCAGGAACGGCCAGACGTAGTAGCCGAACCTGCGGTTGGCCGCCGGCGTGTAGATCTCGATGCGGTAGTCGAACCCGAACAGCCGCCGGACCCTCGGCCGGCAGAAGATCAGCGGGTCGAACGGGCACAGCAGCGCGGTGCCCCGATCGGTGCGCGGCACGGCCTGCCCCGATCGCAGGTACGCCGGCGTCGGCCACCCGGTCACCTGGACGGGATGCAGTTCGCCGGCGCCGACCAGCGACGCCAGCGCGGCTCTCGTCTGGGCCGGCCGGAGCCGGAAGTAGTCGCGGATGTCGGTTTCGGTGGCCACCCCCAGCGCGGTTGCCGCCCGCAGGGTCAGCTCGCGGATCGCCTCGTCGTCGTCGACCTCGACGGCCAGGATCTCGGCCGGGACCACCCGTTCGGTGAGGTCGTAGTGGCGGGCGAAACCGGCCCGATGGGCGGTGGCCAGCACGCCGGCGGCGAACAGCGCCTCGGCCACCCATTTGGTCTCGCTGCGGTTCCACCACGCACCCCTGCCCCGGCGCGATCCGGTGCGCAGGTGCGCCTCGATCTGTCCGGCCGTCGAGGGGCCGAGTTCGGCCACCGCGGCCAGGATGGCGTCGGCCAGCCGAGGGTTGGCGCGGACGATCTCCACCCCCCAGCGGCCGTGCACGTACTCCCGCATCCGCCAGCGCAGCAGCGGCCAATCCGCGACGGCCATCAGCGCGGCCTCGTGGGCCCAGTACTCGACCAGCAGCCGGGGCGAGCGTGCGCTGTGACTCCATGCGGCCGCATCGAGGACGGCGCGATCGTAGGGACCCAGACGGCTGAAGACCGGGGCGTAGTGCGCGCGGACGGCCACCGACACCGAGTCCAGTTGCAGCACCTGGATGCGGCCGATCAGCCGCCGCAGGTCGGATCTGGTCACCGGGCGGGCCGGACGCGACTGGGCGAGACCCTGGGCGGCGACCGCAATGCGGCGAGCCTGGGCGCTGCTCAGCCGGGTCATGCCCGCAGGTAGCTGTGGAACCGGTAGCGCAGCCCGGATCGGCTGTCGCACCAGGGACCCGAGGTCCCGATCCAGGACTCGTCCAGAACGGGTGCCAGCGTGTCCTCATCGCGTACGTCCAGGTCGATCTCCACCTCGGTGACCTCGCAGTGCGTGGCGGCCGCCATGGCCAGGTGGTAGATCTCGGCTCCGCCGATCACCCACACCGCACGCTCGACCAGAGCGTCGTCGATGGAGCCGACCACCTCGGCCCCCGCTGCCCGGTAGCCGGGGATGCGGGAAAGCACGATGTTGCGTCGTTCGGGCAGTGGGCGCACCCGGGGCGGCAGCGACTCCCAGGTCCGTCGACCCATCACCACCGTGTGCCCGACGGTCAGGTCCTTGAACCGCGCCATATCCTCGGGCAACCGCCAGGGGATGCCTCCGTCACGCCCGATCACACCGGAGGTGGACTGGGCCCAGATCAGGCCGACCGTCATGGAACTCCTAGACGGCGACAGGCGCCTTGATCGCCGGGTGGGGATCGTAGTTGCGCACCGTGATGTCTTCGTAGGTGTACTCGAAGATCGAATCACGCTGTGCAAGAACGAGTTCCGGGTAGGGACGTGGCTGCCGGCCCAGCTGCTCGGTGACCTGGGCGACGTGGTTGTCATAGATGTGGCAGTCACCGCCGGTCCACACGAACTCTCCGACATCCAGGCCGGCCTGAGCGGCCATCATGTGAGTCAGCAAGGCGTAGCTGGCGATGTTGAACGGCACCCCGAGGAACATGTCGGCGCTGCGCTGATAGAGCTGGCAGCTCAGCCGGCCGTCGGCGACATAGAACTGGAAGAACGCGTGGCAGGGGGCGAGCGCCATCCGGCTCAGTTCGCCGACGTTCCACGCCGAGACGATGATTCGCCGTGAGTCCGGATCGGTGCGCAGCAGCTCCAGAGCCGTGCTGATCTGATCGATGTGCTCGCCCGCAGGCGTCGGCCACGATCGCCATTGGACACCATAGATCGGCCCCAGTTCCCCTGTGGGAGAGGCCCATTCGTCCCAGATACTGACCCCGTGGCGCTGCAGCCATTCGACATTGGAATCACCCCGCAGGAACCACAGGAGCTCGTAGACCACCGACTTCAGGTGCACCCGCTTGGTGGTGATCAACGGGAACCCAGCTGAGAGGTCATAGCGCATCTGATGTCCGAAAAGGCTGCGTGTTCCGGTGCCGGTACGGTCGGACTTCGCAGTGCCCCGCTCGAGCACCAGGCGCAACAGGTCCTCGTACGGCGTGGGGATGGACCCGGCGGGTGGCACGCTGACAAGCTTACGACCGCGGGCTGGGGTAGAAACGACGCCATGCCCACCATCACCGACCAGATCCCCACTCCCGACGGCCGGTGCCCGGTCATGCTGGCCGTTCCGGAAGGCGACGGGCCGTGGCCGGGTGTGGTCATGTATCCCGACGCCGGGGGCGCCCGGCCGGCCATCGCGGGCATGGCGGGCAGGCTGGCCGGCCTCGGCTATGCGGTGCTGGTACCCGACGTCTATTACCGGGAGGGCGACTGGGCTCCGTTCGACATGGCGGGGGTGTTCGCCGACGAGGCCGAACGCAGGAGGCTCTTCGCGATGATGAAGGCGGTCACACCGTCGGTCATGGAGTCTGACGCCCGGGTCTTCAGCGATTACCTGGCGGGCCGCCCCGAGGTCGCCGGTGAGCGATTCGGTCTTACCGGCTACTGCATGGGCGGGCGGACGTCGCTGGTGGTGGCGGGCCGGGTTGCGCACCGGGTCGCCGCAGCCCTGTCGTTTCACGGCGGCGGTCTGGTCTCCGATGATCCCGACAGCCCGCACCTGCTGGCCGACCGCATCGAGGCGGCGGTCTACATCGGAGCCGCCGAGAACGACCCCACCTACACACCCGCGCAGTCCGAGATCCTCGATTCCGCACTCACCGCCGCGGGCGTCGAGCACGTCATCGAGTGGTACCCGGCCGCACACGGTTTCGCGGTGCCCGACAACGCTCCCTATGACCCCGCGGCCGCCGAACGGCACTGGCGGGCCACCGAGGACTTCCTGGCCGCGCATCTACCCCGCTGAGGAGGGATTCCGTCGTCGCCGTGCGCGGAGTGCGCCGATCACACCACGCGTGGCGTAGATGCCGACGACGACGGTGAGGCCGATCAGGAATACGAACATGACCAGCCAGTTGGAACGCTCGTGGGGGATGTTCCACCAGATGACGGTGAACAGCACCGCGCAGACGAACAGCACCACGTCACGCCAGTCGCCCCGGTAGGAGGCTGCGATTTCGCGCAGCTGACGGCTCTTCTCGGTGCCGTCGATGAGATCGCGGATTCGCCGGTCGATGCTGGCCTTGAGCGCCGTGCGCAGTTCGACGTCCTCTGCGGGCAGCAAGTCGAGCATCTCCAGGTCCGACTTGATCATGCCGCGGAAGTCGGGGGGCTTGAGGTTGCCGGCCACCACGCCCAGCAGGGCGCCTCCCGCGATCGGAGCCGCCCCCAGCGCAAGATCAGCCAACCCGGTCATAGCACCGAAACCTCCACTGTCGATTCCCCGTAGGTCCTGCCCAACCAGGAACGACGCATCTCACGAGCCCGACATCACGTGTGCCGCGACCGTTGCGCCGAGATTCCGGCAGGCCTCGATGTCAGCGGCGCTCGGCTTGCCGGACACCACGACCGTCTCGGCGACCCGGCGCCAGCCCAGTCCGGTGGTGATCGCGTGCAGTCCGCGCTCGGCCCCCTCGGTTCCCTCGTTACCGTGCAGGTAGACCCCGAAGGGACGCCCGCGACTGCTGTCGAGCAGCGGGTAGTAGGCGGTGTCGAACGCGTGCTTCAAGGCACCGCTGATGTAGCCGAGGTTCGCCGGGGTGCCCAGCAGATAGCCGTCGGCGTCGAGCATCTCGGCCGCCGAGACGTGCAGTGCGGGCCGGTGCACGATCTCGACGTCGGCGATCTGCGGGTCGGTCGCCCCGGCGACGACCGCCTCGAGCATCTCCTGGCAGTGCGGCGACGGGGTGTGGTGGACGATCAGCAGCCTGCTCATCGCCCCTCCGCGGCCTGCAGGGACACGGCCGTGCGCATCGCGTCGCGAGCGCGCCGCCGGTCGCCGGCATGGTCGTAGGCGCGGGCCAGCCGGTACCAGCGCCGCCAGTTGTCCGGATCCGCCTCGA
>VEQY01000086.1 GCA_018882965.1 Mycobacterium sp. | reverse complement strand
CCCACCACATGCCCACCCGCACCCACACCCGCACCCACCAACGCAACACCCGCATCACCACAGAACGCAACCGCAACCAACGACGATGGGACGCCGACCCCCCACCCTTCTAGCGCCTTCGTGGGCTGCTAGTTCCAGATCCGAACCCGCTGCGCGGGATCGAGGTAGAGCGCGTCGTCGGTATCGACGGTGAACGCTTCGTAGAAATCATCGATGTTGCTCACCACGCCGTTGCAACGAAACTCGGGTGGTGAGTGCGGGTCGATCGACAGTCGCCGGATCGCTTCCGCGGCGCGGGTTTTCGCGCGCCACACCTGCGCCCAGCCGAAGAACACCCGCTGCACGCCGGTCATCCCGTCGATCACCGGCGCCTCCCGACCGCCCAGCGAGAGTCGGTAGGCCAGCAGGGCGATGGACAGCCCACCCAGGTCACCGATGTTCTCACCGATGGTGAAAGCGCCGTGCACGTGCGGCGGCTCGGGCCGGTCGGCGAGATCACGCGGAACGAATGCGTCGTACTGGTCGATGAGCTTGCCGGTCCGGGCGGAGAACTCCGAGCGGTCGACGTCGGTCCACCAGTCGACCAGGTGTCCGTCGCCGTCGTACTTGGAACCCTGGTCGTCGAAGCCGTGCCCGATCTCGTGGCCGATCACCGCGCCGATACCGCCGTAGTTGGCGGCGTCGTCGGCGTCGGCGTCGAAGAAGGGCGGCTGCAGGATGGCTGCCGGGAAGACGATCTCGTTCATCCCCGGGTTGTAGTAGGCGTTGACCGTCTGCGGGGACATGAACCATTCGCCACGGTCGACCGGCCCACCGAGCTTGGCCAGCTCGCGGTCGTACCTCGCCTCAGCCCCGCGAATCACGTTGCCGTACAAATCATCGCGCCGGATCACCAGAGCGGAATAGTCGCGCCACTTCTCCGGATAGCCGATCTTCGCGGTGAACTTCTCCAGCTTGGCCAGCGCCCGCTGCCGCGTCTGGGGTGTCATCCACTCCAGCTGGGTGATGCTCTCCCGATACGCCGCGAGCAGGTTGGCGACCAGGGTGTCCATCCGCGCCTTGGCACCCGGCGGGAAATGCCGTTCCACGTACAGGCGGCCCACCGCGTCACCCATCAGGCTCTCGACCAGCGACACCGCCCGCTTCCAGCGCTCGCGAAGTTCCTCCGTGCCCGAGAGGGTGCGGCCGTAGAAGTCGAAGTCCTCCTCGACCACCTCCGCGTTCAGCACGCCGGCACGCGCGTGCACCAGCCGCCACCGTGCCCAGTCCTTCCAGTCGTCGAAATCCGCACCGCCGGATGACCACAGCCCGGCGAACGCGGTGAGGTAGTCGGGCTGGCGCACCACGACCTCGGCCATCCGCTGCGGTGAACAGCCCAGCGCGTCGACCCACAGATCCCACTGGAACCCGGGCGCCTCGGCGACCAGATCGGTGAAGCCACGCAGGTTGTAGGTCAGGTCGGCGTCGCGGCGGCGCACCACATCCCAGTGCGCGGCCGCCAGTGCGGACTCCAGGACCACGATCCGCCCCGCGCGTTCGGTGTACTGCTCGGGAAAGCCGCCGAACACCAGCGCGAACATCGCCGCGATATGGCGGGGGTAGGCGCCCAGGATCGACGCGTGCTTCTCGTCGCGGTAGTAGGACTCGTCGGGCAGACCCAGACCCGACTGGCTCAGATGAGTCAGGTACCGCGAGGAGTCCTTGGAGTCGGTGTCGATGTACAGGCCCACCGCCCCGCCGACTCCGGTGCGCTGCAGCCGGCCAAGCACCGCAGCCAGCGCCGCCGGATCCGCCGCGTCATCGATGAGCGCGATCTCCTCCAGCAGCGGGTGAACGCCGCGCGCCTCGACGGTCGCTTCGTCGAGGAAGCTCGCGTACAGGTCGCCGATGCGCTGTTCGTCGGTTCCGGACGCCGCGCCGGACCGCTCGGCTTCCCGGATCAGGTCGTGCACCTGCTCCTCGGCCTGGTCGTGCAGCGTGCGGAATGCGCCGTCGACGGCCCGGTCGGCCGGGATGGTGTGCTCGGCCAGCCACCGTCCGTTGACGTGGCCGAAGAGATCATCCTGGGGGCGGATCGCGGGATCGACGTGGGACAGGTCGATTCCGCTGCGTGTCCCTCTGCGTGTCCCGCTGTGCTGGGCGTCTACCGTCACGCAACCATGCTTACCATGCCCGGTACCCTCGCCACCGTGGCCGACGCAGAGGCGACCGACGTCGCAGAGCAGCGGTCGGGGGTGTGGACCGGCTACGGCGTGGGTTCGGCCGTCCTGGGCCTGGTCGCGATCGCGGCGGTGGCACTGGTGGCCGTGATCTGGTCGGGCCATCGGGCCGCCGCCGCCGAGCGTTCCCATCAGAGCGACGTCATTCAAGCCGCCGCCGAGTGGACCAGCGTGCTGATCAACATGAACTCCGACAACGTCGAGGCCGCGATGATGACCCTGCGGGACAAGACGGTCGGGGAACTCAACTCCGGCTTCGAGGGGTCCATCGCGCCCTACCGAGACGTGGTCAAAACGCTGCGCTCGCGCACCGAGGGTCAGATCGAGTCGGTGTCCATCGAGGCGTTGCGCAACAACCTGCCGCCGCTGCCCGGCCAGCGTCCGCCGCCGCCCCCGGGACTGGATCCGGGGCTCACCCAGCGCACCGACACGGTGCTCGTCGTCGCCACCTCGGTCAGTGAGAACGCCGGCGGCAAACCGACGACCATCCGGTGGAACCTGCGGCTGGGCGTCTCCGACATCGAGGGGCAGCTGATGATCTCGCGGCTGGAGTCGCTGCGGTGAGGAACTTCGCGCGTCTGCTCGCCTTCGATCTCGCCGCGCCGCTGGCGACCATCGCGGGCCTGCTCGCGATCGGGGTGATGCTCGACTGGCCGCTGTGGTGGGTCTCGGCCTGCTCAGTGCTGTGCCTGCTGGTCGTCCAGGGAATCATCGCCAATGCCGTTCTCTTCCGCCGTGATTCGGTCACCCTGGGCACCGATGACGATGCGCCGGCGCTGCGCTTGCTGTCGGTCGGTGTGGCGACGCTGGCCCTCGCCGCCGCAGCGGTGGTGGGCTACAACGAGTGGACCCTTCCGGACCGCGCCTTCACGCGGGACTCCGGGGAGGTGGTGCGCATCGCCTCGACGGTGTCCGAGGCCACCGCGTCGTTCACCCCCGACGAGCCCACCGCGGCCCTCGACCGCGCGGTCGCGCTGATGGAACCCGCCCGTGCGGAGGCGTTCACGTCACAGTTCGCCAGCGCCACCGCGGACCTGGCCAAGCGCAAGGTGACCGCATCGGCTCAGACGATCGCGGCCGGACTGGAGGCGCTGGGTTCGTCGGCGGCCAGCGTGGCCGTGTTGATGCGCGGGACGCAGAGCATTCCCGGGCAGCAACCGCAGACCGCCGTGCTTTCGGTGCGGGTTGCGCTGTCCAAGCTGGACGGCGTGTGGAAGGTCAGCGACGTCACGCCGATCAACTCGCGCTGACCGGCGCTAGTCCTCGGCGCCGTCGGCGATCTGCTGCGCGCGGATCTTCGCGAAGCGGTCGGACACCCGCCGCATGCGGATCATCAGCGACGCCGGTGGACTCACCGACGCGTCGAGGTAGGTCGCCAGGTCCGCCGGTGCCACCCCGATCCGGGACGCGAACTCCGTCTCGCCCAGCCGGGAGCGTTCCAGCAGCAGCCGGACGTGCCGGGCGGCCTCTTTGCGTTCGTTGGCCTCCAGGTGGCTGCGGGCCCGTGCGAGTACCTCGTTGAGCGCCTTGGAGATTCCGTAGGGAGCCGCGTCCGCCAGCACCTCCTCCACCTGCCGGGCGGTGCGACCGTAGGGATCGCGCTTGATGGCCAGGACGATGCGCTGCCAGACGGTGATGTCCCCGGTCTCCAGTGCGGAGCGGATCGACGAGGTGGGCCAGAACTCGACGGAGCGGTCGTCGGTGGGCTGCTCGAACTGGCGGGTCACGCGCCCTCCTCCAGGATCGCCACCGCCAACGCGAGACAGCCGCTCCGGACGCCCTGCCACCGGGCGTCGGCGTCCTCGCCCGCCCACCGGTCGTCATCGGGCGCGGCCGTCGGGATCGGGTCGGACAGCAGGCGCACCAACTGGGTGGCGATCATCCGGCGGTCGGGCCGGCCGGAGGTGTAGTAACCGTCGATCTCGGCGAGGACCACCGCGGCGTTCTCGATGCCCATCGCATCGACGAGGTCGGTCAACTCGGCATAGTCGGTGCGGCTGTTGCGGCACAGCACCAGGTAGCTCTTCATGCGCAGGGTCTCCGCACCGGTGGGGATCTGCAGCCGGTCGCCGGTGGGCAGCTGGACGTTGGTGGTCTCGACCGGGCTCAGACGCTCCACGGTCGCGTCGGTCTCCAGCGCGTCGAGAGCCACCGCAAGCCGGCCGCGCCACACCGTCACCGGGTGGACCATCCGGGTCGCGGCGCGACGCCGGTCGACGGCCTGGCTCAGCGACGCGAGCAGTCGCGCGGGCGCGAAAGCCTCGTCGGCCGCCCCGTCGCTGCCCTTGATCCGCCCGGTCAGCGCACCGCTGCCGCGGAAGGCCAGCGGATCGGCCACGCACACCGCATCAGGCGCGATTTCCTTGAGCCGGGCCGCATCCTTGACCACCATCTTCAGATCCGCACTCGGCGGTATGAGCGTCGAGATGTCGTCGGGGATCACCACGACGTCGCCCAGATCCAGCTTGGGTAGCGGCTTTTCGAAGTCGACCGACGGCAGGATCCGCGCGAGCCAGCCCGGCAGCCACCAGTTCCACCGGTCGAGCATCGCCATCAGGGCGGGTACCAGGACCAGACGCACGATGGTGGCGTCCACCGCGATCGCTACCGCGCAGGCGACTCCGAGCTGGGCGACCAGCGGCATACCGGCGAACGCGAAGCCGGTGAAGACCGCGATCATGATCAAGGCCGCGCTGGTGATGGTGCGCGCGCTGGTGGCCACGCCGTAGGCCACCGCGTCACGGGTGTCGCCGGTCTGCAGGTAACGCTCCCTGATCCGGGTCAGCAGGAAGATCTCGTAGTCCATCGACAACCCGAAGGTCATCGCCAGCACCAGCGGGGGAATGGTGCTGTCGATGGAGGCGATCGGCTCGAATCCCAGGTCGCGCAACCATCCCCACTGGAACACCACCACCAGGCTTCCGTACGCCGCCGCGACGGACAGCACCGTCATCACCACACCCTTGAGCGCCAGGAACACCGACCGGATGGAGATCAGCAGCATCACGAAGGCGATGAGCGAGACGAATCCGAAGACGAGGAGCTGGGTCTGCGCTACGCGGTCGTCGAAGTCCTTGATCAGTGCGGTGGGTCCGCCGACGTCGACGCGGACCCCGGAGGTCTCCGGCAGAGCCGGCAGCGTGGTGCGCAACCAGCCCACGGTGTCGCGGGCGCGCATGTCCTCGGGGTCGACGGCCAACACGGCTGACAGCAAAGCGCTGCGGTTGTCCGCGGCGAATGTCGGCGGGGACACCGAGACGATGTTCACCGCGCCGCCGGTGATCCGGCTGACCGTGTCGATGGCCGGCGCGTTGGCCGGGTCGTTCGCGTTGCCCTCGGGGAAGGTCAGCAGGATCCGGACGGGACCCAGCGCGCCGGGACCCAGCGCTTCGCCTGCCGCGGCCACCCCGCCGCGAATCTCGTGGGAGGACGGGAACTGCCGCTGCATGCTGTTGCCCAGCAGCATCGAGAACGTCGGTGCGGCGATGAGCAGCAGGATCGCCGTGGCCGCCAGCGCGGACGCCCACGGCCGTCGCATCACCATGCCCACCCAGCGGGTCCAGAACCGCGACAGCGTCGACTCCGACCGACGCGACCACTGCAGCAGCGCCGACCGGCGGGCCACCGCTCGACCGAAGGTGCCCAGCACCGCCGGGGTCAACGTGATCGAGGTCAGCACCGAGAACGCGACGGCCACGATCGCCCCGGTCGCCATCGACCGCAGCACCGGGGTGTCGATCAGGTAGATGCCGGTGAGCGAGGCGATCACGGTCAGGCCGGAGAGGACCACGGCCAGCCCGGAGGTTGCCATCGCGGCGTCCGCAGCCTGCTCGGGATCACGGCCTGCGCGCAGTTCCTCCCGGAAACGCATGAGGATGAACAACGAGTAGTCGATCGCCAGCGCGATACCGAACATCGACACCGTCGAGGTGACGAACACCGACATCGTCGTCACGGTGGACAGCGCGTAGATGACCCCCATGGTGACCGCGACGGTGCAGACCCCCAGCGCCAAGGGCACCGCGGCGGCGGCCAGCGAGCCGAACACCGCCAGCAGCACGATCAGCACGATGGGCAGGTTCCAGCGTTCGGCTGCGGCGATGTCGCTTCTCGTGCTGGCCTGGGCGGCCGCACCGAGTGCGCCCTGCCCGATCACGTACAGACGGACCCTGCCGTTGTCGATGGCCCCGGGCCGGTCGCCCTCGACCCCGACCTTGGCCCGCAGTTGGCGTGCGACGTCGACCGCGCCGGTGTTGTCGAAGCCCAACCGCAGCGCCAGCACGTAGGGCCGGTCCGGTGCGGGCGGCGGCTGGGTGACATTGGGTACCACCGAGATGCTGGGCACCTGCGCGGCCGCCTGCTCGAGGGTGATCACCGCCTCGGCCATGTCGGCGTAGGAGGCATCCGCACGGGGGGCGGCCACCAGGGCCAGCGGCGAGGAACCCTGCTCGGGGAAATGCTGCTCGAGCTGGCGCTGGACATACAGCGATTGCGAACCGGCCACGTCGAAGCCACCGCCGGTCAGGTTCTTCGATCCGATCAGCGACATGTACACCGCCGGCAACAGCGCGAGCAGCCAGAACGTGAGCACCCACCAGCGACGTCGGCGCAGGGTGCCGCTCAGGCGCATCATGAACTGCTGGATGGTGACTCCCCGAATCTGCCTGATTGCGTGGCAGCGAGCGTACCCCAGCAAGCTGTGCGCAGCCTGTCGTGGATACCCGGGCCGGGGCCGCTTTAGGATGAGATGCCGCCACTACCTGAAGGAGTCGATTGATGAAGCTCACTACCCCGGTTGCGCGCCGCTCCGCGCGCCTCGCGGCGGGCGCAGCCGCGGTCGCGGGCGCCCTGCTGGCAGCGGCTCCGTTGGCCTCCGCACTGCCGCCGAATTGCACCGCCGCCGACATGGCCGGTGTCGCCTCGGGCGTCTCTGCGGCCACCTCGGCCTACCTCTTCACCCACCCCGACGTCAACGCGTTCTTCACCGGTCTGGAAGGTCAGCCACGCGAAGCCATTCGCGACGAGGTGCAGAGTTATCTCGACGCCAATCCTGTTGTTCGGGACCAGCTGACGGCCATCCGTCAACCGCTGGCCGACATCAGCGCCCGCTGCGGCAGCGACGACGACATCGCCGCGGACGTTCCCTAGCCGGCGCGTCGGCGCAGCACGGCCAGAACAAGCCGCCAGCCCAGAACCAGCAGACCGATCGAGAGCGTCGCGACTACAACGAAGGCGAGCGCGGTGCCCTCAGCGGTACCTCTGCGCACGAGCATCCCGACCACCACCGCGCAGACCCAGACCGTCAGGCCGGTCGGCACCACCGCCGCGGGTCGCCGCCAGCCGCGGCACAGCAGCCAGCCGACGATGATCCCGACCAGGAACGGCCACGCCGTGTCCAGCACGCCGATGGCGGTCAGCGGCTCGTCGTGGTTGCGGCGACCGAGTGCGGCGAATCCCACCACGCAGCCCAGATCGGCAAGTAGGGCGGGCAGTGCCCGCCGGTCAACCTCCGTCGGCACGGCGCTCCCCGTCCTCGGGGGTGCGATCGAGGTCGGCCAACTCCCGCGCCGCGAGCTCGTCGACGCCGACGTCCGCGTCCAGGGCGCCCTCGGTGCGGAACATGAAGAAGAACACCACCCAGCCGATGGCCGAGATGAAGATCCAGCTGACCAGCCGATAGAGCAGCATCGCCGAGATCGCGTCGGGCAGAGCCATCCCGCTGGACACCAGCCCGGGCACCAGCACCGCCTCGACGACCAGCAGACCACCGGGCATCAGCGGTATCGAACCCACTGCGCGCGCGGCCGCGTAGGCCACTGTCAGTCCGGCCAGTGACGGATGCCCGCCGGCGGCGTAGGCCGCGAAGGCCAGGCAGGCCACGTCGGCGACCCAGTTGAACAGCGACCAGCCGAAGGCCTTCCCCAGTTCACCCCGGCTCAGGCTGACCGACTCGAGTTGGGCGAGCGTCTCCCGCCACTTCGACAACCCGGTGTCGGCGGCCTTGCCGCGTGCGGAGTTGAACACCGACAGCACCTTCGCGCCGATGCCCTCGATCAGTTCCGGCCGCGTCGCCACCGCCTGAGCCAGCAGCAGCAGAGCGACGAAACCGCCCAGCGAGAACAGCAGCGAGAACGGATTGTTCTTGGCGCCCAACAGGAATGCGCCACCCAGCCCGAGCAGCGCCAGCCCGGCGACCTGCAGTGCCCCGGCCATCACCAACTGCCAGGACGCCACCAGCGGTGAGGCTCCCCAGGAACGCTGCTGGCGGTAGAGGAAGGTCGCCGAAATGACCGGCCCGCCGGGCAGCGTGGTGCTCAGCGCGTTGCCGGCGTAGAACACCGCCTCGGAGCGCCACTGTCTGACGACGACGCCGGCCGAGCGCAGCAGCGTCCGCTGGATCTGCGCGAAACTGTGCATCGAGAGCAGGGCCGCGGCGATCGCGGCCAGCACCCACCACAGGTTCGCCGACAGCAGGCTCGCCCAGGCCTTGGCCAGCTGATCCCAGACCAGGGTGATCTCCACCGCGAGCACGACCAGGGCCACGCCGATCACCGCCCAGCGGACCCACCAGTATTTACCCCGCGAGTCGGCCGGCTGAGCCACGGACTTCAGGGTAGCCGCGTGCGCCCCCGACGAGCGCGTTCGCCGCGGGACGCCGGTGATATCCGGTTAGGCTGAGCCGCATGTCGGCCGGCGGCACACGCGACGACGACGCGGTGGACCCCTTCATCCGCAAGATGGCGGCATGGTCGTGGCGGTTGCTGGTCATCATGGCCGCGGTGGTGGGGTTGCTGCTGCTGCTGTGGCATCTGCGGGTGATCGTGGTGCCGGTGGCGTTGGCGGTGATCCTGACCGCGTTGCTGCTGCCCGCCGTCGACTGGCTCAGCCAGCGTCGCCTGCCGCGCAGTGCTGCGGTCGCCCTGGTGCTGCTCGGCAGTATCTCGGTCTTCGGCGCGCTCATTACTTTCGTTGTCAGCCAATTCATTTCGGGACTGCCGAGCCTGGTCGAACAGGTGACCCGCAGTATCGACAACGCGACCAACTGGCTGATCGAGGGTCCGCTGCACCTGAGCCGGGATCAGATAGACCGGGCGGGGGACACCGCGGTCAAGGCGTTGCGCGACAACCAGGAGAAGCTGACCAGCGGGGCGCTGTCGACGGCGGCAACCCTGACCGAGATCATCACCGGCGCGTTGCTGATGCTGTTCACCCTGATCTTCCTGCTTTACGGCGGCCGCAACATCTATGCCTTCCTGACCCAGATCGTGCCGGCGCACACCCGTGCGCGGGTGCGCGACGCCGGGCGGGCCGGGTTCCGTTCGCTGATCGGGTTCGTGCGGGCGACCTTCCTGGTGGCGCTCGTCGACGCCATCGGCATCGGTGCCGGCCTGGCCATCATGGGGGTGCCGCTGGCACTGCCGCTGGCGTCGCTGGTGTTCCTCGGCGCCTTCATCCCGGTGATCGGAGCGGTGATCAGCGGGCTGCTGGCGGTGGTGGTGGCGCTCCTGGCCAAGGGCTTCGTCGCCGCCCTGATCGCCCTCGGGATCGTCATCGCCGTCCAGCAGTTGGAGTCCCACGTGCTGCAGCCGCTGGTGATGGGTCGGGCCGTGTCGATCCACCCGCTGGCGATCGTGCTCGCCATCGCCACCGGCGCGGTGCTGGCCGGGATCATCGGTGCGCTACTGGCGGTACCCGCGCTGGCGTTCCTCAACAGCGCGATCCGGGTGCTCGCCG
>VEQY01000085.1 GCA_018882965.1 Mycobacterium sp. | reverse complement strand
CTGATCGCCGAGGCGATGGCCCGGTTGCGCGCCGCGCCGCCGGCATCGCTGGGCGGGCGCGCCGTGGTGCGCATGGACGACCTGGAGAACGGGGTCGACGGGCTGCCGCCTACCGACGGCCTGCGGTTCACCCTCGACGGTGCCCGGGTGATCATCCGGCCCAGCGGCACCGAGCCCAAGCTCAAGTGCTACCTGCAGGTAGTGGTTCCGGTGGCCGGCGACGTCGCCGAGGCGAAGGCCCACGCCCAGATCGAACTGGCGGCACTGCGCGACAGTGTCGCCGAGGCGCTTGCGCTCTAGAGTGGCCACCGCCGAGCAGGACCGCCTCGACGAGATCCGGGCGGGCATCACCGACTGGCGCCGGTGGGGCACCTACCTGGCCGAACGGGCCTGGGGCACGGTGCGCGAGGACTACAGCGCCGACGGCGACGCCTGGGCATACTTCCCGTTCGAGCAGGCCCGAAGCCGCGCCTACCGGTGGAACGAGGACGCGCTGGCCGGCTGGTGTGACCGCGACCAGATCATCTGCCTGGGTGTCGCGCTGTGGAACGGCCGCGACGCGATCCTCAAGGAACGGCCCTACGGGCTGGCCAACGAGCAGGGCAACCACGGCGAGGACGTCAAGGACTACTGGTTCTACACCGACAACCTGCCCACCCACGCCTACGCCGCCATGGTCTACAAGTACCCGCACGCGGCCTTCCCCTACGAGGACCTGCTGAGCACCAACATCGCCCGCGGCCCCGACGACGGCGAGTACGAACTGTTCGACGCACTGGAGTCCGACTGGCGCCAGCAGCGCTACTTCGACGTCGGGGTCGAGTACGCCAAACCCAGCCCGGAGGATCTGCTCTGCCGAATCACGGTCACGAACCGCGGCCCCGACCCCGCACCGATTCATGTGCTGCCCCAACTCTGGTACCGCAACACGTGGTCGTGGGACGGCGATCAGGCCGCGCCCCGGATCGTCAGGGCGGGCAACGGATCGGCCCGCACCGAGCACCCGGAACTGGGGCAGCGCTGGTTCAGCGTCCAGGCGTCGAACGGGACCGTCCCGGCCATGCTGTTCTGTGAGAACGAGACCAACAACGCCGCGCTGTTCTCCTCGCCCAACGCATCGGCCACCGCGAAGGACGGGATCAACGACTACGTCGTCCGCGGTGACGCGGACGCGGTCAGCAAGACCGAGGGCAGCAAGGTCGCCGCTCACGTGACCGCGACGCTGGGCGCCGGGGAGTCCGTCGTCGTCACCGTGCGTTTCGCACCCGCCGAACTGGGGATGCCGTTCGACGACGCCGATGCGGTGCTGGCCACCCGCCGCGCCGAGGCCGACGCCTTCTACGCCGGGATCGCCGCGCCCGACCTGAGCGAGGATGAGCGCACCGTGCAGCGCCAGGCTCTCGCGGGGCTGCTGTGGTGCAAGCAGTTCTACAACTACCGGGTGCGTCGCTGGCTCAAAGGTGATCCCGCCCAACCGGTTCCACCCGCGCAGCGCTGGGCCGGCCGCAACAGCGACTGGCAGCACTTCGCCCTCACCGACGTCATCCTGATGCCCGACGCGTGGGAGTACCCGTGGTTCGCCGCCTGGGATCTGGCCTTCCACTGTGTGGCGCTGGCGCTGATCGACCCGGACCTCGCCAAACAGCAGGTGCTGCTGCTGCTGCAATCGACCGCCCAGCATCCGCACGGCCAGATCCCGGCCTACGAGTGGGCCTTCGGGGACGCCAACCCGCCAGTGCACGCTTGGGCGGCCTGGCAGGTGTATCAGCTCGACCGGATGCGCACCGGTGTGGCCGACCGCGAGTTCCTGGCGGCGGTGTACCGGTCGGCGAGCCTGCACGCGATGTGGTGGCTCAACCAGAAGGACGACCGCAACCGCGGGGTGTTCGGCGGTGGATTCCTCGGAATGGACAACATCGGGGTTTTTGACCGCGCCCAGCCGTTGCCGGTTGGCGGCTCGCTCGTCCAGGTCGACGGCACGGCCTGGATGGCCGCGCTGATCATGCACCTGCTGGAGATCACCGTCGAACTGTCCCGCGACGAACCGGGATACCTGCAGATGTTCGGGCGCTGGGTGTGGGACGCCTGGCTGGTCGCCAATGCGCTGGAGAAGGGCGCCGGCCAGGTGAGCTTCTGGAACGATCGGACCGACTTCTACCACGATGTGATCGAGATGGCCGACGGCACCTGTCAGTCCCTGGAGGTGTTCTCGCTGCAGGCCATCGTGCCGCTGTTCGCGGGCATCGCGATCCCGCTGGCGTCCACCGACGCGGTCGCGACGGTGAACCGGCTACTCGACGAGTTGCGCTGCGCCTACGAGCACACCGACCGCGATGTGCGGATCCGGCTCGACGGCGGCGACGGCACTCACCTGATGCTGGCGGTGGTGCGGCCCGAGCGGCTCGCCGACATCCTGGACCGGATCCTCGACCCCGAGCAGTTCCTCTCCCCGCACGGCGTGCGCTCGCTGTCGCTGTGGCACCGCGAACACCCCTTCGTCTACGCGGTCGACGGCGATGACCACAGCGTCAGCTACACACCCGCGGAATCCTCGACGCGGATGTTCGGCGGGAACTCGAACTGGCGCGGCCCGGTGTGGATGCCGATGAACTTCCTGCTGGTCCAGGCGCTCAACGCGTACGCGTGTTTCCTCGGCGACAGCTTCAGCATCCCCGACCCCGCCGACCCGGCAGGCCGGGTGCCGTTGGCTGTCGCCGCCGACCGGCTGGCTCGCCGACTGAGCGGACTGTTCGTGCGGGGTCCCGACGGCCGAAGGCCCGTGCTGGGCGACAACGACTACTTCCAGAACGACCCGCACTGGCGGGATCTCATCCCGTTCCACGAGTACTTCGACGGCGACACCGGACGCGGACTGGGCGCCAGCCACCAGACCGGGTGGACCGCCACGGTGGCGCTACTGCTGCAGTTCCGCGGCGATCTGCGCTTCGACCGCTCCTGAGGCGCTACTGCCTATCCTCGAGATTGCCTATCCTCGAGATTGCCTGTCCTCGAGATCCCAGGGCCCGAACGCCTGCGGCAGGATCTGCGCCATCGTCTGCACGCCCCGGGGAGTCATGATCTGCAGTCCAGGGCCGCCGTGCTCGTAGAGCAGTTGGCGGCAGCGGCCGCAGGGCATCAGCGCGTCACCGTTGCCGTCCACGCAGTACGCGGCCACCAAGCGCCCCCCGCCCGAAGCGTGCAGTGCCGACACCATCGAGCACTCCGCGCAGAGGGTCAGTCCGTAGGACGCATTCTCGACGTTGGCCCCCGCCACGATCCGGCCGTCGTCGACGATTCCGGCCACCCCGACCGGGAACTTGGAATACGGCGAGTAGGACCAGGCCAGTGCGGCTACCGCGGCCGCCCGGAGTGCCTCCCAGTCGATCTGGCCCATGGACCCGCCTCCCGCGCCCACACCCGTCAGCCGATGCCCGGCCGACCGCCAACGTAGCACCGGGCTGATGCTGCCGGGATAACGATTTCCGAACGTCAGCCGTGTCGCAGGCTGCGCGCTACCGCCCAGGTCGGGCGTGCCCTAGCCTCGATAGAGATGCATCGTCCGGAAGCTTCTCAGCCTGCGTTTCAGGTCCTCGAGGCGTTGCCCGCCGAGGAGCGCCTCATCTTGCCCTGCCTGCAGCGCCTGCAACGGGTGTTCGGCTTCGTCGACGATGGAGGCGTCGAGGCGGTGGCGGAGTTCCTCAACGTCAGCCGGGCCGAGGTGGTCGGGGTGCTGACCTACTACCACGATCTGCGGACCACCCCACCGCCCGCGGTGGCAGTCCAGGTCTGCGTGGCCGAGGCCTGTCAGGCTCAGGGTTCGCGGCTGCTGGTCGGGGAGATCGAGCGCGAATTCGCCGCCACCCTCGGCGAGCGCACCGCCGACGGGGCCGTCGAATTCTCCAAGGCCTACTGCCTGGGCAACTGCGCCCTCGGTCCGGCCGTCATGGTCAACGGCCGGCTGGTCGGCCGCACCGACATCGCCAGGCTCACCGCCGCGGTGGCCGGCGCCCACGAGGTGCTGTCGTGACACGGGTGTACGTGCCGGGGGATTCCGCCGCGCGATCGGTCGGAGCCGACGGGGTCGCGGCGCGCATCGCCCAGGCCTGCGCGGACCGCGGGCAGGCCGTCGAGGTCATCCGCAACGGCTCGCGCGGGATGCTTTGGCTGGAACCGTTCGTCGAAGTCGACACCCCCGCCGGGCGGGTGGGCTACGGCCCGGTCACCCCCGGCGACGTCGACTCCCTGCTCGAAGCCCTGCTCGCCGGCGGATCGCACCCGCTGGGCCACGGGCTGGTCGAGCAGATCCCGTGGCTGGCCCGCCAGCAGCGGCTCACCTTCGCCCGGGTCGGGATCACCGACCCGCTCGACCTCGACGAGTACCGCGATCGCGGCGGCCTGGCCGCGCTGCGGCACACCCTGGCCGCTGCGCCCGAGGAGGTGGTCGCCGACGTGCTCGCCTCCGGGCTGCGCGGGCGCGGCGGGGCGGGGTTCCCGGCCGGGATCAAGTGGCGCACGGTGCTGGAGGCGCCCGGTGACCCGAAGTACGTGTGCTGCAACGCCGACGAGGGCGACAGCGGCACCTTCGCCGACCGCATGCTCATGGAGGGTGATCCGTTCACCCTGCTGGAGGGCATGGCGGTCGCGGGGCTGGCGGTCGGCGCCAGCCGGGGCCTCATCTATATCCGCTCGGAGTATCCCGCCGCGATCCAGACGCTGCGCACCGCCGTCGACATCGCCCGTGTCGACGGCTGGCTCGGCGCCGACGTGCTGGGCTCCGGACGCGCGTTCGACGTGCGTGTGGTCGAGGGTGCCGGCTCGTATGTGTGCGGTGAGGAAACCGCCATGCTGGAGAGCCTGGAGGGCAAGCGCGGCATGGTGCGGCCCAAACCGCCGATCCCCGCGCTGCACGGCCTGTTCGGGCAGCCGACCCTGGTGCACAACGTGCTGACCCTGGCGGCGGTGCCGCGGATCCTCACCGACGGCCCGGCGGCCTATCAGGCACTCGGCGTGGACCGCTCCCGCGGAACCCAGGTCTTCCAACTGGCCGGCAACGTAGCGCGCGGCGGGATCGTCGAACTCGGGTTCGGGGTGAGCCTGCGCGAACTCGTCGAGGACTTCGGCGGGGGCACCCGCTCAGGCCGGCCGGTGCGCGCGGTGCAGGTCGGCGGCCCGCTGGGCGCCTACCTGCCCGAGTCTGCCCTCGACGTCCCGATGGACTACGAGGCCCTGGCGGCCGCCGGCGGCCTGCTCGGCCACGGCGGGGTGGTGGTGTTCGACGACACCGCCGACATGGCCGCCCAGGCGCGCTTCGCGATGGAGTTCTGCGCGGTGGAGTCGTGCGGAAAATGCACGCCCTGCCGGATCGGCTCCACCCGCGGCGTCGAGGTCATCGACCGCATTACCGCCGGCATCGACCGTGTCCGTAACCTGGAGTTACTGGAGGAGCTGTGCGAGGCGATGACCGACGGGTCGCTGTGTGCCATGGGCGGACTCACCCCGCTGCCGGTGCGCAGCGCGCTGAGGCACTTCCCCGAGGACTTCGAGCCGGACAAACCGGAGCGGGAGGGGTGATGACGGGACGATGACACAGCTCAACGAGCCCGACTTGGGAACCCCCGGGTGCGATTCGGCCCAGACGGTGTCGCTGGAGGTCGACGGCGTAGCGGTCAGCGTGCCCGCCGGCACCTCGGTGATGCGCGCGGCGGCCGAGGCCGGCCTGGCCGTGCCGAAGCTGTGCGCCACCGACTCGCTGCAACCATTCGGTTCGTGCCGGCTCTGCCTGGTCGAGATCGACGGGAAGATAGGCACCCCGGCGTCGTGTACCACGCCGGCGGAGGCCGGGATGGTGGTGCGCACCCAAACCCCGCGGGTGCAACGGTTGCGGCGCAACATCATGGAGCTCTACATCTCCGATCATCCGCTGGACTGTCTGACGTGTGCGGCCAACGGCGACTGCGAACTTCAGGACATGGCCGGCGTGGTGGGGCTGCGCGAGGTGCGCTACGGCTACGACGGCGCCAACCACCTCGACGCACCGACCGACACCACCAACCCCTACTTCGCCTTCGACGAATCCAAGTGCATCGTCTGCAGCCGGTGCGTGCGGGCCTGTGACGAGATCCAGGGCACGCTGGCGCTGACCGTCGTCGGTCGCGGGTTCGAGTCCAAGATCAGTCCGGGCGGAACGGACTTCCGCGACAGCGAGTGCGTCTCTTGCGGAGCGTGCGTGCAAGCCTGCCCGACGGCCACGCTGTCGGAGAAGACGGTGATCGAGTTGGGTGTGCCGACCCGCACCGTGCTGACCACCTGCGCGTACTGCGGAGTGGGCTGCTCGTTCAAGGCCGAACTGCGCGGCGACCAGGTGGTACGGATGGTGCCCGCCAAGAACGGCGGCGCCAACGAGGGGCACTCGTGCGTGAAGGGACGCTTCGCCTGGGGTTATGCCACCCACCCCGACCGCGTGCTGACCCCGCTGGTCCGCGAGTCGATCACCGAGCCGTGGCGGGAGGCGTCGTGGGAGGAGGCCATCGCTTCCACCGCGCGGCGACTGCGTGACATCCAGAACCGGCACGGCGTGGACAGCATCGGCGGCATCACCTCCTCGCGATGCACCAACGAAGAGGTCTTCGTCGTCCAGAAGATGGTCCGGGCCGCCTTCGGCAACAACAACGTCGACACCTGCGCACGGGTGTGTCACTCACCCACCGGGTACGGACTCAAGCAGACCTTCGGCACCTCTGCGGGCACCCAGGATTTCAAGTCGGTGGCCAAGGCCGACGTGATCGTGGTCATCGGCGCCAACCCGACCGATGCCCATCCGGTATTCGCCTCGCGGATGAAGCGGCGCCTGCGCCGTGGCGCACGGCTGATCATCGTCGACCCCCGGCGCATCGACCTCGTCCGCTCGCCGCACGTGCAGGCCGATCACCATCTCCAACTGCAGCCCGGTACGAACGTCGCGGTGGTCAACGCGATGGCGCACGTGATCGCCGAGGAGGGTTTGGTCGACCGCGAGTTCATCGCGCAGCGTTGCGACCCGGACTCCTACCGCGACTGGGAGCACTTCATCCGACAGCCGGAGAACAGCCCCGAGACCGTCGAGCAGGTTTCGGGTGTGCCCGCCGAGGAGATCCGCGCCGCCGCACGCCTCTACGCGCGCGGGCCGAACTCGGCGATCTACTACGGTCTCGGCGTCACCGAGCACAGCCAGGGATCGACGATGGTGATGGCGATGGCCAACCTGGCCATGGCAACCGGCAACATCGGGCGTGAGGGCGTGGGAGTCAACCCGTTGCGCGGCCAGAACAACGTGCAGGGCTCCTGTGACATGGGCTCGTTCCCACACGAGTTCTCCGGCTACCGGCACGTCTCGGACTCCGTGGTGCGCGAGCAGTTCGAGATCCTCTGGGGCACCGCATTGCGATCCGACCCCGGCATGCGGATCCCCAACATGTTCGACGCCGCGGTCAGCGGGCAGTTCAAGGCGCTGTTCGTCCAGGGCGAGGACGTCGCGCAGTCCGACCCCAACACCCACCACGTGCAGCAGGCTCTGGAGTCGATGGAGCTGGTGATCGTGCAGGATCTGTTCCTCAACGAGACCGCGCGCTACGCTCACGTCTTCCTGCCCGGCACGTCCTTCCTGGAGAAGGACGGGACGTTCACCAACGCCGAACGCCGGATCAACCGCGTCCGCCCGGTGATGAAGACGCAGACCGGCAGGCAGGAGTGGGAGGTGGCCTGCGAGTTGAGCACCGCCCTGGGATATCCGATGCACTACGACTCGGCCGGCGAGATCATGGCCGAGATCGCGGCGCTGACGCCGACGTTCGCGGGGGTGTCCTTCGACCTGCTCGACGAGGTCGGCAGCGTGCAGTGGCCCTGCAACGACGAGCAACCGCTGGGCACTCCGATCATGCACGTCGACCGGTTCGTCCGTGGTCAGGGCGCGTTCCAGGTCACCGCCTATGTGCCTTCCGACGAACGCAGCACCCGCCGTTACCCGCTGCTGCTGACCACCGGTCGCATCCTCAGCCAGTACAACGTGGGCGCACAGACGCGCCGTACGGCCAATCAGATGTGGCACACCGAGGACGTCCTCGACATTCACGAGTCCGATGCCGAGACCCGCGGAATCAGTGACGGGACGTGGGTGACGCTGGCCAGCCGGGTCGGCTCGACGGTGATGCGGGCGCGGATCTCCGACCGCGTCCCGCCCGGCGTGGTCTACACGACGTTCCATCATCCCGACAGCGGCGCCAACGTCGTCACCACCGAGTATTCCGACTGGGCGACCAACTGCCCGGAGTACAAGGTGACCGCCGTCGAGGTGACCCCGCGGCTGACCGGCCCGGGGGAGTCGCGGGAGACCGCGACGGCGGGAGCGGCCGGCGGCCGGTAACCGTGCAGATCGAGGTTCTGGTGCGGATGGCTCAGCAGATCGCCCGCAACAACGCCGCACTGGGTCCCGACCGCGCCGCGGCGAAGATCGCCGGGCACCTGCAGTCGTTCTGGACTCCGGCGATGATCGACGAGCTAAGGGCTTTCGCCGCGGCCGATCCCGGCGATCTGGACGCGGACGTGCTGGCGGCGCTAGACCGGATAGATCGCGGGCCGACGGGCTAGGAGCCGGGGGTGGCCGGGGCGGCGGTCAGCGGAATGTACACCGTGCCCTCGCAGGCCCCACTGCCGATGTTGGTGGCGAACGTGCCCGTCAGTGACCCGTCGGCCTGCGGGGCGTAGGTGGTCACCGACTTGGCCGGGTCGAAGGTCCCCGTGCCGTCACCGAGTTGGCAGTCCCACCGCCACGAGTTCGACCGCGTCCACTGCGACCCGGTCCACTCGAACGACGTCGCCTGGGGCACGTTGTCCTTGGGCGTGGGGCCGTCGTTCGCGGTGGCGACACAGGTGCCCGAGGAGCAGTCGGTGCTGAACTCGTACCACGCCGTGTAGGGCGTCTCGCTCTGTTGCGCGGCGGTACTGGTGCCCGTCTTCTGGTCGGTGTGAAACGTGATCCGGTACCAGCCGTTCCAGGTGGGGGAGGTGTCGGGCGCGGCGAGTGCAACCGGGGCCGCGCCCAGCAGGATCGCGGCCACTGCGACAGCCGCTGCAGCCCCCGCGGCACCGTTGCGGTCAGTCATGTCCACCTCCACGCGCCCGATGGGTCAGCGCATGCACACGCCGTTGACGATCTGCTTGCACACCGATCCGGGCTGGACCGGATTGACCGTCGGGGAGAACGAGTTGTCGTCACCCGGTCCGGCCGCCTTCTCCGTGGGACTCGGCGCGGGCGCACCGGTGGTCGAGGTGGGCGTACTGGTCGGAGTTTCCGTCGTGCTGGTCGGGGTTTCCTTGGTGGTCGTTCCGCAGCCCGCCGTCAGCGTCGCCATGGCGACGATCGCTGTCCCGCCGGCGACCAGCGCAAGTCGCCGTGCCGTCCGATGTGATCCCATAGCAGTCCCCTCAACCGAGCATGACGTTCCAGGGGTCCAGTTTAGACCTCGGGGGTACCGACGACGGATCAGGCAGCCGGCGTAGGCCGCGGTTTCTCTGCCGGCGAAGGCTCAGGGCGCGGTGAAGCCCTCGCGCTTGTGCGATCCGTCACAGAAGGGTTTCTTGGCCGAGTACCCGCAGCGGCACAGGTAGCACTTGCTGGTCTCCTTGACCAGGGTGCCGTCGGCGGCCAGGATCTCGACCTCACCTGCGACCTCCAGCGGGCCGTCGGTCAGCGAGGTGATGGTGACTTTAGCGGCGCTCATGGCGGGAATTCTGCCCGGCCCGGCGTGAAACTCCAACGGCGGGCACCGTGCGGGGTCCCTCAGCGCAGTTCCCCCAGCGGGCCGACCAGGAACCACGGCGTGCAACCGAAGGTCTGAAACGTCGTCATCGGCGGCGTGACCACCGCGGTCGGGCGCTGCGAGGAACGCGTGAAGAATCCGGAGTCCACCAGACGTCCGCGCACGTCGTAGCCGTTCCACAGGCAACTTCCCGTGGGGCCCACGGCGGCCCGGTACTCGCCGTACTTCATCCACGCGGGCACCGCCC
>VEQY01000027.1 GCA_018882965.1 Mycobacterium sp. | reverse complement strand
GTGCTGCTGGCCGGTTTCCCCGGCACCGTCGCGTCCTTCTGGCAGCAGGCCGGGCGTTCCGGGCGCCGCGGGCAGGGGGCGCTGGTGGTTCTGATCGCCCGCGACGATCCGCTGGACACCTACCTGGTGCACCACCCGGAGGCGCTGTTGGAGCGACCCGTCGAGCAGGTGGTGGTCGACCCGGCCAATCCCTACGTGCTCGGCCCGCACCTGCTCTGCGCTGCCGCGGAGTTGCCCGTCGACACCGGGGAGTTGCGGGCCTGGGGAGCCGAGACGGTGGCCGGGGAACTCCTCGCCGAGGGCCTGCTGCGCAAACGGGGCAACCTCCACTTCCCCGCACCCGGTCTCGATCCGCACCGCGGGGTCGACATTCGCGGCGCCGTCGGCGGGTCGGTCGCGATCGTCGAAGCAGACACCGGCCGGTTACTGGGCAGCACCGAAGCCGGCCGGGCACCGGCCACCGTGCATCCGGGCGCGGTGTACCTGCACCAGGGCGAGAGCTATGTCGTCGACTCCCTGGATCTGGCCGAATCCCTTGCCCTGGTCCGGGCCGAGGATCCCGGCTACACCACCTTCGCCCGCGAAGTCACCCACATCACGGCGACCGGCGCCGGGGAGCGGATGGACCTCGGCGCAGTGACGCTGGGCCTGGTGCCGGTGTCGGTCACCCGGCAGGTGATCGGCTACCTGCGCCGGGGGGCGTCCGGGGAGGTGATCGACTTCGTCGAACTCGACATGCCGGCCCAGAATCTGACCACCACCGCCGTCATGTACACGGTCACCCCCGAGGAGTTGCTGCGCGCCGGGGTGGAAACCGAGCGCGTTGCGGGCTCGTTGCACGCGGCCGAGCACGCCGCGATCGGGCTGCTGCCGCTGGTGGCCAGTTGCGATCGCGGGGACATCGGCGGCGTCTCGACGGCGATCGGCGAGGACGGGCTTCCCACCGTCTTCGTCTACGACGGCTACCCCGGCGGAGCGGGCTTCGCCGAGCGCGGTTACCGCAGCGCCGCCGTGTGGCTCGGGGCGACCGCGGCCGCGATCGCGGCGTGCGAGTGCCCCCGGGGTTGTCCGTCGTGTGTGCAGTCACCCAAGTGCGGCAACGGAAACGATCCCCTCGACAAAAGCGGGGCGGTCGCGGTGCTTCGGCTGGTGGTCGACGCGCTGGAAGTCGCCGGCCCTGACACGCGGCCGCCGACCGACCCCTCGAAAGCGGTCGACAGCCGCGACACAGGAAACTGAGTCGAACGGTCGGACAACGCGATCCGTCGGCAAGCACGCAGGCGTGAAGGTAGGTTACGCCGCCGCCGGGTCGTCGTTCAACATCGCGGCTAGGCTGACGCCGTGACGCAGGACTGGCTGCTGGTGGAGACGCTGGGCGACCAACCCGACGTCGTCGCCCAGGGCCGGCAGATGAAGAACTTCGTTCCGATCGCCACGTTCCTGCGCCGCAGCCCCCACCTGGCCGCGATCCAGACCGCGATCGCCGAGACCGTGGACGCCGGTGCCGGGCTGGCCAGCATCACCCCGAAAAACAGGCGCGTGATCCGTACCGAGCCGGTGCAGATGCCCGACGGGCGCATCCACGGCGTCCACGTGTGGTGCGGCACGCCCGACGCCGAACCTCCGGACCGCCCGATACCCGGACCGCTCAAGACGGATCTGACCCTCCGCGAGAGCACCGCCACGATCGAGTTCCTCGAGAACGTCGGGATGGACCCCGCGGTGGAGTCGCTCACCGGCCGCCCCCTGGCCGACGACGTTCCGAGCCGCAGTCTCAACCCGGGCGAAGCGCACACCCTGGCGTGGGCGATCGATCTTGCGCCGGGCCGAACCTATGCCACCACATGGGGTTTCACCGACAGGCAGGGCATGTTCCGCCGGGTCGGCTGGTGTAGTCGAACGCTGATGGAAACGGGGGAGGACGGCAGCGAGCATCTGATCGCCCGGTCGATGAACATCGTTGAGCAGGTCGGTGCGGCCCCGATCGCCCCGGACCACCTCGCCCAGCGCATCCTCGACGGCCTGGCCCAGCCCGGTGTCTACCGGGCGATCGTCGATCTGTCGAACTGGACCCTGCTCAAGTGGGTCGACGACCCCTGCCCGCTCTACGACTGGCGAAACCCGGTCACCATGCACCCCGCCGACCGGGAGCACCATGCCGATCGGATGCAGGCGGATCTTGAGACCGGTATGACCACTGCCGTGCTGCGATTGCCGGGCCCACAGAGCGACTGGGTGCCGATTCACGCCACCATCAACCGGATCGAACTCGATGAGGGGATCTACGGCGGGCTGGTGACGCTGCGCCTACCGACCGCGGAGGAACTCGCCGACGCCGGCCTGAAACCCGACGGCACGGAGTCGGATTAACCGAGGGCCGCCGGGCCGGCGCGTGCGGAGGCTGCGGCGCGTCCGCCGATCCGGCCAGGTTCGACCCACACGCGCACCACGACATCGAGTCGATCGACCTCGCAGGCCTGCAGTGCCGACCGCATCGCCGCGGCGACGGCCTGCGCTTCGCGACAGGCGAGGTCCGGTCCGCCCGGGAGGCGGCCCGCACCCGCGAGAGCCGCCAGGTCCGCCGCGGCTTGAGCACGGTGTCGTGCGACCACCGCGGCACCGAGCATCAGCGCCCCGGCGGTCATCGACAGCAGCGCGGCGATCAGGATGGCCGCGAGGACGGTCGCCGATCCGGTGTCATCGCGGCTCGATCGCGGCGAGCGCCTCGGCGACGACGACAACGCCGGGCAGCATCGGCGAACGCCCGGCGACCCGGGCGCGCACATAGCGACCATCCCGGCGAAGATCCACCGCGGCCCCCGGTGCGACGCTGCCGGCGGCACTGACCGCCCGCTCGTCACCGCGGGCCGCCAGCCGTGCCGCTTCGCGCGCGGCGTCGATGCAGCGCACCTGCAACGACACTGCGGAGATGGCCGCGCCGCACAGCAGCAGCACCGAGACCAGCGTCGCGATCGCCAGCGCGGCCTCGACGGTGCTGAAGCCACCGTCGCCTACACGCCGGTGTTCAGCGCGCGATTGATGATCGCGGTCAGCGCACTGACGATCGAGTCGCCGGTGACGACGTTGTAAAGGATCGCGCCGAAGGCCGCTGCGGCAATCGTTCCGATCGCGTACTCGACGGTGGACATGCCTGACTCGTCGTGGGATAAGGCCGTCAATCGCTGAAATATCAAGTGGAGCAACATTTTTCCTCTCTTCTGACTCTGGACTAAAGGGGTTTTCGGTCACCGCGGTCATAGCGGGCCCACAGAGAAGACGTCGCCGGCCAGCCCGGCCACCACGGGAACCACCCCGAGGCAGACGAAGGCCGGCAGGAAGCACAGGCCCAACGGCCCGGCGATCAGAACGCCCGCACGCTCAGCGGCGGCCGAGGCTGCGTGGGCGGCATCCTGACGGGAGCGCTCGGCGAGTTCGGCCACTCCGCGCGCCAGCGCGCTGCCGGACTGCGCCGAGCGTCGCGCCAGCCGGACCAGCGCCTCCGAGGCGGGGTCTGCGTTGCCAGCGCCGACCGACCATGCTGTGTCCGGATCCGCGCCCAGTCGCAACAGGTCGGCGGCGCGCAGCAGAATCGAGCGCAGCTGTGGCGGTGCTGACGCCGCGGTCGCCGAAGCGGCTGCACAGACCGTCATACCCGCCGACAGGCACACGGCCATGACGTCGAGGGCGGAGGCAGTGGCCAGCGGGTCAGCGCTGGGTCGGCGGCTGACCGGCTCCGCACGCCGATCGCCGTGGGCGCCCCGCCGCAGCAGCATCCCTGACCGGCCCACTCCCAGCAGTGCGGCCACCGCCAGCAACAGCGCCGCCGTGCTGACCGTGTTCATTCGCGGTGCCCGTCGATGATCCGATCCGACCACGCTAGGCCGGCGCCGATCAGGGTCCCGCCGGCCAGCAGGAGCCAGCCGCCTGATCCGCCGCCGAGCAGGAAGCCAACCGCATCGGCCCCGACGAGCTGGCCCAGCAGCACCCCGAGCGCGGGCAGCGCGGCCAAGATGGCGGCGGTGGCTCGCGCGCCGGCCAGTCCGGCCTCGACGCGGTCGCCGAATCGCTGGCGGTCGATGATGTCGCGCCGTGCGGTCTGCATCAGCTCCGACATCGCCAAGCCGTGTTCAGCGGCCAACCGCCAGCAGACTGCGAGGCGCTCCCAGTACACCGGGACCGCGGACGTCGCGGCCGCCGCGCGCAGGCCTGATACGACGTCGGCACCCAACCGGGCCCGGGTGAACACGCCCTGCAGGGAGGTTCGCACAGCACCGGTCGACTCGCCGGCGGCAGCGGCGACAGCCCGTACGGGATGGGCGCCCACCCGAAGCTCACCGACGAGAACCTCCAGCGCCGCCGCCAGGGCCTCACCCTCGCTACGGCGGAGGCTCCGGCGGCCTCGTCGGCGGCGGCGCAGCCAGAGCGCCGACGCTCCGCCGGCGGCGAACATCGCCGCGGCCGGTGACACCGAGACGGCGAGCAGCAGGACGGCGGCGAGAACGGCCACCGCCACGGCCCGGGCGGGAGCCTCGGCTGCACCGGGGCGGCCCGCGATGGTGGCCGGGCCGCGCCGGGGCGTCGCCGGCAGCGCCAGCAGGGCGGCGGCCAGCAGCAGTCCGGAAATCGCGTTCATCTGCCCGCCCGTCGGGCGATCAACTGCCGCAGCGGCTCTGCACCGGCCTGCATGCCGGCGCCGGCCCGCCAGACCGGCAGCACGCCCACCCGTCCGGCGTCGTCGGGTCTCAGCAGTGCGATCTCGTCCAGACGGCGGCCGCCTGCACCGCGGCGGACGTGCAGGAGCACCTGTACCGCCGCCGCCAGTTGCCCGTGCAGTGCGGCCCGGTCCATGCCGGCCAGCGCCGCGAGCGCCTCCAGGCGGGCCGGCACCTCGACGGGACTATTGGCGTGCACGGTTCCGGCTCCCCCGTCGTGACCGGTGTTGAGGGCCGCCAGCAGATCGGCGACCTCCGCGCCCCGCACCTCCCCGACGACCAGGCGGTCGGGCCGCATCCGCAGCGCCTGGCGGACCAGTTGACGAAGGGTGATCTCGCCGGCGCCTTCGACGTTGGCACTGCGGGCCACCAGCCGGACCAGATGCGGGTGCCGCGGCGCCAACTCGGGCGCGTCCTCGACGCAGATGATCCGTTCGTGCCCGGCGACGGCACCCAGGGCCGCGGCCAACAGGGTCGTCTTGCCGGCGCCGGTCCCTCCGGAGATCAGGAATGCCAGCCGGGCCGCGATCACGGAGCTGACCAACTCTGCGGCCTCCGGTGCGATCGCGCCTGCCGCGATGAGAGCGGGCAGATCCTGGGTGGCCGGCCGCAACACCCGCAGTGACAGACATGTTCCACCGGCGGCGACCGGCGGCAGAACCGCGTGCAGCCGCACGCTCTGCAACGGGCCCCCCATACCGACGAGCTGTCCGTCGACCCAGGGCTGCGCGTCGTCGAGCCGTCGGCCTGCGGCGGCGGCGAGCCGCTGCGCGAGCCTGCGTACCGACGCCTCGTCGGGAAACCGAATCCCGCTGCGCCGCAATCCATGTCCGTCGTCCACCCAGACGGCGTCCGGGGCGGTGACCAGAACATCGGTGGTGCCTTCGGCCCGCAGGAGCGGTTCGAGCGGACCGGCGCCGGTGAGTTCGGTCTCCAGCAGCCGCAGGTTGCTCAGCACAGCGGCGTCACCGAGCACGCCGCCGGATTCGGCCCGGATGGCGGCGGCGACCCTGGCCGGCCCCGGGAGCGCGGGCTCGGCGGCGAGGCGTTCACGAACCCGGTCGATCAGTGACCCGCTCATGCGGCACGCACCCCGGTCAGTGCCTCGAGCGCCAGCACCCGTCGTGCTGCGGCGGCCAGCGGTGACCGGCGGCCCAGACGCAGGCCGCCTGTCTCAAGCCTGCGGTCGAGCATCGGTTCGGGCCGCATCGCGGCCAGCACGGGCGCCGACACGGCCGCCCCGGCCTCCCGCGGACGAAGGCCACCGGGGGACGGCCCGCGCACCACCAACCCGACGGACGGGTTGACCGTACGCACGATGCCGACCGATGCGGCGGCGGCCGCGATGCCACGCACGTCGCAGGGGGTGACCACGACGACCAGATCGGCCGCCTCCACGGCATACAGCCCGGCCGCGGTGAGATGCCGGGGCACGTCGCAGACCACGGTCACCCCGCCGCGCCGGCCCGCCTCGATGATGGCGGCGGCCGGTTCGGGCGCGATCTCGACAACACTGCGCGAGGACGAGAGCACGCTGACGCCGAGGCGACGCGGCAGCACCGCGCGAACGGCGTCCCAGCCGAGGCGACCGCTGCCGAGATTCAGGTCGGGCCATCGCAGACCGGCAACGGACTCCACACCGGCCACCAGGTCGATGCCGCCACCACCGGGATCGAGATCGACGATGAGCGCGTCGCCGGCCAGCTGCGCGAGCGCGGTGGCGAACACCGACGCCCCGCCGCCACCGCGGCCCGCGGTGACGGCGATGACCCTTCCCCGCCGCGCCGGCGCCACCGCGGCCTCGACGGCCTCGGAGAGCAGTCCCAGCAACTCCGATTCCTGTTGGGGCAGAGCGAACAAGCGCTGCGCGCCGACCTCAACCGCGGCCGCCCACGCCGCGGGTGACGGCTCGCACGCGCCCACCAGGAACACCGCCTCGCGCCGGGACAGTCCGGCCTGGACGCACTGGCGTGCACCATCCGCATCGACGATGACCGCAGCGGCGGCACGCCAGGCTCTGGCGCTGGGGGTGCGAGCCCGGACGATGCGCGCTCCCGCCGCGGCGGTCACCCGCTCGGCGCTCTGCGACACCTCGAACCCGGCGAGCAGGGTGAGCACCACGGGCGCGCTGTCGGACATGGGCCCACGGTGCCGCGGGGATTCGGCGGGCGCAACGGGGCCACACGGCAGTTGGGGATGAGCGGGGATCTGGGGACAGCGGGGTACGACCGCCCCGCGCCGGCAACACCGAGAGGGACGCCAACAAGGGCACCGAGAAGGTCACCGGAAAAAAGGACGACCCTCGCCAGGGGGGGAGGAGGCGAGGGTCGTCGTACATCAGCCCCGGGGGGTCGGGCTGATGCACACTCAGCGTACGCCGAGTAAACGTGAATATACACAGCCGAACCCGGCCGAAATAGGCTGTCCGGGCAGCCGAAACCACGAGTTCACTGTGAAGTTTCAGGCCGCGCCAGGTGACCGGTCCTGCCATTTCGGGCGGCCCCGGCGAGGTCCGACACGCCTATCCTGAATAGGTGAGCAAGACCAACCGGCCGGCCGCCGAGCCATTCCGCACCGCGGCGTTCTTCGACCTGGACAAGACGGTCATCGCCAAGTCCAGCGCACTCGCGTTCAATCGGCCCTTCGTCAGCCAGGGCCTGCTCAACCGCCGGGCCGTGCTCAAAGCCAGTTACGCGCAATTCCTGCTGGTGATGTCCGGAGCCGACCGCGACCAGATGGACCGGATGCGGTCCTACGTGACGAGCATGTGCGCGGGGTGGGACGTCGAGCAAGTGCGGACGATCGTCAACGAGACGCTGCACGAAATCGTCGACCCGCTGATCTTCGCCGAGGCCGCCGAACTGATCGCCGACCATCGGCTCTGCGGCCGCGACGTCGTCGTCGTCTCCGCGTCCGGAGAGGAGATCGTCGCGCCGATCGCACGCGCCCTGGGCGCCACGCACGCGATGGCCACCCGCATGGTGGTCGAGGACGGGAAGTACACCGGCGACGTCGAGTTCTACTGTCACGGCGAAGCGAAAGCCGCCGCGATCCGCGAACTGGCCGTTCTGGAGGGCTACCCGCTGGAGCACTGTTACGCCTACTCCGACTCCATCGCCGACCTCGCGATGCTCGAGGCGGTGGGTCACCCGACGGTGGTCAACGCCGACCGCGCGCTGAGGAGAGAAGCCGCCGCGCGCGGTTGGCCCAGCCTGACGTTCACCCGCCCGGTACCGCTGCGCAGCAGGATCCCCGCTCCGTCTGGCGCCGCCGTGGCCACCACCGCCGCCGTCGGGCTCACCGCACTGGCCGCCGGGGCACTGACGTATTCACTGACGTCCTCGGTGCTGCGTCGACTAGCCGGCTGACACGATCAGAACTGTTATCCGTTTACTCTTGCTGTGACAGCCGTCACGTAGTAGAAAAGAGTTACGGTCGTTTGGTGAGGCCAAGGCAGTACCGGAAGAGAAGGTCCTGCTTCCCGACCTGAACGGCCCAGCACGGTTCCGGGCACCCACGCGGAGCACGCCGCGACGATGGCAAAAGCGTTGCGGGCCTGCGAGATTGGGAGAAGCGGTCGGATGCGCTGACTTCTTGGGCGAAGTCACCTCCGAAGCGCACCGCAAGATCGCCGAGGCCGACCCACGCAACCCACAGAGCACGCCTGGTAACCACGAAACCGTGCTAGCGGGCGGCGAGCCGAACTCGATTCGGAGCGCCGCCCGCTTCGCGTCTGACGCTCAGCCGGCCCCAGCCAGCCTCAGCCAGCCGCGGCCTCTGCGATCGACAATGCCTCTCGCGCACCGTCTTCCAGCGCTTGACAACACAGCACCAGCCAGCGACAGACGTTCGTTTCGTCGCCTGTCGCGAAAGCCTGCGCCGCTTCCCGGTATTCCTCAGCGCGTCGCAGCCAGAAGACCTCAGGAACGCCGAGACCGTGTGGATCGAGACCGGTCGTCATGGTGACCAATCGCGAAACCCCGCGCGCCACAACGCCATCGGCGCTACCGAAGGGGGCCAGGCTGAGGATTTCGCCGTGGGCGACTGCGGCCAGCACCGGTGCGGATACGGTGCTGCGGTCCACGGCGACGAGGCGGGTGAGCAGATTCAGCCGCGCAACGACGTCAGGTTCGGGCCTGGGACGGCCGAGGCGATCCCCGTCGACCAGATCGGCGGCGGCAAGCGCATGCAGTCGGGCCAACGCCTGAAGCGGAGCGCGTCCCCACACCCCCACCAGGGCGGTGGTACCGCCCTCGAGGGACTGGGCGACGCGCAGCGCTCCCGCCAGCACCGGATCCTCGCCGGCGGCGTCCAGTCGGATCGCACCGCCGTCCAGCGCCGCGGACGCGCGTGCGCCGCGCACCGCGGACTCCGCCGCGGTCACCGGCCAGGATCGCAGGTTCGCACGGTGCCGATGCACCGTGCCCAACGCCACCCGCGCCGCCTCGGCCGCCTCGGTCACCCCGGGCAGATCCATCAGGGGGCCCAGTGCATCGTCTGCGCGACGCGGACCGCTCATACCAGCTCACGCTAGTGGCCGGTGCCGCCCGAAGCGTCGTTCTATGCTCGGCCTATGGCCGATCAGGACGCTGCCCCGACCCATTACCCGCCGCCGGTTGCGTTCGCCGACAACGCCAATGCCGACGACGACCTCTACCGGGCGGCCGAGGCCGATCGGCTGGAGTTCTGGGCCGAGCAGGCCCGGCGGCTGTCCTGGCACACCCCGTTCACCGAGGTGCTGGATTGGTCGGGTGCTCCGGTCGCCCGGTGGTTCGTCGGCGGGCGGCTCAATGTCGCCTACAACTGTGTGGACCGCCATGTCGAGGCCGGCAACGGAGACCGGGTGGCCATCCACTGGGAGGGCGAGCCGGTCGGCGACGCCCGCACCATCACCTATGCCGAACTCAAGGACAGTGTGGGCCGGGCGGCCAACACCCTGACCGACCTGGGTCTGGTCGCCGGCGACCGGGTCGCGATCTACATGCCGATGGTCCCGGAGGCGATCGTCGCCATGCTCGCCTGCGCCCGACTGGGCGTCATGCACTCGGTGGTGTTCGCCGGTTTCTCGGCGACCGCCCTGCGGGCCCGCATCGAGGATGCCGAGGCCAAGCTGGTCATAACGACCGACGGCCAATACCGCCGGGGCAGTGCGGTCTCGCTGAAGACCGCAGTCGACGAGGCCGTCGCCGGCCAGTCCTGCGTTGAGCACGTGCTGGTCGTGCGCCGCACGGGCATCGATGTGCCCTGGACCGAGGGGCGCGATCTGTGGTGGCACGAGACCGTCGAGAACGCTGCGGCCGAGCACAGCCCCGAGGCGTTCGACTCCGAGCACCCGCTGTTCCTGCTCTACACCTCGGGCACCACCGGCAAGCCCAAGGGGATCATGCACACCTCGGGTGGCTATCTCACCCAGGCGTCCTACACCCACTACAACGTGTTCGACATCAAGCCCGAGACCGACGTCTACTGGTGCACCGCGGATATCGGTTGGGTCACCGGGCACAGCTACATCGTGTACGGCCCGCTGTCCAACGGATCGACCATGGTCGTGTACGAGGGCACCCCCGCATCGCCGGATGAGCACCGGCACTTCCAGATCATCGAGAAGTACGGCGTCACGATCTACTACACCGCCCCGACGCTGATCCGCACCTTCATGAAGTGGGGTCGGGGTATCGCCTACGAACACGACCTGTCGAGCCTGCGACTGCTCGGTTCGGTCGGGGAGCCGATCAACCCGGAGGCCTGGCGTTGGTACCGGCTGGTGTTCGGCGGCGATCGCACACCCATCGTGGACACCTGGTGGCAGACCGAGACCGGAGCGATCATGATCTCCCCGCTGCCCGGGGTCACCACATGCAAACCCGGCTCGGCGATGCGACCGCTGCCGGGCATCTCGGCCAAGATCGTCGACGACGAGGGCAACGAGTTGCCGCCCGGATCCGATCACGGCGAGCAGGTCACCGGTTATCTCGTGCTCGACAAGCCGTGGCCGTCGATGCTGCGCGGCATCTGGGGCGACCCCGAACGGTATGTGGAAACCTACTGGTCGCGCTTCGCCAACCAAGGCTGGTACTTCGCGGGCGACGGAGCCCGCTACGGCAGCGACGGGGAGATCTGGGTGCTGGGGCGAATCGACGACGTGATGAACGTGTCCGGCCACCGCATCTCGACCGCCGAGGTCGAGTCGGCTCTGGTCGGTCACGCGGGCGTCGCGGAGGCGGCGGTGGTGGGTGCGTCGGATTCGCACACCGGGCAGGCGATTTGTGCCTTCGTCATCCTCAAGGCTCATCACGCGGAGCTGGATCCGCACGCGCTGGTCGAGGAGTTACGCGCTCAGGTGTCCCTGGAGATCTCGCCGATCGCCAAGCCGCGGGAGATCCACGTGGTACCGGAACTGCCCAAGACCCGGAGCGGCAAGATCATGCGTCGACTGCTGCGTGACGTCGCCGAGGGGCGCGAACTCGGGGACACCTCGACGCTGGTCGATCCGACGGTGTTCGAGGCGATCCGGTCCAGTAAGGCCCAGACCTGAGCTCAGGCCGCCCCCGCGACCGAGCCCGCCGTCGGGACGAAACCTGCTCCCGGCCTGTTCTTGGCGGCGAGGTCGGCCAGGATGGCGTTGATCGACATCGTGACTGCCGGAGTGTGCAGCGGGATGTACTTGATGATGCAGGTGGGCAGTCCGTCGGTGAACGCGCCGTGGATCATGCCGACGAGTTTGTTGTTCACCGTCACCGGGGCACCGGAGTCGCCCGGCTGACCGCAGGCCTGATTGACGATCGTGCCGGGCTCCTCGCCCGGACCCCAGGTCACGCCGCAGGAGTACCCGGTGGTCCGGCCGAGCTTGCAGGCCACCTGACCGAACACCGGGTCCGGACCGATGCCGTCGATCACGAAGCCGTCCCAGTTCGACACCGGCGTGACCTTGGCGGGATCGAAGCGGATCACCGCGTAGTCCAGCCCGTCGTTGCCTGCCACCATGGTGCCGACCGCACCGCTCTCGCGCGCGCCCTCCGCGGCCACCTGGGCACCCGGGCCTCCGCAGTGCGCGGAGGTGAAGCCGATCAGCGAACCCGTCCGGTCGGTGCCGATGGCGGTCAGGGTGCAGAAGGACTCCCCGTCGATGACGATGCCGGCACCGCCGCCGAGGGGGACCTTGTCGTCGGCGCCGGCCGTCAGCCCGCCGATGGGGACCAGCACGGCGAGGCCCAGGGCGGCCGCGGCCACCCTCTGCCACGCGGTTCGCACCGCCATCATCGACACCTCCGTACGAAATCCCGCCCGGTCACCCAGTCTAGCTTGGTCACATCCGTCACTTGTGTAACAACGCGACCGCTATCCGGGCGGGGCCGCCCCGTGGCAACATGAACCGCGACCAGACCCAACCCCGGGAGGAACAGCCGTGAGCAAGGACCGCAAGAACGGGGTGCCCGCCACCGCGACCTCGATTCCGCTGGTCGACCCCCAGGCGGTGCCGGACAACCCGTCCTTCGGCGATCTGGTCAGGGACGCCTCCCTACAGGTGTCCACCCTGGTGCGGGCCGAGGTCGAACTGGCCAGGGCCGAGATCACCCGGGACGTCAAAAAAGGGCTGACCGGCAGCGTGTTCTTCATTGCGGCTCTGGTGGTGCTGGCCTACTCGACCTTCTTCCTGTTCTTCTTCTTCGCCGAGTTGCTCGACAACTGGTTGGCCCGCTGGGCGGCGTTCCTGATCGTCTTCGTCGTGATGGTGGCCGCGGCCGCGGCGCTGGCCCTGCTGGGTTATCTCAAAGTGCGCCGGATCCGTGGCCCGCAGCAAACCATCGAATCGGTGAAGGAGACCGCGGCCGCCCTGACCCCGGCGCTGGGCACCGGCGGCAAGCCGGGCTCGGCCCCCGCCGCGCCCGCCGTGACGGCCCGACCCGATCCCGGGCCGGCCGATCCGTCGGGCTGGTGATGAGCGGGCCGGATCCCTCGGTCACCCGCATCCCCGGGCCGTGGCGGCATCACGACGTCCACGCCAACGGCATCCGGTTCCAGTGTGTGGAGGCCCAGCCCGGAGCCGAGACCGCTCCGGCGACCACCCGCCCCCTGGTGATCCTGCTGCACGGCTTCGGATCGTTCTGGTGGTCATGGCGCCACCAGCTGCGCGGATTGACCGGCGTGCGCGCGGTGGCCGTCGACCTGCGCGGCTACGGCGGCAGCGACAAACCTCCCCGCGGCTACGACGGCTGGACCCTGGCCGGGGACACCGCGGGCCTCATCCGAGCCCTCGGGCATACCTCGGCGACTCTCGTCGGCCACGCCGACGGCGGGCTGGTGTGCTGGGCCACGGCCGTGCTGCACTCCCGGCTGGTCCGGGCGATCGGGTTGGTCAGTTCCCCGCACCCGGCCGCCCTGCGAGCCTCGGCGCTGACCGATCGCGGCCAGGGCCGCGCACTGCTGCCCGATCTGTTGCGCTACCAGATTCCGCGCTGGCCCGAACACAAGCTGACCCGTCGCGGCGGTGCGGAGGTGGAGCGGCTGGTGCGCACGCGGGCCTCCACCACGTGGACCGCGTCGGCGGACTTCTCCGAGACGATCGGCCATCTGCGCGAGGCCATCCAGATCCCCTCGGCAGCGCACTCGGCCCTGGAGTACCAGCGCTGGGCGGTGCGCAGCCAACTGCGCGGCGAGGGCCGGCGTTTCATGGCGCTGATGAACCGCCAGTTGGAGATCCCGCTGCTGCACCTGCGCGGCGCCGCCGATCCCTACGTGCTGGCCGACCCGGTAGAACGCACCCGGGATTACGCGCCGCGTGGCCGGTTCGTGACGGTGCCGGGCGCCGGGCACTACGCCCACGAAGAGGCGCCAGTCGATGTCAACCGCGAGGTGCAGCGGCTGCTGACCGCACCCTGAGACCCGAGCGCACTCAGGCTCGCTTCGGCGCGCCGTCAGCCGCCGACGCAGTTCCCGGTGGGGACCTTCGCGGTGTTGCCGATCCGGGCCAGTTGCCGCGACACCTCGTCGGTGGTCATCACGAACCCGGTGTCCTTGTCATCGACCGCCGCGCCGAAGACCACGCCGATCACCTGTCCCGCGCGATTGATCATCGGCCCACCGGAGTTGCCCTGCCGGACCACTCCCCTGATGGTGTAGACCTCGCGGCTGACCGTCTTGGTCTTGTAGATGTCGGGTCCACTGAGTTCGATGATCTCGCGCACCCGCGCCGGCGTGGCCACGAAATCACCACCGCCGGGGAAGCCCATCACCACGGCGTCGGTGCCGGTCTTGGCCGGCTGCTCGGCGAACACGAGGGGCTGCTGCGGGAGATTCGGCACGTCGAGGATCGAGATGTCGGCGTCGGGGTCATAGGAGACCACCGTCGCCTCGTAGGTCTGACCCTCGGCCTCGACGGTCACGCTCTCCGAGCCGGCGACCACATGGGCGTTGGACATCACCCGGTTGGGCGCGACCACGAATCCCGTCCCCTCGAGAACCTTCTTGCACGCCGGTGCCACACCGCGGATCTTGACCACACTCGGGCGCGTGCTTGCCACCACGAGACTGCCGGCCAGGGACTCGTCGGGCGGGGCGACGGCCTCCACCGGAGTGTCGCCGTAGGGCTCCAGCACATCGGGCAGACCGGAGGTGCTCAGCAGGGTCGACATCCGCTTGGGCACCGTGCGCAGCCAGTCGGGTGCGTACTTGTCGACCTCGGAGATCACCCGCGAACCGCGCGCGGCCTCGGCCAGGCCCCGCTGATTCGACGACGCCAGCGGGCTGCCCAATAGCCAGGCGGCCACCAGCACAACCACCAGTTGCAGAGCGACTCCGACGACGGAATCGGCCAGGCGCACCGGCCCGCTGCGGATCGAGCCGCGCACCGCCCGGCCGAGCACCACGCCGGCGACCTCGCCGATCACCACCAGCGCCAGGATCAGGAACAGGGCCGCGAACAACTTCGTGCGCGGTGTATGGAGATGGCTGACGATGTGCGGCGCCAGCATCACCCCGGCGATCGCGCCGAGGATCACGCCGACGAACGACATCAGCGAGCCCAGCGCGCCCGAACGCCAGCCGGAGACAGCCGCGATCAGCGCTACTGCGATCACCGCGAGGTCGAGCCACTGCGAACCGGTCATCGTGGATTCCCCGCGCAACGTCCGACCAGCGCCATCGCCTCGTCCACCTCTCGGGGATCGGCGGTGTTCCACGGCTGCGCCCATCCGGCGACGTCGAGCATGGCCGCGATGACGTGCCCGGTGAAGCCCCACACCAGCATCTCGTTGAGCAGGAACGCCGGTCCGGCATGGCGGGGCTCGCCGCCGGTGCGGTAGACCATCAGCCGATTGCGCGGATTGATGAACGCCCGCAGCGGAACCCGCGCCACCGCAGCGGTCTCACTCTGGCTGACCACCGAGACCGGACCCGGATCGGGCGAATACGCCAGGACCGGCACCACGTGAAAACCCGAGGGAGGGATGAACATTCGCTCCATGGTGGCCAGCGGGTGCAAACGGCCGGGTTCGATTCCGGTCTCCTCCCGGGCCTCGCGCAGCGCCGTCTCGACCGGACCGGTATCGCCGGGGTCAGCGGCTCCGCCGGGGAAGGCGGCCTGACCCGCGTGATGGCGCAGCGTGTGCGCGCGGACGGTCAGCAGCAGATCGGCGTCCCCGGGTGGAGCACCCGCAGCGGACTCGATGTGCGGTCCGCAGAACAACACCAGCACCGCGGCGTCGCGGCCGGGTCGAGCGGCCGCGGCGGTGTCGCCCGCACCGGACAGCGCGGCGAGCAGTTCCGGCGCCAGCCGCCGGCGATAGGCCTCCGGCATCCGGTCGACATTCGCGACCAGGGGTCCAAGCCACGGCGGACCGGCCGTCGGATCGAGGTTCACCGCAACGCCCCATCGACAGCGGCGGCGATCTCGTCGGCGCTGGTGAAAGCCTGCGGCAGCACTTTGGCAACGCTACCGTCCTGACGCAGCACAACGGTCGTCGGCATGACATTCGGCACGCTCAATGCGGCGGCGATCTCGCGTTGCCCGTCCTGCAGGACCGGAAGCCGGACACCGAGATCGGCCATCCGGGCCAGCGCCGCGGCTTCGTTCTCGTCCTGGTGCACCGTCACGACGGTGACGGCCGCGCCGGCCCGCTGCTGATAGTCGGCCATCGCGGGCAACTCCTCGGCGCACGGTCCGCACCAGTACGCCCACAGATTGAGCACGGCGACCCGGCCGGCGAGCGCGGGGGCGACGTCCACCACGGAGCCGTCGGCCGCGCATTCGACGGTCACCCCGCGCAGCGCGGCGGGACCGGCACCGTCGGCCGCCGCCGGGCAGGACGGCAGATCGGCGCGGCGGCGCAGATCCGCGAGGACCTCCGGGGTATCAGGACCGCGCTGCGCGCGGTCGGCCTGCGCCCGGCGGCCGTCGCCGTCACCCGGAGGGCCATGGGTCAGCTCGACCGCCAGCGCGACGATCAGGGCGCCGACCACCGCCAGCCCCGCCAGCGTCCACCAGGTCTGTGCCCTCATCGTCGGTATCGCCTTCTTCATCGGGATCACAGTCCGGCCAGCGCCAGCAGGTGCGCCGTCTCGGGTCCCCGGACCAACGCCGCAGCCGTCGGCGGGTCGGTCGGACCGATGCCGTAGGACGGACAGTCGGCAGCCAGCACACACACTCCGCACGCGGGTTTGCGCGCGTGACAGACCCGCCTGCCGTGGAAGATCACCCGGTGGCTCAGCAGCGTCCATTCGCTGCGCTCGATCAGCTTGCCGACCGCGAACTCGACCTTGACCGGATCTGTCTCGGCGGTCCAGCGCCAGCGCCCGACCAGGCGGCCGAAGTGCGTGTCGACGGTGATCCCCGGCACCCCGAACGCATTGCCCAGGATCACGTTGGCGGTCTTGCGGCCGATTCCGGGCAGGGTCACCAGCTGCTCCAGCGTCGCCGGAACCTCTCCGTCGAAGCGTTCCACGAGTTCGCGGCCCAGGCGGATCAACGAGGTCGCCTTGTTGCGGTAGAACCCGGTGGAGTGGATGAGCTGCTCGAGTTCGGCGCGGTCGGCCTCGGCGTAGTCGCGGGCGCAGCGGTAGCGGGTGAACAGCGCGGGCGTCGTCAGATTGACCCGCTTGTCGGTGCTCTGCGCCGAGAGGATGGTCGCGACGGCAAGCTCGAGCGGGTTGGTGAAGTCGAGCTCGCAATACACGTTGGGAAACGCGACCGCAAGGGTCCGGTTCATCCGCCGGGCCCGGCGAACCAGCCCGAGGGGGGTCTCGGCGTCGAACTTCGCCGCCCTCCTGCCAGGACTTCCGATCGCCCGCGCCGACACGGTGCAAGGGTACTGGCGCAATCGCGCGGAATGCCGACGGACCGGTGGCGATTCGTGACCCCGATGAGACGTGCCGCCGGTTAACTTCCCGCACGTGTCCTGCGTGCTCGCCGCGTGCGTCCCGGTGCTGCTGATGCTCTCGACCGTCGGCCTGCAACGACTGGAGGGCCTGCTCAGCGGCATCGGTGCTGCCCCGCGACCGGTGCCACCCGACCAGGCTCCCCGCAGCGTAATCGGGGATTTCAGCCAACCGGACTCCGCAATCCTGTGTAGCGTTGGCCGCGTCTGTGTGTCCGATCACGGCGACCTGAGAGGGGCAACGTGGACGAGATCCTGGCGAGGGCCGGAATCTTCCAGGGAGTCGACCCCAACGCTGTCGCCGCGCTGACCAAGCAGTTACAGCCCGTCGATTTCCCCCGGGGACATACGGTATTCGCGGAGGGCGAACCGGGCGATCGGCTCTACATCATCATCACCGGCAAGGTGAAGATCGGTCGGCGCTCGCCGGATGGCCGGGAGAACCTGCTGACGATCATGGGCCCCTCGGACATGTTCGGCGAACTGTCGATCTTCGACCCGGGGCCGCGCACCTCCAGTGCCACCACGATCACCGAGGTTCGCGCGGTCTCGATGGACCGCGACGCGCTGCGGGCCTGGATCGCCGACCGCCCCGAGATCGCCGAGCAGTTGCTGCGAGTGCTGGCCCGGCGGCTGCGACGGACCAACAACAACCTCGCCGACCTGATCTTCACCGACGTCCCCGGCCGCGTCGCCAAGCAACTGCTGCAACTGGCGCAGCGCTTCGGCACCCAGGAGGGTGGAGCGATGCGGGTGACCCACGACCTGACCCAGGAGGAGATCGCCCAACTGGTCGGGGCCTCGCGGGAGACGGTCAACAAGGCGCTGGCCGACTTCGCCCACCGCGGCTGGATCAAGCTGGAGGGCAAGAGCGTGCTGATCTGCGATTCGGAGCGGTTGGCCCGCCGCGCCCGCTGACCGATCCGCTGCGCGGCTCAGCGACTCGGCTCGTCGCGCAGGAACGCCAGCTGCGCCCGCACCGACTTCTCCGCGGCGTCCCAGAGCGTCTCGTCGACATCGGCGTAGACGTGCTCGACCACCTGACGCGCGGTAGCCCCGTCGCCGAGGACGCGGACGGCCTGACGGACCTGGTCGAGCCGATCGCGGCGATGAGCCAGATACATCGACGCGACCTCGACGAGGTCGCCGTGTTCGGGTCCGTGCCCGGGCAACACGGTCCGCTGTCCCAGTCCCTGCAGCCGGCGCAGCGAGTCCAGGTAGTCGGCCAGCGAGCCGTCCTCGTCGTCGATGACGGCCGTGCCCCGGCCCAGGATGGTGTCGGCGGTCAGCACGGCGTCCTCGAGCACGAAGCTCACCGAGTCGGCGGTGTGGCCCGGGGTGGCCAGCACCGTGATCCGCAGACCGGCGGCGTCGATGACCTCGCCATCGGTCAGCGGGCCGCCCAGGCCGCGCTGAAATCCGCTGCCCACCGAACGGACCGTCGCGCCCGTGGCCGCGACGAGCGTGTCGATGCCGTCGGTGTGATCCCCGTGCCGGTGGCTGATGAGGACCAGCGGGATCGGCCCCAGTTCAGCCAGCCGGGCCAGGTGGGCGTCGTCGTCGGGTCCGGGATCGATGACGACCGCGTCGTCGCTGCCGGGACCGCGCAGCACCCAGGTGTTGGTGCCCTCCAGTGTCAGCGGGCCAGGGTTGTGGCACAGCAGGACCGAAGCGGTCTCGGTCACCGGACGCAGGACGCCGTAGGCCGGATGGGTCACCGCACCTCGACGATGAGCTCGACCTCGACCGGGGCGTCCAACGGCAGTTCCGCCACCCCGACCGCCGACCGTGCGTGCGCTCCGGCGGTGCCGAACACCTCGGCGAGCAACTCCGAGGCGCCGTTGACGACGCCGGGCTGACCGACGAAGCCGGGTGCCGAGGCGACGAAACCGACCACCTTCACCACCCGGGTGACCGCGTCGATCCCGACCAGGGCGTCGATGGCCGCGAGCGCGTTGAGCGCGCAGGTGCGCGCGGCCGACTTCGCCTGCTCCGGCCCGACCTCCGCGCCCACCTTGCCGCTGCAGCTCAGCACACCACCCTCCAGCGGAAGCTGTCCGGAGGTGTAGACGAGGTTCCCGGTGCGCACCGCCGGGACATAGGCCGCCAACGGCGCGGCGACCTCGGGTAGCGCGATGCCCAGCTCAGCCAACCGAGAGGACGGACTCACCGGACGAGGGGCCGCTTGAGGTAGGCGACGTGCTGCTCGCCGGTCGGACCCGGAAGCACAGCGACCAACTCCCAGCCGTCGGCACCCCACTGGTCGAGGATCTGCTTGGTCGCATGGGTCAGCAGCGGGACCGTGGCGTATTCCCACGTGGTTGATTGGCTCATGGCCGAAGCCTATCGCCGGGTCCCCGACCGGGAGACCTTGGCTAGCATGAGGTGGTGGCGACGAAAACGAGTCAGCCGGGCGCCCGCAGCGGCAATATCGGCTGGCCGGCCCGCCTGACCGAGGCGCGGCTGCATTTCGTCACCGGCAAAGGCGGCACCGGCAAGACCACCGTCGCCGCGGCGCTGGCGCTGACCCTGGCAGCCGGCGGGCGCCGGGTACTGCTCGTGGAAGTCGAAGGGCGTCAAGGCATAGCGCAACTCTTCGACGTCCCGCCGCTGCCCTACGAGGAGACGAAGGTCGCCACCGCCGAGGGCGGCGGGCACGTCAATGCCCTGGCCATCGAGCTCGAGGCCGCGTTCCTGGAATACCTCGAGATGTTCTACAACCTCGGCCTGGCAGGCCGCGCAATGAAGCGGATCGGCGTGGTGGAGTTCGCCACCACCATCGCGCCGGGCCTGCGCGACATCCTGCTCACCGGCAAAATCAAGGAGTCCGTCGTGCGGGTCGACGGCTCCCGCCGTCCGGTCTATGACGCGGTGGTGGTGGACTCCCCACCCACCGGGCGGATCGGCCGGTTCCTCGACGTGACCAAGGCACTCACCCAGATCTCCAAGGGCGGTCCGGTTCACGGACAGGCCGAGGGCGTGGTGCAACTTCTGCACTCGGAGAACACCGCGATTCATCTGGTCACGCTGCTGGAGTCCCTGCCCATTCAGGAGACGATGGAGGCCATCGAGGAACTCGAAAGGCTCGAACTCCCCGTCGGCAGTGTCATCATCAATCGGACGATTCCCGCATTCCTTCCGCCTGAGGATCTGAGCAAGGCGGCCGAGGGATACATCGACACCGACGCGGTGCGAACCGGCTTGAAGAAGGCCGGGATCACCCTCGACGACGCTGATTTCGCCGGTCTGCTCACCGAGACCATCGAACACGCAAACCGGGTCCGTGCCCGTTCGGAGAGCGAGGCAATGCTGGAGAAGCTACGCACCCCGCTGCTGGAGTTGCCCACCATCCCCGACGGGGTGGATCTGGGCAGCCTCTATGAGTTGGCCGAGATCCTCGCCGAGCAGGGCGTCAGATGAGCACCACCCCTCCGGCACTGGACATGAAAGCCATCCTGTCCGACCGGTCCAACCGGGTGGTGGTCTGCTGTGGAGCCGGCGGTGTCGGCAAGACCACCACCGCCGCGGCGATGGCGCTGCGGGCCGCTGAGTACGGACGCACCGTCGTCGTGCTGACCATCGACCCCGCCAAGCGGCTGGCCCAGGCACTCGGCATCAAGGAACTCGGCAACACCCCGCAACAGGTGCCCCTGGGGGCTGATGTGCCCGGTGAGCTGTACGCAATGATGCTCGACATGCGGCGCACCTTCGACGAGATGATCATCGGTTACTCCGATCCGCAACGGGCACAAGAGATTCTGAACAACCAGGTTTATCAGACCCTGGCCACCTCCCTGGCCGGCACGCAGGAATACATGGCGATGGAGAAGCTCGGCCAATTGCTCGCCGAGGACCGCTGGGACCTGGTTGTCGTCGACACCCCGCCGTCGCGCAACGCGTTGGATTTTCTCGATGCCCCCAAACGGCTCGGCAGCTTTATGGACGGCCGGATGTGGCGACTGCTGCTGAGCCCGGGTCGCGGTATCGGCCGACTGGTGACCGGAGTGATGGGGCTGGCGATGAAGGCCATGTCGACGATCCTCGGTTCGCAGTTGCTCTCGGACGCGTCGTCATTCATCCAGTCACTGGACACCACCTTGGGCGGCTTCCGGGAACGCGCTGACCGAACCTACGAACTGCTCAAGCGGCGCGGCACACAGTTCGTGGTGGTGTCAGCGCCCGAACCGGATGCGCTGCGGGAGGCGACGTTCTTCGTCGACCGACTCTCCGAGGAGGGCATGCCGCTGGCCGGCCTGATCCTCAACCGGACGCACCCGATGCTGTGTGCGCTGACAGTAGAGCGCGCTGTCGACGGCGCGACCGATCTGGAAGCCACCCTTACCCCGAACGGCGATACGCTGGCGGCGGGGGTCCTGCGGATTCACGCCGACCGTGCCCACACCGCCAAGCGGGAGGTTCGGCTGCTGTCCCGATTCACCGGTGCAAATCCGCATGTGCCGGTGGTGGGGGTGCCGTCGCTACCGTTCGACGTGTCCGACCTCGACGCGCTTCAGTCGATCGCCGACCAGATCACCGGCGAGGGATGACGGGAAACCTCAGCAGACGGAGCGCTGCTTGCGCTGGCCGGAGAAGAACTCCGCCCACGACACCACCTCGGGATGCTGCTTGAGCAGTGCCCGGCGCTGACGCTCGGTCATTCCACCCCACACCCCGAACTCGACGCGGTTGTCGAGTGCGTCGGCGCCACACTCCGCGATCACCGGGCAATGCCGGCAGATGACTGCGGCCTTGCGCTGCGCTGCCCCACGCACGAAAAGCTGGTCGGGATCGGTCGTGCGACACAGGGCCTTGGAAACCCAAGCTATTCGGGCTTCCCCGTCCGCGCCGTTGAGTGAAGCGTGCAGCTGTGGGCTGGTCCTGCGGGCAGCGGGCCGAGTACCCGACACGGGCGATCCCCTTCGTCCAGGCCGCCTGGCGGGGCGGCGTGTCGCTCCGGCGTGCCCCTCGATTGCGAGCAACGCCACGTTGCGTGGTCAGTGTTATCTGAGTCGCACCGTGTGCTTAAGTTAGGTGGTCAGGTATCGTTTGCGCAACAGTCTGGTCACAGCTTTTTTGGGACGCGTGTCCCGTCCGATCTTGAACTGCGATTTTGTCGCCGATCGCCGGCCGCGCCGACGATCCGGACGCCGCAACCAGCCGCCAAACCCGCGCTCAGTACGCTATAGCCCATGTCGGAGCGCCCACCGACCGGCCCCACGCTGATCAGGCTGGCCTGGTGCTGCCTGCTGGCCGGCGTGATCGTGGCGGCCCTGCTGTTCCCGGTCGCCGGCGGCATCGGGCTGATGTCCAACCGGGCCTCCGACATCGTGGCCAACGGGTCGGCCCAGCTGGTCGACGGGGACGTGCCGGCCGTGACCACGATGGTCGATGCCCGGGGAAACACGATCGCCTGGCTGTACTCCCAGCGCCGCTTCGAGGTCTCCAGCGACAAGATCGCCGACACCATGAAGCTGGCCATCGTCTCGATCGAGGACAAGCGCTTCGCCGAGCACAACGGCGTCGACTGGAAAGGCACCCTGACCGGGCTGGCCGGATACGCCTCCGGCGACCTGACCACCCGTGGCGGTTCGACCATCGAGCAGCAGTACGTCAAGAACTACCAGCTCCTGGTACTTGCCCAGACCGAGGCCGAGAAGCGCGCCGCCGTGGAGGCAACGCCCGCCCGCAAGCTGCGCGAGATCCGGATGGCGCTGACGCTGGACAAGACGTTCACCAAGCCGGAGATCCTCACCCGCTACCTCAACCTCGTGTCGTTCGGCAACGGCGCCTTCGGGGTGCAGGACGCCGCCCAGACCTACTTCGGCATCGACGCCGCCGACCTGAACTGGCAGCAGGCCGCCCTGTTGGCCGGGCTGGTGCGATCGACCAGCACGCTCAACCCCTACACCAACCCGGACGGCGCCCTGGCCCGGCGCAACCTCGTCCTGGACACCATGATCGAGAACCTGCCCGATCAGGCCGAGGAGCTGCAGGCGGCAAAGCAGCAGCCGCTGGGCGTGCTCGAGCGGCCCAACGAACTGCCGCGGGGCTGCATCGCCGCCGGCGATCGGGCCTTCTTCTGCGACTACGTGCAGGAGTACCTGGCCCGCGCAGGTCTGAGCAAGGAGCAGGTCGCCAAGGGCGGCTACCTGATCCGCACGACGCTGGATCCCGATGTCCAGTCCGACGTCAAAGGGGTGGTCGACTCGATTGCGCCCTCCGACCTCGACGGCGTCGCCAGCGTGATGAACGTTGTGCTGCCCGGGGAGACCAGCCATCCGGTCATCGCGATGGTGAGCAACCGCACCTACGGGCTCGACACCGGCGCCTGGGAGACCGTCCAGCCGCAGCCGTTCTCCCTCGTCGGCGATGGAGCGGGTTCGATCTTCAAGATCTTCACCACCGCCGCCGCGCTGGAGCTGGGGCTGGGCACCAGCGCCACCCTCGACGTGCCGGCCCGCTTCGAGGCGCGCGGGCTCGGCAGCGGCGGCGCCAAGGGCTGCCCGAGGGAGACCTGGTGCGTGGAGAACTACCGGGATCCCCGCAACCTGTCGATGAGTGTTCCCGAGGCCCTGGCGAAATCGCCCAACACCGCCTTCGCCAAACTGATCTCCCAGGTCGGTGTGCAGCGCACGGTGGACATGGCCGTCAAGCTCGGCCTGCGGTCATACGCCGAGCCGGGCACCGCCCGGCCCTACGACCCGGAGGGCAACGAGAGTCTCGCGGACTTCATCAAGCGCCAGAACATCGGCTCGTTCACCCTCGGGCCCTTCGAGGTCAACCCGCTGGAACTGGCCAATGTCGCGGCCACCCTGGCTTCGGGCGGGATGTGGTGCCCACCCAATCCGATCGACAAGATCTTCGACCGCCGAGGCAACGAGATCGCCGTCACCAGCGAATCCTGCGAGCAGGTGGTACCCGAGGGACTCGCCAACACGCTGTCCAACGCGCTGGGCCGCGACACCATCAGCGGCACCGCGGTCGGTGCGGCGGGCGCGGCGGGCTGGAGCCTGCCGATGTCGGGCAAGACCGGCACCACCGAGGCCCACCGCTCGGCGGGTTTTCTGGGCTACACCAATCGCTACGCCGCGGTGAACTACGTCTACGACGACTCCCCCGACCCGACGGATCTGTGCTCCTACCCGCTTCGCCGGTGCTACGACGGAAACCTTTTCGGCGGCAAGGAACCGGCCGAGACGTGGTTCACCGCGATGACCCCGATCGCCGAGCGCTTCGGTGAGGTCGTCCTGCCGCCGACCGATCCCCGCTACGTCGATGGTGCCCCGGGCTCGCGTGTTCCCGGGGTCAACGGGATGAGTCAGGACAGCGCCCGCGAGGCACTGCGCGCCGCCGGATTCCAGGTCGCCGACCAAGCCAGTTCGATCAACAGCACAGCGGCGGCGGGCACCGTGGTCGGGACCTCGCCGAGCGGGCAGACCATCCCGGGCATCATCGTCACTCTGCTGCTCAGCAACGGCATTCCGCCGGCACCGCCGCCTCCGCCGCCGGGAGCCCTGCCGCCGATCCCCGGGCTGCCGCCGGAGATGGGTTCGACCGTCGTCCAGATCCCCGGCCTGCCGCCGATCACCATTCCGGTGCTGCCGCCGCCTCCGCCCGCACTCCCGCCGGCGCCCCCGGAGGCACCGCCGCCGCCACCGTGACCGCTGGTGGCCGGCAGTGGTCCCGGCAGTAGTCTTGCTTACGTGTCCGCACCGGACTTGAAGACCTCGGCGGCCGCGGCAGTCGGCTCGGCCGCGCTCGCGATCGGCTACGCGTCGATGATCGAACGCAACGCGTTCGTCGTGCGCGAGGTGACGATGCCGATCCTGACGCCGGGCTCCTCGCCGCTGCGCGTGCTGCACCTCAGCGACATCCACATGCGACCGTCGCAACAGCGCAAGCAGGCGTGGCTGCGCGAGTTGGCCGGCTGGGAGCCCGACCTGGTGGTCAACACCGGCGACAACCTGTCACACCCGCGTGCGGTTCCCGCGGTCGTGCAGGCGCTCGGCGATCTGCTGTCGGTGCCGGGCCTGTTCGTGTTCGGCAGCAACGACTACTTCGCGCCGACCCTGAAGAATCCGGCCAAGTACCTCACCGACCGCGGCCACCGAGTGCACGGCACGTCCCTGCCGTGGCAGGACCTGCGTGCGGCGTTCACCGAACGCGGCTGGCTCGACCTGACCCATGCCCGTCATGAAGTGGAGGTCGCCGGTCTGGTCATCGCTGCGGCCGGGGTCGACGACCCGCACATCGAACGCGATCGCTACGACACCATCACCGGACCGCCCAACCCGGCGGCCAATCTCAGCCTGGGCCTGGTCCACGCGCCCTACACCAGAGTGCTCGACAGATTCGCCGCCGACGGCTACCAGCTGGTGATGGCCGGACACACCCACGGCGGCCAGTTGTGTCTGCCGTTCTACGGTGCCGTGATCACCAACTGCGATCTGGACCGCTCACGGGCCAAGGGTGCCGCGTACTGGGGCGCGACCACCGCCCTGCACGTGTCGGCCGGCATCGGCACATCACCCTTCGCGCCGTTCCGATTCTGCTGCCGCCCCGAAGCGACCCTGCTGACCTTGGTGGCATCACCAATCGGCGGGCATGACCCGACACAGCGGGTCATACGCTCGACCCCGGCCGCGGCGGTCCGCTAGGAAACGCTGGTGAATCGCGCCGACCGGAACTCTCGCGACTGGGTGGAGGAAGCGGTACGGCTCATCGAGGCCGATGCGCGCCGCAGCGCCGACACCCACCTGCTGCGCTATCCCCTACCGAAAGCCTGGAGTGATCGGGCCGATGTCGCGCTGTACCTCAAGGACGAATCGACCCACATCACCGGAAGCCTCAAGCACCGACTGGCGCGCTCGCTCTTCCTCTACGGACTGTGCAACGGCTGGATCACCGAGGGAACGACAGTCGTCGAGGCGTCCTCGGGTTCGACGGCGGTGTCCGAGGCCTACTTCGCCGCGTTGCTCGGCCTGCCGTTCGTCGCGGTAATGCCGGCCTCGACCAGCGCGTCGAAGGTCGCGCTGATCGAGAGCCAGGGTGGCCGCTGCCATTTCGTGGAGCAGCCCGGTGACGTGTGCGCCGAGGCGCAGCGCGTCGCCGATGAGACCGGAGGGCACTATCTCGATCAGTTCACCAACGCCGAACGGGCGACCGACTGGCGTGGGAACAACAACATCGCCGAGTCGATCTACGTCCAGATGGAAGCCGAGAACCACCCCATCCCGTCGTGGATCGTCGTCGGCGCCGGCACCGGCGGCACCAGCGCGACCATCGGCCGGTTCATCCGCTACCGGCGTCACCGGACGCGCCTGTGCGTGGTCGACCCGGAGAACTCCGCGTTCTTCCCCGCCTACGCTCAGGGCCGCGATGACGTCGTCACCGACGGGCCCTCGCGCATCGAAGGCATCGGTCGGCCCAGGGTCGAATTGTCGTTCCTTCCCGATGTGATCGACCGCATGGTCTGCGTTCCCGATGCCGCCTCGGTGGCCGCCGCGCACGCGGTGTCGAGGGTGCTGGGCTGGCGGGTGGGTCCGTCGACCGGGACGAACGTCTGGGGTGCCTTCGGTCTGCTGGCCGAGATGGTCGCCGGCGGCGTCAGCGGGTCGGTCGTGACGCTGATCTGTGACAGCGGGGACCGCTACACGAACACCTATTTCAACGAGGACTGGCTCGTCGCGCAGGGACTGGCGCCTGGTGAGCACGCCGATGCGCTGAGGGACTTCGAATGCAGCGGCTCGTGGTCGGCACCGCCGAACAACGGCTCGTGGTCGGCACCGCCGACCAACGGCTCGTAGTCGGCACCGCCGACCGTGACGCGCTAGAGGTGGGAGCGGGCGCCCACCCGGGTGCGATAGGCTGTCGGGGCTTCACGCGGGGTGTGGCGCAGCTTGGTAGCGTGCTTCGTTCGGGACGAAGAGGTCGTGGGTTCGAATCCCGCCACCCCGACCTTGTGGGCCGACTTCTTGAGCCGACTTCGTGGGCCGACTTCGTGGGTTCTAGCCCGGCACGCTCGCCCGGGTGCGCAGTCGCAGGATCGCCATCTCGGCGCCGAGGTAGACGACCAGCGAAGCCACCACCGCCGCGGTGATCGCCGGGTAGCGGCCGTCCAGACCCTCCGGCGAAAGCTGGCGCAACAGGATTCCCAGGAAAGCCCAGATGAGCACCAGGCCGTAGGCGAGGTCGCGATTGCGCACCATGGTCAGGGTGCCGATGACCATGGCCACCAGGACCATGATCACCGCCCAGGTGGAATCGGCCAGACCGAAGCCGTCCCACTTCGCGTAGACCAGAAGGACTGTCATGTTCGCGACGACGGCGACCGTCGTCCAGCCGAAGTAAACGCTGAAGGGCACACCGATGAACCAGCGCTGACGTCCGGTCAGGTTGCCCTGCCGCACCGTGGTGGCGATGAGTGCCAGGCAGACCAGGATGACCACGATCAGCACAGCCGACAGCGGAATCACGTCGTAGTGCCAGGCGAAGACCCATGCCGTGTTGGCCACCGACGACACCGTGAACAGCACGCCGACGCGATTGAGCAGTGCCTGCTCGGCGGGATCCGGCCCCTTCCGGAAGAGTCCCAGCTGGTAGCACACATGCATGCCGAGCAGCAGGTAGATCACACCCCAGATCGAGAAGGTCACCCCGGCGGGGGTGAACAGGCTCGGGTAGGCGTTGGACACGTCACCGGTGCGCATTCCGTTGAGGGGCAGCGCATTGGCCAGATAGTTCGTCGCCACCATCGCCAGGTAGCTCAGGGCCACCGCGGCCTGAACGGGCCCGCGGGTCGTCGTCGCGTTCACGCCATCCGGCCTACAGCGCGCCGGCCGCGTGACGGCCGGCGGCCCGGCCGGAGAACAGGCAGCCGCCCAGGAACGTCCCCTCCAGGGCGTTGTAGCCGTGCACGCCGCCGCCGCCGAAGCCGGCGACCTCACCGGCGGCGTAGAGTCCCGCAATCGGGTTGCCGTCGAGTCCGATCGCCCGCGAGAACAGGTCGGTCTGGATGCCGCCCAACGTCTTTCGGGTCAGGATGTGCAGCTTGACCCCGATCAGCGGCCCTGCCGCCGGGTCGAGGATGCGATGTGGCGACGCGGTGCGGGTGATCCGGTCGCTGATGTAGCGGCGCGAGTTGCGAATGCCCTGCACCTGGGCGTCCTTGCAGTACGGGTTGGCGATCTGCAGATCCCGGGACTCGATCTGGGAGCGGATCATCGCCGGATCCAGCAGCGGCTCGTCGGTGAGCTTGTTCATCAGCGCGACGAGTTCCTCGAGTCGGTCGGCGACCACGAAATCCGCTCCGCGGGACTTGAACGCTTCGACCGGAGGTGGTGCGCCCTTGCCGACGAGCCGTTCGCGCAGCAGCCCGGCGCGGTCACGATTGGTGATGTCGGGGTTCTGTTCGGAGCCCGACAGCGCGAACTCCTTCTCGATGATCTTCTGGGTGAGGATGAACCAGCTGTGGTCGTAGCCGGCGATGTCGGGATCGGTGCGCAGATGACGCAGCGTGCCCAGGGTGTCGTAGCCCGGAAGGTAGGGCGCGGGCAGGCGCCGGCCCAGGGCGTCGAACCACATCGAGGACGGGCCCGGCAGGATGCGGATGGCATGCCCGGGCCAGATCGGCGCCCAGTTCTGCACGCCTTCGGTGTAGTGCCACATCCGGTCGCGGTTGACCAGACGCACACCGCTCTCGGCGGCGATGTCGAGCATCCGTCCGTCGACGTAGGCCGGCACGCCGGTGATCATCGACTTCGGCGGGGTGCCCATCCGGGCCGGCCAGTAACGGCGCACGATGTCGTGGTTGCCCCCGATTCCGCCGGTCGTGATGACGACGGCCTGCGCGTGAAGTTCGAAGTCGCCCACAACATCCCGGTTGGACGGGGCGCCGCGGGGCGCGTCGTCGGGTGCCAGGACGGTGCCCCGGACCCCGCGGATCGCACCGCCGGAGAGGACCAACTCGTCAACGCGGTGGCGGTGGTAGAAGGTCACCAGACCACGCTCGGCAGCGGCCAGGGCGGAGTTGACGAACGGTTCGACGACGCCGGTCCCGGTGCCCCACGCGACGTGGAACCTCGGCACCGAGTTTCCGTGCCCGTTGGCGCGCAGGTCGCCGCGTTCGGCCCAGCCGACCGTGGGCACGAACGTGATGCCGTGCCCGTGCAGCCAGGACCGCTTCTCCGAGGCGGCGAACTCCACGTAGGCGCGCGCCCACTGCACCGCCCAGCTGTCCTCGTCATCGAGGCGGTCGAAGCCCGCGCTTCCGCTCCAGTCGTTCCACGCAAGTTCGAAGGAGTCCTTGACACCGAGCCGACGCTGTTCGGGGGTGTCCACCACGAACAGCCCGCCGAACGACCAGAACGCCTGACCGCCCAGGTTGGCGGCGTTCTCCTGGTCGAGCACCGCGACCTTCCTGCCGCGGCTGGTCAACTCGTGGGTCGCCACCAGGCCGGCCAACCCGGCACCGACGACGATCGCGTCCACCTCTACGGCACCCCCTACAGCACCCATCGCTTCACAGCCTTTCCTTCACCGCGGCGGACAGCCGCGAGCCGTCCGCCTTGCCTGCGGCTATCGCCGTAGCCGCCTTCATCACCAAGCCCATCTGCTTGACCGAGGGGCGCTCACCGATCTGTTCGGCGACCTGGGCGATCGCGGTGTCGACCACATCGGCGACCTCGGCGTCGGTCAGCGGAGTCGGCAGGTACTCATCGATGATGCGGGCCTCGGCGTGTTCCTCGGCGGCCAACTCACCGCGGCCGTTCTGGGTGTAGATCTCGGCGGCTTCGGCGCGCTTGCGGGCCTCCCGGCCGAGTACCTTGATCACCTCGTCGTCGGTCAGATCGCGCGCCTGCTTGCCGGAGACCTCCTCGGTCTGGATCGCCGCCAGCAGCATCCGCAGCGTCGCCGTGCGCAGCTTGTCCTGGCTTTTCATGGCCGCAGTGAGATCGGATCGGAGTTGGTTCTTCAGGTCTGCCACGGTTCTCAACGCTACGCGGGTACCACGCAGGCCAGGAAGAGGATCGGACAGGTTTGAGAAATGGCCGACCGCTCGACAGGATGGGCTGGTGACTGGCCCGTACCCGAACTGGCCGGGGCCGGCTGCACCCGCGCCCTGGTACCCACCCCCCGGGTACCCGCCCTATCCCCCACCCCCGATGCACCCGGTGTGGCAGCCAGGGGTCATCCCGCTGCGGCCGCTGTCGCTCGGCGACATCTTCAACGGTTCGGTCGCTTACGTGCGGGCCAACCCGCGCGCCACCCTCGGTCTGACCACGGTCGTCGTGGTGATCACCGGATTGTTCGCTCTGGCAGTGCAGCTCACCCCGGAGTTCAGCGGAGTGAGCTACGACGACGCCGTCATCCTCACCGCCGGCGGGGCGGGCGCCGTCGCCGCGACCGCGCTGACCACGATCCTGCTCTCCGGGATGCTCACCGTCGTGGTGGCGCGCGCGGTCATGGGGTCCACGATCTCCGTGGCCGAGACCTGGCGGCGAGTTCGGGGCCGGCTTCTCGCGCTGGTGGGTCTCAGCGTGCTCGAAGTCGCCGCGGTGATCCTGTTCATCGCCGCTGCAGTCCTGATCGTCGTCGCCGTCGCGCAGGCGGCCGGCGGCGGGTACGCCGCCTTGGTCGGCGTCCCGCTGGCGCTACTGCTCATCGCACTGCTCGCCTTCCTCTTCACCATGCTGACTTTCGCGCCGGTCGCGCTCGTCCTCGAACACAAGACCGTCCTCGGTTCCATCGGACGATCGTTCACCCTGGCCCGCAACCACTTCTGGCGCATCCTCGGTATCCGGGTCTTGGCGACCGTGGTCGCAGGATTCGCCGCCGGCGCGGTGTCCGTCCCCTTCAACGTGCTCGGGCAAATCCTCATCATGGGTTCGGAGTCCACCGTCGCGACCATCGTGGGCGCGACCGCCGCCGCGATCGGCCAGGCCGTCGCCCAGATCATCACCACTCCGTTCACCGCCGGTGTCGTCGCCCTGCTCTACGTCGACGCCCGCATCCGCTCGGAGGCATTCGACTTCGTGCTCCGGGGCGCCGGCGGGGCCGACGACGACATCTGGCTGACCGATCGCCTCGCGCCGTCATGACCGCCATCGACATCGACCGCGACACCGCGCACGAGGCCGCCCAGAGCGAGCTGGCCAAACCGATCTATCCCCGCCCTTCGCTGCTGGACCGAATCGGAGCATGGCTCGACGAGCTCATGAATCGCCTGATCCTGGAGGGGTCATCCCTTCCCGGCAGCTGGTTGACCATCGCCGTGCTGGCTTTGGCGCTGTTGGCCGCGGTGGCGGTGTCGATCAGGATCGCTCGGCGAGCGCTGGGTTCGGCCCGCGACCCAAGGCTTTTCCACAGCGGCACGCAGAGCGCGGCCGATCACCGCGGCCGTTCCGAGCAGTACGCCGCCGAGGGTAACTGGGCAGCGGCGATTCGCCAGCGGGTCAGGGCGATCGGCCGTCAGCTGGAGCAAGACGGCCTGCTCGAACCCGCACCGGGTCGTACCGCCGGCGAGCTGGCTCGCGACGGCGGCCGAGCCCTTCCCGGATTCGCCGCCGAGTTGCTCAGGGCGGCATCGATTTTCAATGACGTCGCCTACGGAGAACGGCCGGGAACTGAGCCGCACTACCGTGAGGTGGCTGATCTCGATGACCGCCTCCGCCGGCACGACGCACTCGCGGCGACCGGGGCGGCCGGGCCCGCCGTCTGGACACCGGTGCGATGACATCGGTACGCCGCGGCTCCCTGCGCTGGATCGTCCTGGCATCACTTGGCCTCGTGGTCGTCGCGCTGCTCGGTGCCTGGCTGACCGCGCCGCGGCTGGGTGGCCGGATGGATCCGGCGTCGACCTCGCCAGCGGGTGCCCACGCCCTGGTCGCTCTACTGCGCGATCGCGGCGTCGAGGTCGTCGTCGCACAGACCGTCGACGACGTCGCGGCAGCAGCCCGCCCGGACACACTGCTGTTGGCCGCTGAGACGTACCGCACCCGCGGTGACGATCTGCTGCGCCGATTGGCCGCCGTGCCGGGTGATCTTCTGATCGTGGAACCCACGGCGCGGGCGCGCGACGTGCTGGCCCCCGGGGTGCGGGTCAGCTACGACGGCAGGCCGTCAGCCGAGCCTGATTGCGACCTGCGCGAGGCGGTGCGGGCCGGCATTGTGCGGTTCGAGACTGCCGCGCGCTACGAACGCGCCGGCCCCGATCCCTTGACCCGTTGCTACGGCGGTGCGCTGGTGCGCTACCGGACGGACGGGCGGAGTGTCACCGTCGTCGGCAGTGCGGACTTCATGACCAATGAAGCGCTGCTGACTGAGGGCAACGCGGCGCTGGCGATGAATCTCGCCGGCGAACGGTCGCGACTGATCTGGTACGCGCCCACGCGGTTGCAGGGTGACGCGTCGGCGGGGGCGACCGTATCCGAACTCGTCCCCGATGCGGTGACCTGGGTCGTGGCACAACTGTGTCTGGTGGTCGTGCTGGCCGCCCTCTGGCGGGGACGGCGGCTGGGACCGCTGGTCGCCGAGAAGATTCCGGTCGTCGTGCGCGCTTCGGAGACGGTCGAGGGCCGCGCGCGGTTGTACCGATCACGCCGGGCCCGTGACCGGGCGGCGGCGGCGCTGCGCACAGCGACGCTGCACCGGCTGCAGTCACGGCTGGGGCTGGCCGCAACTGCCGCGCCGGCGGCGGTGCTGTCGGCGACCGCGCGGCGGTGTTCACTGGGTGAGGGCGCGCTGCAGGACGTTCTGTACGGGCCCGTCCCGCAGACCGACGCTGAACTCTTCGCCCTAGCGCAGGCTCTGGAATCGGTGGAAAGGCAGGTCACACAGTCGTGACGCACTCTCGTTCGACACCCCGGCACCCCGCTGACGGCGAGGAGGTACGCAGCGCCCTGCTCGCCCTGCGCGGCGAGATCGCCAAGGCGGTCGTCGGACAGGACGCGGTCGTCAGCGGTCTGGTCATCGCCCTGCTGTGCCGAGGTCATGTGCTGCTGGAGGGTGTGCCCGGCGTCGCCAAGACGCTGCTGGTGCGCGCGCTGGCGGCCGCGTTGCAGCTGGACTTCAAGCGGGTGCAGTTCACCCCCGACCTGATGCCCGGTGACATCACCGGGTCACTGGTCTACGACGCACGCACGGCCGCGTTCGTGTTCCGCGAGGGTCCGGTCTTCACCAACCTGATGCTTGCCGACGAGATCAACCGCACTCCGCCCAAGACCCAGGCCGCACTGCTGGAGGCAATGGAGGAACGTCAGGTCAGTGTCGAGGGCGAGCCACGTCGGCTGCCCGATCCGTTCATCGTCGCCGCCACCCAGAACCCGATCGAATACGAGGGCACCTACCAGTTGCCCGAAGCACAACTCGACCGCTTCCTACTCAAGCTGACCGTGCCGCTACCGGCGCGTGGTGAGGAGATCGCGATCCTGGGACGGCACGCCTACGGCTTCGACCCGCGCGACCTCAGCGCGATCCGGCCGGTCGCCACGGGCGCCGACCTGGCCGCCGGCCGCGAGTCGGTGCGGCGGGTGCTCGTCGCCGACGAGGTGCTCGGCTACATCGTCGACATCGTGACGGCGACAAGGACATCCCCGTCGCTGAGCCTGGGGGTGTCCCCACGCGGCGCGACGGCTCTGCTGGCCACCGCCAGGGCCTGGGCGTGGCTGACCGGGCGCGCCTACGTCACACCCGACGACATCAAGGCGATGGCCCGCCCGACGCTGCGGCACCGGATCACGCTGCGGCCCGAGGCCGAACTGGAGGGTGCGACACCCGACGGAGTTCTCGACGGCATCCTGTCGGCGGTGGCGGTGCCGCGCTAGTGGTGCTCACCGGTCGCACGGCGGCGATCGCGTTGGCCGGCGTTCTCCCCATCGCGGTGGCCCCGTGGCCGGCGACGGCCTTTCTGGTGTGCGCCGCACTGCTCGCCACCGCCGTTGTCGTCGACGTCCTGTTGGCCGGTCGGCCCACATCGGTGCGCCTGCTGCGCTCTGCCCCGGCCTCGATCCGGCTCGGCGAACCGGCGGACGTGATGCTGCGCGCCCACAACACCGGCCGCCGACGAGTACGCGGAGTGCTGCGGGAAGCCTGGCCGCCCAGCGCCGGCGCGCAGATTCGCGCCCTGTCGTTCGCGCTCGCACCGGGACACTCCGAGACGCTGCACACGGTGCTGCGACCGGTGCGCCGCGGCGACCAGATCTGCGTGGCGGTCACGATCCGTGTGATCGGCCCACTGGGCCTGTCCGGCCGACAGGCGGTCGCTGACCTGCCCGGCCGGATCCGGGTGCTGCCGCCGTTCCTGTCGCGCAAGCATCTGCCGACGCGACTGGCCCGGCTGCGCGAGATCGACGGGCTGCTGCCGGTTCTGGTTCGCGGGCAGGGCACCGAGTTCGATTCACTGCGCGAATACGTGGTCGGCGACGACGTCCGCTCGATCGACTGGCGGGCCACGGCGCGTCGCGCCGACGTGGTGGTGCGCACCTGGCGACCGGAGCGTGACCGGCGGGTGGTCATCGTGCTCGACACCGGACGCATGTCGGCCGGCCGGGTGGGAGTGGATCCCACCGCCGGTGATCCCGGCGGCTGGCCGCGGCTGGACTGGTCGATGGATGCCGCGCTGCTGCTGGCCGCGTTGGCGGCGCGCGCCGGTGATCGCGTGGACTTCCTCGCCCACGATCGGGTCACCCGCGCGGCGGTGTTCGGCGCGGGACGTACCGAGTTGCTGGCCCTGCTCGTGGAGGCGATGGCTCCCCTCCAGCCCGCACTCGTCGAATCCGATGCGACCGCGATGGTGGCGACGATCCGCCAGCGGGTGCGCCGGCAGGCACTGGTGGTACTGCTGACCGATCTCAACACCTCGGCCCTGGAGGAGGGCCTGCTGCCGGTGCTGCCGCAACTGTCGGCCCGACACCAGGTGATCGTGGCCGCCGTCGCCGACCCGAAGGTCGGCGCGCTGGCCGCCCGCCGCGCGGACACCGCTCAGGTCTACGACGCGGCCGCGGCGGAGCGGGCGATCACCGACCGGCGCGCGGTCGCGGCCCGGCTGCGGCACGCCGGGGCGGAGGTCGTCGACGCCGATCCCGAAGACCTGGCACCGGCGCTGGCCGACCGCTACCTGGCGATGAAAGCCGGCGCGCGGCTCTGAACGAGTCGATGGACCGGCGAACTCAGCCCGTGGGAACCACGTCGGGGGCGTCGGACAGGTCGCCGGTCTCCCCGGCCCGTTCCGCACGCCGCCCGAGGACGACGACGTAGGCCAGGAAGGCCGACTCCGCGGCCACCCCGATACCGATGCGCACCGCGGCGGGCAACGGCGACGGAGTGACCAGCGCCTCGATCAGTCCACTCACCAGAAGGGCGGCCGCCACCCCGACTGCCGCGGCGACGACGGCCCGGCCCTGCTCGGCGAGCACCTGCCCCCGCGGCCGGTCCCCCGGAGAGATCACCATCCAGCCCAGACGCATCCCGACCGCCGCCGCCAGGAAGACCGCGGTCAACTCAAGCAGCCCGTGCGGTGTCAGTAGGCCGAACAGGATGTCGGCCCGGCCGGAGTGCACCATCAGGCCACCCACGGCACCGAGGTTGGCGGCGTTCTGGAACAGCACCCAGGGGATCGGAATGCCGAGCAGGATCGCGAAGGCGATGCACTGGGCGGCGACCCAGGCGTTGTTCACCCACACCTGCAGCGCGAACGACGCCGCGGGGTGTTCGCTGTAGTACTGGGCGAACTCGTAGTTGACCAGTTGATCGATCTCGTCGGGAGTGCCCAGCGCGGACTGCACCTCGGGGTTGCCGGCCACCCACAGCCCGATCAGAACGGCCACCGCGAAAAACGCACCGGCCGTGGCCAGCCACCACCACCGCGCCCGATAGGCGACCACCGGGAACGACACCGTCCAGAACCGGGCGAACTCCCGCCACAGGGGTGCGTGCGCGCCGGTCACCGCGGAACGGGCCCGAGCGACGAGGGCCGACAGCCGTCCGACGAGCACCGAGTCGCCCGACGCCGAGCGCACCACCGACAGATGGGTGGACACCCGCTGGTACAGGTCGACCAACTCGTCGACCTCGGCGCCCGACAGGCGGCGGCGACGTTTGACCAGATCCTCCAGCCGCGCCCAGGTCGGCTGGTGCGTCAGCACGTAGGCGTCGAGGTCCACACCTCACGGTAGCGTTGGCTGCCATGGCGGGGGCACCCGAGACACTGGTCACCGGGGACGCCGTCGTCCTCGATGTGCAGATCGCCCAGCTCCCGGTCCGGGCCGTCGGCGCCTTGATCGACATCGGCGCCATCACTGTCTGCTACGTCCTGGGCATCGTGCTCTGGGCGATGACGCTGCCCCGCTTCGACGACGCCCTGACCGCGGCGATCCTGATCATCTTCACCGTCGGGGTGATCGTCGGCTACCCGGTGGTCCTCGAGACCGCGACACGGGGGCGTTCGCTGGGCAAGGTGGTGATGGGACTACGGGTCGTCTCCGAGGACGGCAGCCCCGAACGCTTCCGGCAGGCCCTCTTCCGGGCACTGGCAGGGTTCGTCGAGATCTGGATGTTCTTCGGCGGCCCGGCGGTGATTTCCAGCCTGCTCTCGGCGCGAGGCAAGCGCATCGGCGATGTCTTCGCCGGAACCCTCGTGGTCAGTGAACGAGGTCCGAAACTGCTCGGGCCGCCGGCCATGCCGCCATACCTGCAGCGCTGGGCGGCCGCGGTGGAACTATCCGGTCTGGCTCCTGCGCAGACCGAGATGGCCCGCCAATTCCTTGCGCGAGCACCACAACTCACACCGGCAATCCGCGACGAGATGGCCTACCGGGTGACCGCCGACGTGGTCGCCCGAATCTCACCGCCGCCGCCGCCGGGGACGCCCGCCACCGATGTCCTGGCCGCGGTGCTGGCGGAACGGCACCGTCGTGAGCTGGCCAGGCTGCGCGCGGCCGCTCCGGCGCCGCCACAGGTTCCGCCGATGCCCGAGCGGCCACCCGGACGGCCACCGCCGCCTCCGCCCGGCATCGTGCCGCCGAACTAGCCGGTGATCCAGTTGCCGTGGAAGCCGTAGGGCACCCGGCGAGGCAGCCGGATCCGGGCCGTCGGTTCGGCCGTGATGTCGGCGGCCGGCAGGATCACCAACTCGCTGGCGTCGCGCGCGGGGTCGTAGACGTAGCCCATGTACCAGCCGTTGTCCTCGTCGGCAGGCCCGGAAGGGGACGGTACGAACACCGCCTCGCCCGGGCCGCCCGGCGCGTCGGGTGTCCCGAAGCCGCGCTCGGCGGCGGTCCCGGTCTGCAGGTCATAACGCACCAGTGAGTTGTTCCCGACCGACACCGCATAGCGCGCCGGCATCCCGGCGCGCCGGTCGTCGATGCGGGGGAACTCCACCGCGCGGTCGTCGAGCTGGCGTTCCGTCACGGTTCCGCGGGTGAGGTCGATCGTCCACTCCCACAGCACTGCGCTATCTCCGAAGCCGCCGTCTTTGCGCCACAGCTCCGGGTAGCGAACCGCCTGCAGCACAATGCGGTCCGCGCCCTGATTCGTGTCCACGTAGGCGTTGGCGACATGGAAGATGTAGCACGGCTCGATCTCGAACCAGCGCACCTCGCCGAGCGGATCGTCGCGGCGCAACACCCCGAACCGCGCGCCGTAGTCGTCATCCCAGCGGAACGGCATACCGCCGCCACTGATTGCGACCTCGAGGTTGAACACGATCGGCAGATCCATGAAGATCACGTGCTCGGAGGTCATCGCGAAGTCGTGCATCATCGTCAACGCCTTGACGTCGATCGGGCGGTTGACGGTCAGCTCGCCGTTGGCATCGGCGCGGTGATAGCTGACGTGCGGCTGGAAGAGGTTGCCGTAGCCGAAGAAATGCAGCTCCCCGGTGGTGGGGCAGATCTTCGGATGCGCCGTCATGGAGTCGTTGAGCTTGCCGTCGAAGTCGTAGCAGCCGACCGTCTCCAGATCGTTGGTGATCTCGTAGGGCAGCGACGACTCGACCAGGGCCAGCGTCTTACCGGCGTGGTTGACCACGTGGGTGTTGGCCACCGACGAGTGCAGGTTGCGGGTGCCGTCGGCGCCGTACACCGGGAACGGATCCTCGAAGCTCTCGGTGCGCACCCAGCGGTTGCGGTACCACTTGGCGGCACCGCCCTCGATGCGCACGCCGTGGATCATGCCGTCACCGACGAACCAGTGCGGCGTCGGTGTGCGCGGGTTGGACCCGTTGCGCAGATACCAGCCGTCCAGCTCAGCCGGAATGGCCCCCTCCACCGGCAGGTCGTGTTCGTCGAGCTCGTCGGGCACCGGCGCGTAGTTACCGCGCATGTGGAACGGGCGGGCGTCGGGCAGGTTGACTGTCATACCGTCCACCTTAGGCATGACTTCGGTGCGGTTTCGTGCGCTCAGCGCACGAAACCGCACCCGGGCCTAGACGTCGACCCAGTCCAGGGTGCGCTGCACCGCCTTGCGCCAGCCCGCGTACCCCGCTGAGCGCTGCTCATCACTCCAGCGCGGTGACCAGCGGCGGGCCTCCTGCCAGTTGGCGCGCAGATCCTCGGGGTCGGCCCAGAAACCCACCGCCAGACCGGCCGCGTAGGCCGCCCCCAGCGCGGTGGTCTCGGCCACCACGGGGCGCACCACCTCGACCCCGAGCACGTCCGCCTGGATCTGCATGCACAGATCGTTGAGCGTCACCCCGCCGTCGACCTTGAGCACCTCCAGGCGCACCCCGGAGTCGGCGGCCATCGCGTCGACCACGTCGCGGCTCTGGTAGCAGATCGACTCCAGCGTGGCGCGGGCGAGGTGGGCGTTGGAGTTGAAGCGGGACAGCCCGACGATGGCGCCGCGGGCGTCGGAGCGCCAGTACGGGGCGAACAATCCGGAGAACGCCGGCACGAAGTAGATCCCGCCGTTGTCCTCGACCTGGGCGGCCAGGGTCTCGCTCTGCGAGGCGCCGCTAATGATGCCCAGCTGGTCGCGCAGCCACTGCACGGCCGAGCCGGTGACCGCGATCGACCCCTCCAGGGCGTAGATGGGTTTGGCGTCCCCGAACTGGTAGCACACGGTGGTGAGCAATCCGTTCTTGCTGCGCACGATCTTCTCGCCGGTGTTGAGCAGCAGGAAGTTTCCGGTGCCGTAGGTGTTCTTGGCCTCGCCGGGCGCCAGGCAGACCTGGCCGACCATCGCCGCCTGCTGGTCGCCCAGGCTGGCGGTCACCGGCACCTCGCCGCCGGTCGGTCCGTCGGGATGGGTCATCCCGTAGGGCTGCGGTGAGGACGACGGCCGGATCGCGGGCAGCATCGCCCGCGGCACCCCGAAGAGGGACAGCAGCTCGTCGTCCCAGTCCAGCGTCTCCAGATTCATCAGCATCGTCCGGCTGGCGTTGGTGACGTCGGTGACGTGTACCCCGCCGGCTGCGCCGCCGGTCAGATTCCACAGCACCCAGGTGTCGGGGGTGCCGAACAGCGCGTCGCCCTTCTCGGCGTCGGCGCGCACCCCCTCGACGTTGTCGAGGATCCACTGCAGCTTGCCGCCGGAGAAGTAAGTGGCCGGCGGCAGGCCGGCCTTGCGCCGGATCACCTCGCCGCGGCCGTCACGATCCAGTGCCGCGGCGATGTGGTCGGTTCGGGTGTCCTGCCAGACGATGGCGTTGTAGTAGGGCCGACCGGTCTTGCGGTTCCACACCAGCGTGGTCTCGCGCTGGTTGGTGATCCCCAGCGCCGCCAGGTCGGTGGCCGAGAGCTTGGTGGCGTTCAGCGCCGACATCACCACCGTCTGGGTGCGCTCCCAGATCTCCACCGGGTTGTGTTCCACCCAGCCCGCTCGCGGCAGGATCTGCTCGTGCTCGAGTTGGTGGCGGCCCACCTCGGCACCGTTGTGGTCGAAGATCATGCACCGCGTGCTGGTGGTGCCCTGGTCGATGGAAGCGACGAAGTCGGCCAAGGTCTCTCCTCGGGGGCGACGGTTGCTGGCTGTCCTGGGAGTCTGCCACCGATCAC